>CAXFCD010000064.1:0-25858 GCA_964001155.1 uncultured bacterium | reverse complement strand
TTATGATATGATGGGAAGGGTTGTACGGAATTTGGTGAATGATCATCAATCAGCTGGATATAAAACCATCCATTGGAACGGAACCAATGGATTTGGTGAACCTGTAGCAGCCGGTGTTTATTTGTATCAGATTCATGCCGGAAACTTCCAAAAAACAAAAAAGATGATTCTGTTGAAATAAATTTAAATCAATAATCACAATAAAAAGGGACAGAAATACTGTCCCTTTTTTATTAATTAATTTAATTTTATAAAAAGAAAAATAATGCCACTTATAAAGTCATCTCTAAATTTTCCTATGCAATTTTTCATTTATTTAAGGTTAATCAAATGATTCTCCGGTTTATTTCATTGGTTCTTTTTTGCTCAACAATTTTTGCTCTTCCCTTAAAAGATCAAGATATTATTGAATTCATCGAAGCAAGGTATGCCGGAGCAGATTCAGTTGTTTACTCAATGATTTCGGAAGATTTCATTTATTATCACACACCCTATGTTGGGTTAGGGATTTCTACAGAATACCAAGATGGGAGTTTGCTCATTACTCAGGTTGTGGATGATTCCTCGCAAACGAGGCTGGCAGCAGGAGATCGCATTCATGAAATCAATGGTAAAGTTGTGACACCGAATGGGCCTCAATTCCACGGTAAGATGGGAGAACAACAAATTTTAATTGTTACAAAAAAAGGTGACTCTTCTTTTGTTTCCATGTCTGTACCTTTGATCCAGGTTCAATTTTCGCAAAATGATTCCCTCTTTTTAAATGATATTGTCGCTTACGCGAATAGCTGGCACGATTTCCATGTGGAAATTTTAGATATTATTTTAGAAAAGGAGAAGATTGCCGTTCATTATCATTGGGAAGGTTCCCGTGAAGAGGGTGGACCCGTGTTTCACTTTTTTGCCATGGAAATGATCTATATTGACCGTAAAACCGACCTAATAACAAAGGTGGAAAGTTTATGGTCAGAAATGCAGTTTAGGGATCAATTCAAGTAATAGATTGAATCTCAGACAACATCGTTGTGTAAATCTTCGGATTCGCCACCAAAATATTATTGTCATAAATAGAAAATTCGGAGCCATTCATTTGAGTCACCATACATCCGGATTCCTGGGCGATTAAAATTCCAGCGGCCGTATCCCAGGGATGTAGATCAAACTCCCAAAATCCATCCACTTTCCCCGATGCCACATGGCATAAATCCACTGCCGCAGCACCGAGACGCCGAACACCCTGTGTCGTATCGGTGAAATGTTTGTAGAGTCTCATATTTCGTTCCCATCGTTCGCCATGCTCATAGCCAAATCCGGTAACTAGGAGACTATTTTCTAATGATCCAGTTTGTGAGCATGAGATAGACCTTCCTTCGCACCAGGCGCCTTCACCTTTGATAGCTGTGTAGAGTTTTGTGTGTGGCATTTCCATCACAACACCCACCAATGGTTCGTTTTGGTAAAATAACCCAATAGAAACGGCAAAGGAAGGGTAACCATGGACAAAATTTGTTGTGCCGTCTAAGGGATCAATAATCCAGAGATAATCTGATGTGGATGAATCTTCACCTGATTCTTCTGCTAAAAATCCATGATCCGTGAAAGATGATCGTATAATAGATTTGATGGTTTTTTCGGAAAGATGATCTGTTTCAGTTACGAGATCAGTTTTTCCTTTATGATCGGCGACCCTGGGTTTATTCAAAGCCTCCATAATAATGTGGGAGGCTGCAATGGCAGCCTCCACAGCAACATTTAATAAATCATCCTTTTTGATAGGGGACATGTTCTTTTGAGAAATAGTCTTTAGTCATTCCCTTTAAAGCACCCGTTAGTAAAACGATAGAAATCAAATTTGGAAATGTCATGATTCCGAGAGCTGCATCACCGAAAGCCCAAATGGCTTCCAATTCAGCAATCCCACCAACGAAGACAAAAAATACATAAACCCAGAGATAAGGCATGATGGCTTTTTCACCGAAGAGATAAACAGCAGATCGATTCCCATAAAACGACCATGCAATAGCTGTAGATACTGCAAAGAGAAGAACGGAAACTGTGACGATTTTATCTCCAAAGGATATCATGAAACTCAATCCTTCTTTAAATGCGTAGGAGGTAAGTAAACTTGAATTAAATAATTCTCTACCTTGAAATGCGCCTGTGGACATCGCAATATTGAATTCGTCCATTGACGTTGCACTGATTTTTGCAAAGAATTCTGTGTGTTTCCAAGCGCCTGTTGAAATGATGACCAAACCTGTCATGGTACAAATGATTAAAGTATCAATATATGGACCAAGCATAGCAACAGCACCTTCACGAACAGAATATTTTGTTTTCGCTGTTGAGTGTGCAATGGCTGCTGAACCTTGTCCCGCTTCGTTTGAATACAATCCTCGCTTGATACCCCAAAGCATAGTCAGAAGGATGCCGCCACCGGTTCCTGCGATGGTGGCAGGTGGATTAAATGCCATGGAAAAAATGAGTCCAAAACTGTCTGCTATTTTATCTATATTTGAAATAATAATAAGAGATGCGGCGGTTACATAAACCAATGCCATAATAGGTGCGAGGTAGCCTGTCACATTACCGATTCGACTGATACCGCCAATAATCACCATCCCAACTAGGGCAGCCATAACGATACCATTAATGAATTGTAATACCGAAACTTCGAATCCGGTCCAGAGTTCATGTTTAGCTGTGAGAAAATGTGTATTCCCAATGACGCCTGACACTTCTGAATAGATTTGATCAGAGACAGTAAAGGATTGAATAGCGTTTCCTGTAGCAAATGAACAAATAACAGCAAATGCCGCAAAAGCAACCGCCATCCACCGCCAATTTTTCCCAAGACCATTCTCGATGGTGTACATGGGGCCGCCCGCGGTTTTCCCAAGGGCGTCCATTTCACGATATTTAAGCGATAACGTACATTCAGCATATTTCAAGGTTGTGCCGAAAAAAGCCGTAACCCACATCCAAAACAATGCACCGGGACCACCGTAATAAATAGCTGTTGCGACACCGGCTATATTTCCGATTCCAACTGTAGCTGAAAGGGCAGTAGTTAATGCGCGAAAATGGTTTAAATCACCTTCATCTTCCGGATTGTCATAAATGCCTCGTGTAACATCAATCCCGTGGCGTAGATATTTTATTTGGGGAAATCCGAGTTGGAGTGTGGCATAAATGCCTGTCCCAACCAAGGCGAGTACCATCAGTGGTACAGCTCGTTGGGAAGGGAATGACCAAATTGCTTCGAAGGTGTGCAAGCCAAAGGCATACATAATGAAAACAATAATGCCGAATGCAATTAGGCCGGCTTTCTGTCTATTCATGAAATCTCCATATAACTTAAAAAGTTGGTGGGGAGTTTAGAGAGAAGTGAGTTTATCCACAAACCGTTATTCACTCATTATTTGTAAGTGTACATTCAAGGCAATGAATACACAATTAATCCGAAATATTAGAGATCAATTATTTTTTTATTGTGCGATTTTTCTTTCTTTAGGGATTCTCCTTGGGATAATTGTTCAATCCGTATGGATTCCCACCATTCTTTTGTTTTTTGTATTCAGTTCTCTTTTTATTAAAAAAGATAGGTCAATTTTTCATTGTCAACTTTCGATCATTTTATTTCTATCAGGATGGTTCATTTCAACCATTCGTATCAATGAAATAAACCATCACCTAAATTTTATTGATACGCAACATGGACAAAAAGTTCACTTTTCAGGCATTATTCAACAATCAACAGTTACAGAATATGGATGGAAGGGAAGTTGTAAAATTTTATCTCTATCAAAACAAGATTTACTTGATCCCATTCATTTCACCCTCTATGGAAAAGGGAAAGCGCCATCGGAGGGAGATTCATTATTTTCTGTTGGCCAAATCAAAAAATTAAATGAAAAACGAAATCCGGGAGATTTTGATTTTAGATCTCATTTTAGCCGACAAGGTACCTTTGGACGAATTTTTATTGATAAAGAATTTAAAACAGTAATCATTCCCGGTGAGCTTCCATTTTTAATCAATGGTATCCGATTAGTTCAAAATTATGTAAGGCGAACATTATCGAGTTCTACAGAGCCCAAAACGGCTGGTTTATTAACAGCATTGCTGTTAGGTGATAAATCCAGTATCGATGAAAATTTAAAAACAGATTTTGCAAATACAGGCGTGATACATGTCCTGGCCGTATCCGGACTTCATGTAGGCTACATTTTAATCATTCTCACAATACTTACATCCATTTTGCGAATTCCATGGGGATGGAATCGATTGGTGATTATCTTAGGACTTATTGGATTTTGTGCATTAACGGGTGGGAAGCCCAGTGTGGTTCGTGCGTCCATGATGGCAGGGCTTTATGTTCTCACACCGATTGTAGATCGCCCCGGAAATATCTGGAATATTATTGGGCTCACTGCCTTTGTATTACTTGCCTTCGATCCACTTTACATCTCTGATTTAGGGTTTATTTTGAGTTATTCTGCCGTCATTTCAATTGTCTATTTTTTTGGATTATTTGAACAAATACTCCCCGAAAAAATTAAACCAAGTCAAATCAATAATGTTGTTTTGAAAAATGTTTGGTCATTGTTTTTAGTCTCTCTGTCAGCACAGATCGGTACCTTGCCTATCACAGCAGCTTATTTCCATAAAATCCCAATTATTTCATTGATTGCCAATGTAATCATTGTCCCCATTATTGGGATAATCGTTGTGGTCGGGTTTATTATTTTGGGATTCTCAATTTCACCGTTCTTATCAGAAGTTTCAGGAAATGTTGCGTGGGTCCTTCAGACAATCATTTCATGGTTCGCACAATTCTTTTCGTCCTTTCCTTTCTCTTCAATTCCGGTTTCACAGATTGGGATAATGGACATTTTTCTCTATGGAATTTTTGTTCTTGGATTATTTCTCATGTTCCAACGTGAATTTCGAATGAAGGGACTCATAACATTTCTATTTCTATTAAATGTGCAGATTTGGGGAAATTTCTCCAAATTGACGACGGACATTATATTTATGGATGTTGGACAAGGTGATGCAGCTTTTGTCAGATTCTCAAATGGAAAAACAATGCTCATAGATGCAGGAAATCGAAATAGGCGAGAGAACTGGGGAGAACGAGTTGTGATTCCGGTATTAAACCATTTTGGCATTCAAAAACTGGATTGGACGGTCATGAGTCATCCCCACGCAGATCACATTGGTGGATTGGTGTCCGTTGTTGAAGAAATCCATTCAGATACTTTACTGGATACGTATTCCGGTTATGGCTCATGGACATATAATCATTTAATTGAACGCTATACAGAACACGAGACAATAATTAGGAATCCATCTGCAGGAGAAATTTTGGAAATCACGCCAATGGAATCCTTACAGTTTTTTGCACCGGATTCTGCATTTTCTGTCAACCAACATAATGTGAATAATGCCAGTATCGTATTTAAGCTGATCGTTGGAGAAAATTCCTTTATGTTTACGGGCGATCTAGAACATGAAGGAGATGATGCTTTAACAAAATTTGGAGATGAACTTAAAGTTGATGTTTTAAAGGTTGGACATCATGGCTCCATCACCAGTACCACACAAAAAATATTATCTCAAATGAGACCTGAATTAGCCGTGGTTTCTGTCGGTGAAGGTAATAAATTTTCCCACCCATCTCCCATTGTAATGGATCGATTAAACCAACAACAAATTAAAATTCACAGGACAGACCATCAGGGCGCATTGTGGCTTAAATCTGATGGTAGTAAATATTGGAAAGTTCCATGGAAATAATTGCCGGCGTAGATGAAGCAGGAAGAGGACCGCTAGCAGGACCAGTTGTAGCGGCTGCGGTGGTTTTACCGGAAGATCATACAATCGATGGTTTGCGTGATTCGAAAAAGTTAACCAAAAGGAAAAGATCTGAATTATTTAAAAAAATCCATGAACAAGCAAAGGGAATTGGTGTGGGGGAAGTGGATGTTAAAACCATCGATGAAATCAACATAAGAGAAGCGACATTAAAAGCCATGCAGATTGCAGTAGGAAAGCTACCGAAACGTCCTACAAAACTTCTAATTGATGGCCATCCCTTAAGGAATCAAGTCATCCCAAATGAAGGCATAGTTGGCGGAGATGATCTGATAGACTCAATCAAAGCAGCATCAATTGTTGCAAAAGTCCATCGAGATAAGATTATGAAAAATTATGGGCGAATATTTCCGGAATATGGATTTGAAAATCATAGTGGGTATGGCACAGAATTTCATATGAAAGCGCTTGATGAATTCAAAGCTACACCCATCCATAGAAGATCTTTTAAACCTGTCAAAAAAAGAATGCCAACCTTAACCTGGTTATCAGAACAGAAACGGATCGGTTGGATTGGTGAAAAATTGGCAGCGCTGTTTCTTAAAAGAAAAGGATTGGACATTTTGGAAATGAATCGAAATTGCCCGCCTCATGGTGAAATTGACATAATTGCGAAAAATGGGAATGAAACTGTATTTGTTGAAGTGAAGACTGCTTATAAAACAAACCCTGATTCATTGGATGAAAAAGTGGATGCTATAAAACTGGATAAGTTGTCACATGCAATTCAATCGTACCAAAAAGACATGGAACAAATTGATGATTTTCGGATTGATTGCATATCAGTTATTTTGCAAAAGAAAAAACCAATCATTAAACATTTTGAAGGCATTCACCTGGATTGATTCCCTAATTTCCCCGCCGAAAATACATGAATAAACAACAACTCATTTCAGAAACCAAAGCGATTGTTTATATCGTTCTCACAGTTCTCCTGGTTAAAGTAACTGTATTGGAAGCATACATCGTTCCAACCGGGAGTATGGAGAATGAAATTATGACAGGCGATTTTCTCATTGGCAGCCGGTTTGTATATGGTATGCGTACACCAGATTGGATCGGGATTCCGTACACAGATATCGGATTTTTTATTCCATATATAAAATTTCCAGAATTCAAAATTCCTTCTAAGGGAGATATTCTTATTTTTAAATATCCCCGGGATAAATATGTGAAATATGTGAAACGATGTGTGGCAGGTCCGGGAGATACTATGTTAATCAAAGAGAAAAAGCTTTACGTAAATGGAGAAGAAGTTCCAATGTGGACCAACGGTAAATACTTAACTGCACCTATGCAAACCAAATATCGGCAGCCTGACATATTTTTATCTTCTGAGAACAATATTAATCGGGATAATCTTGGTCCAATTTATATTCCAAAAGCCGGAGATGTTATTCCAATCAATTCAGAAACGGATTGGCGTTATTTGTTGCCCATTATGTTATTCGAGGGTCACACTGCTACGTTAAAAAATGAAGAAGTCGAATATTCTTTCACATTACAGGATCCGAATGAATTATACCGCCGGAAGGGGGAGAAGTATGTTTATGAAGAATATTTCCCGAATGGTGATTTAGTTACGCCTTGGAGTAAAGCCATAAAGGATGATCACTTTCAATTTTTACTCATTGATGGAAAACCTGTTCATGAATTCATCGAATATGAAGTGACTCAAAATTATTATTGGGCAATGGGCGATAATCGAGATGACAGTTTGGATTCTCGGTATTGGGGATTTGTCCCGGAGAACAATATTTTAGGTGAAGCAATGTTTACATATTTCTCACTTAATTTAGACACCTGGATGCCTCGGTGGAGTCGAATTGGAACAATTCTTAGGTAGTACTTGCGAATCCCATTATTTATTTTTCTAACCTTTTCTTCCGTTAAATTTTCATTTTGCCCAACTCCGCCCAGGATGGTGATGCATTTTTCTTATGAAAAACCACGGACGGAAGCCATACCCGAAATCCGCAAATTTTTAATGGATGAAGGATTCACTATTCTGGAATATGCACCTGAAGATGGATTTATGTTCACCGATTATAAATTGTTTGATTGGGGGGAAGGGCAGCGTCTGTTAGCGGTTTCTGTGACGATTCAAGATAAAATGACCATCACCGGATCCGGAAAGTATGATATTCCTGTCACCGGTATTGGGGAAAATGAAGAATTACTCAAAATCAAAACAGTAGATAAATTGCCTTATTTGATTCAAAAAAAAACATTTTTGGCACTCATAGACCCATTAGACAGCTTGGGGTATAAAAGAATTAAACATTGGCCTTGAACTTCAAGGTTGCGAGACACCTATTCTTGTATGAAATTCCGCCAATAAATTTTGCTATTCCATAATTAATTTGTTAATAAAATATGGGTATTGATTTCGAAAGCCAAGACGGTAGAACGAACTATCTCAACGAAAAACTTGATAATCTATTATCTGGCATCAATGACAGCTACGGCCAAGCATTACTGGATGAATTGGTAACACGATTAGAGAGAACCATCACTGATTTCAATGATGAAGTGGAAGGTATCATGGGAGATCTGAAGGTAAGCTCAGAACGACGTAATCAAATTCTCCATGATTTGATGGAAGGGAAGGAGATGCCTTCCGGAAATGGTTCCGGTGGTACCGACGAATCAGATGATGATACCTCAGGCATGAGCGAATGGGAAAGACGCTTGGAAGGCAAGTAACACAGAATAGAGGATTGAATGAACGCTAAGGATAAATTTGTATTTGGATTATTAGGAGCACTGATTGTTGGTGCATTTTATTTTCAATTTTTAACTGATGAGTTAAACAGAAGAATGGACGAACTAAATCTTGCGGATAAAGAGCATGTGGATATCGTCCTGAATGAGTTTTCCGACAGTTTACGTGTTTATAATTTAAGATTTATCGGCAGGGGTAAGCATCTCCGTAAGGCACAAAGAGATATTGTAGCCAATACTGATTTGATTGAAAAAAATACTGATTCTTTAGCTTCTATGATTGACGATGTGAGTTTTACTTTGGATAATTTCATGCGAAATACCAAGAAAAACTTCAAAAATGTTAATAACGATATTGATGATTTAGCTACCGAAGTTAAGGGAACCATACGTAAATTAAAGCTAAGCATAGCCGATCTTGAACAAACGACAGCCACACTGGAAAAACGTTTGAAAGAAATTGAAGACCTTGCCTTAATCCAAAAGGAAAAAGCTGAGGCTGCTGAAGAAGATTAAAATTAGATTTACTATATAAGAACACCCTCCTAAGTAAAAGGGGGCCGAATTATCGGCCCCTTTTTGCTATATAGACTTACTCTCAATTCTTTTTTCACTTAATTTTTGCCATGTTTATTCATGGCTTATTCATCTTGTCCTCATACTGGTAGGACCAATGAAATGAAATTTTCTACCAACATTTACACCTTTTTCCTGGGTTCCTTTCTTTTTATTTTAATTTTTACAGTGAGGGAGAATGGAGCAGTTAGCGAGATTCCTGCGCCAACCGAGATCATCCAAAAAAAGAACGACCGAAAAAAGTTCAAAAAAGATCGCCAGGAATGGATGGAAAATATGCACCGCACAGCTCCCGGTGTGGATTGGCGAAAAATGGACCAGCAAACAAGGGATGAAAAATTTAAAATCAAAACTCAACTGCGAAAGAATCTCCAATCTCGCGGTCATTTATCCAGAGAGGATATTCAGTTTAATAGAACAACAACACTCAGGGATGTGCCGGGACAATGGCATGAACGAGGGAGTAACAACTTGGCTGGCAGAATTCGAACAGCCGATGTGGATTATGAAAATGGTCAAATCTATTGTGCCTCCAGTGGCGGAAATATTTGGCGGGGAAATTTAGATGGTACCGGATGGGAGTCCCTGAATGATTATTTCCAAATTACGGGAATTCATTTTTTAAAAAGATTTGAATATGATGTTGTAAATCGTTTACTCATGGTAGATAGTAAACATTGTTACCGATCTGATAATGATGGGCTCATCATTGATGATGCGGCCGGACTGGACTCATTCCAAGGGTGGGGTTGGATCTTCCGCGGTATTGTAAAAAACAGCCCTCAACCCATTATTTATTTAGGTGTTGTGGAATGGGATTATACCGTTTGGACTTACTTGCCGTCAATTTATAAATCTACGGATGGTGGCGAATCGTTTACTAGAATTGCTGAATTAACTTCTGCCAATGGATTTACTGTTGGAACAAGCCATTTTGATATGTGGACACCCCAAATGGAGAATGGGGACGTGTACGTTCTCAATGATGGCGATTGTTACATTTTATCTGATAATGATGAACTCACATTAGTTGGGGATTTTTCACCTTCAGGATCGGGGAGTAATATTCTGATAGGCGGTGTGGATGATGGCCAAGTTTTTCTCCATTGCAGGGTGGGGAGTCAGCAATATACTTCATTGGATGGTGGTGGCACTTGGGAAAACAGGGGAACATTGCCCACAGGCACGTTTACAATCAACAGTTTTGAATGTAATCCTTATGATCCCAATAAATTGGTGATCGGCAACGTGGATGGCTACCGGTCAACCAACGGCGGAAATTCCTGGAATTTAATTAATAATTGGTGGGAATATTATTCGGCACCGGCAACTAAACTTCATGCAGATTTGCCTGAATTCACCTATTTCATTGACCCAGTGACCGAAGAAGAATTTCAGCTTATTTCTACTGATGGCGGCATTTACATTTCCTATGATCAATTTAACACTGTACAAAACCTATCCTTGAGTGGATTAGGTGTGAGTCAATATTACTCAACATACACCAAGCGGACCGAACCTCACCATGTTTATGCAGGGAGCCAGGATCAAGGATTCCAGCGCCATTTAAGTGATGGAGACTATGAGGGCGTCTTGGATTTTGAACAAACCATTAGTGGTGATTATGGTCATATTATTTCAGGAGATGGCGGAAACAGCCTTTGGACAGACTATCCCGGATTTATTATGCATTACCCGGATATTGCCAATTCAAATTATTATGATACATGGGATTTTGCAGGGAGTGGATATTTATGGCTGCCGCCTCTCATGATGGATCCGTATCAATCTAATATTGCCTATATAGGTGGAGGCGGAATCAATTCACAACATCATATGGTGAAAGTTATTTATGCCAATAATAATGTCACTGCTTCAGATATGTCCTATGATTTCAATGCAAAAATTTCAGCCATGGCCTGGAGTCCTGTCACAAGATATTATTGGTACGTTTCAACAGAGGATGGAAAATTTTATTATTCAACGAATAACGGTAGTGCCTTTACACAAACGTCCAGCTTTACCGGTCCTGAATCACACTATTTTTATGGCAGCACAATTCTGCCTTCGCCGGTGGATGATCAACGTGTTTACATTGGTGGTAGTGGTTATTCCAATCCGGCTGTTTATGTAAGCGAAAATGGTGGAGAAACTTTCACATCATTTGATGAAGGACTGCCAAATACATTGGTTTATGAATTAACCTGTTTGCCCGATGAATCCATGATTTTTGCTGCAACAGCTGTTGGCCCATATTTTTATTCATTCGATAATGGTGAATGGCAGGATATGTCTGCTGAAACCGCTCCGGATCAAACTTATTGGACCGTAGATTATATTCCTGAAGTTAATACGGTCCGTTTTGGTACCTATGGACGGGGAATTTGGGATTACACCTTTGATTATAACCCGGTCATGCTTCCCGGTGACATCAACCAGGATGATATGGTGAATATCCAAGATCTCATTCTTATGGTTCACTTGCTCATGAATGACACAGAACTGAGCGAGTTTCAATGGGAGGTGGGTGACTTAAATTTTGATAATGTCCTTGATATTTATGATTTATTCCATCTTATAGATTTGTTAGCCGGATAGAGATGAATAAAAAAAATCTTGTCGTCCCGTATTTCATTTCTCTGCTTTTGATTGGTTCCTTTGGGTTTTACGTTCTAGGTGGGGATTCCTGGACATGGGCTGACAGCATTTATATGACAGTAATCACTTTATCAACTGTTGGGTATGGTGAAGTGCACCCTTTAACAGAAGCGGGTAAATTATGGTCTGTTTTAGTGATTATTTTCGGTGTGACAGGCATCGGTGTGCTGATCCGGACTTTTAGGGAAGAATTCATGCAAATAGAACAATTTCGGAAAAATAAAATGATGAAGAATATTTCTAAATTAAAGAACCATTTTGTGATTTGCGGCTATGGACGCATGGGGGCGGTTATTGCCAAGGAATTACATGATAAACTGCTCGATTTTGTGGTCATTGAGATCAATGATCAAAAAGTGGATACAATCCGTGCTAAAGGCATGTTTTGTGTCCATGGAGATGCGACTTCGGAAGAAACATTGCAGGCGGCTCGCATTGATAACGCTGCCGGGGTGGCTGTGGTATTAGATACCGATCAAGAAAATTTATTTGTCACCATGTCCATGAAAACCAAAAATCCGGAATTATTTATCCTGAGTCGCTGTTCTTTAGATGGCAATAAAGCTAAACTTATAAGAGCTGGGGCAAATAAAGTAGTAAATCCTTATACTGCTGGCGGCCATCGAATGGCAGAAATGCTTTCCAAACCTCAAGTTGAAGATTCTATTTCTGTCTTTTCGCCGAAACATGCAGAGTTGAATTTGACCTTAGATGAAATTTCGTTAAAAAATTTGACACAATATGAAGGTGTACCTATTAAATATTCTAAGATCAAGGAAGACTATGATGTAATGGTTGTTGGCATAATTAATAAAAATGGAGAGTCGATCATAAATCCGGAGCCCGACACGATTTTAAATACTTCAGATACGGTTTTATTAATGGGGGAGGTAGATAATATGGATCGCTTTAAAGAGAATCTCCCTTCGTAAAATATGCGCATAATGTATATTATGTATAATAATATAATATTTATATTATTTCTTTTTTTACTAATCACCAAATGAAGATCTTGGTACACTATTACCATATGGATCGGTTTTAAAAAACCATTTATCGTAATAACAACAATTCATCCAAAGGTTACTTGCAAACGCATAGCCAAGATCACTGGTTTGTATGATATCAAAATCTGCATTACTAGATAGCGATGTGTAAACACCGTATGGAAATTCGGTGAAATCCTTTTCCCATATGATGTTTAATTCACTATTTAAGCCAAGGAATATTGGATATCTTTCTGATCCACCTTTTACTACGCCGATAAATGTTTCACCGTTTATAGAATTATCAGATTTACTTATCCTAATTTCAGAATATTCTATTGTTGTCTGATTTAATAGATTACCATTTGGATCATATTTATATATACCTTGATAATTACCGGCAGTCACATAATAGACGTTATTATGCTCTAAAAGGTTATAATCATCATATCCACCATTTAACGTTTCATCATCAAACCATTCTATAATGCCATCTATATCTGTTTTTACTATATAACCATTACCAGCACCAGATGGCCCCCATCCAGCTATTAATAAACCACCATCTGAAGTTGATATAATATGATCAGGAGATACCCTAGTATCTGATACTTGTATTCCGGATAAATTTGGTGAATAACCGCTCTCATCAAAAAATTGAAGCATTATTCTTTCATAAGGTACCCCAGGCCTAGTTCCTGCTATTACATATCCAGCTGAAGTTTTGCATAAAGTTTTGAATCCGGTTATATCAGATGCATAGGTAGTTTCCCATAAAATATCACCAACTAAACTGAATTTTTTTAAACTTGATTCAGCTGAAACCACAATAGTTTCATTATCTAATATTAAATCTCCAATATATAAATTTTCTACATTCCAGATTACATCTCCATATTTATCCGTAACAATAAGATCTTCCCCGGCAACAATATATCCACCTTCACCAGAACTATACTCTTCAATCGATATACGATTAGACCAATCACTATTCTCATTTATAGTTTTACTAAATTTTATCCAAGGAGATGCAATGACGGTATCTAGTTTTGAAGGAAAACCAATATCACTAATAACTCTTAATGCATATATTTCTACAGTTGAACCATTAATATTATCTACAACAAAACTAGTATCACTTATATTGGTTGAATTAAATATTTCTTCTTTTTCTCCAGTCGATTCATATAATGAATCAAGTCTGTATAGACTATATGAACCGAAAGATTCAGAATCGTATTGGTTCCAAATAATCTCATAGCTTTCTTGGATATCATCATAATGTACTTTGATTAAATTTGGTGTATTTGGACTTACACCTGAAATTCCATCTGTGTATGCAATATTTCCATAAATATCAGTAACTCTAACATACAAATAACTACATTGTGAGCATGTTTCACTAAAATATATTGAATTATTTTCACCAAAAACATAATCTGAAATAGTAAATGTATTTTGATCGGCATCATAAATTTCAGACAAAACTGTTGAAGGAGCATTTTGATCAGGCCACCATGAATTAAGTGTGATTAATTCATACGAATAAAAATCTAATTCTTCTGATTGTTCCCAATTAACAGTAATACCATTATCATTATAATTGATATCTGTAATACTTACAGCAATTGGACCGGGATCATTTAATCTGGCAAAACCTGTTCCTTCAGCTATAATATTCCAATAATCAATCACATTTACATAGTATTCATTCCAGGCGACATTATCATCCCAGAATTCAATCGCATGAATTGTATCATTTTGTGCGTATATTGTATCTAATGGAACTTTTTCACCATTCCCTTGACCGTCCTTCCATAATAGTTCATATCCTTTAAAAAATGGATCTTTTGATTTTTCCCATGTCAAAGTTCTGGGATACGATTCATAGTCAATTGACATGACAGAAACTTCAAAATTATTATTGTATATAGTTTGGGCTCTTGTTTCAGTTACACAGGGGTTGTTATTTAATTCCCAATCATCAAGGTGCCAACCAGGTCTAACGCCTGAAGAATCAACTTGTCTGACAAAAAAGTAGTTTTGGTTTACCGGTGTAAATCCTGAAACAGCAAAGGTGGTGTCATTAATATCATCCACCGTACCAAATACTTCATGTCCACCAACTCCATTTTCCTGTGGATTGCTACATTTTAATTCATAAAATAAGAATTTTGGATTGTTTGATTTCCTCCATGTTATATAGAAGTGAGTTGTATCATAAGTAACATTAACAATTTTTAATACTTCTGGTACCGCAGAACCTGATGATGAAAAAATTTGACCTTTGGTTTCTAAATCAAATGTATCGATAACTGTAATTCGAAAATATCTATCTATTGTTGGACTCCCTGTAGAAAATACATAGGAAGTAGTGTCTACTTTATCTGTTTCAAATATTCTTTGGGATGTTGAATCAAAATTTTCTAAGTCTTCTGACATTTCAAGATAGTAATGGAGGAAGTCCTCATCTTGAGATTTTTCCCAGACAATTGTGTAGTTCATTGAATAACCATAAGGACTAAATGGAGTAATTGAAATAATATCTATCTGCGACGGATGGGCTAAAGTATTATTGATTATTATTGATATAGTATCCCCTGCTGTTTTGTCTTTATTATAAACAGAGAGGAAATAGTTTCCGTCTACAAAGTCTGCCTGCCCATCATTATTTCCATCCACCAATGTATTAAATTCGAATTCCCATGGTTTGCCTTGTTTATCACCTAATTTTACTGAATTACCATCTTCTTGAAATAACACAAATTCCAAAGATTCATCATTCTCTAGGTTTGTAGAGCATCTAACTGTGACTATTTCAAAAATTTCTTCATTATCATTGGGATAAGTAATTAAGATTTGATGATCGATTGCTGCTTCATCTAAGATTTCTTCATTTTCACAAGATATAAAAAAGGTAATTATAAATATACTAAATATTTGTATAAATCGTTTTACTTTCATTTGATTGGTTTTCCTTCAAAACTAATTTATAATCGTATACAATATTATACATGAACTGTTGTTATTTAATAACAAAATTGACAATTCTACCTTGAATATAGATCACTTTGATTATTTCTTTATTCTCTAAATATTTCTGGAGTTTCCCATCACTTTTTACATACGTTTCTATTTCAATTTGGTCATCATCTTTTTGAATTGAAATATTACCGCGCGTTTTTCCATTGAACTGAACTGCGATTTCAATTTTTTCCTCTACGATTAAAGATTCATCATATTCTGGCCATTGTGTTGATGTGATCACTTCAAATCCGAGTATTTCATTCAATTCTTCAGATAAATGCGGTGCAAACGGATTTAATATGATTAAAAACTGTCTTAAAACATGTTTATCTAATGTGTCCAAGGTCAGCAAATGATTTACAAATATCATTAATTGGGACACAGATGTATTAAAGCGCAGATTGGAAAGATCGTTCGTTACCTTTTTGATGGATTGATGTAAAAGTTTGATTGTTTCATCTGTAGCGCAATTGTCCTGAATCTTTGCAGGGTCATCCGTAAAAACTTTCCAAATCTTTTGTGTAAACCGATAACAGCCCTGTAAACCGGTGGTGCTCCATGGTTTTGATTTTTCCAACGGGCCCATAAACATTTCATACAACCGAAAACTGTCTGCCCCATATTCGCTTACCACATCATCAGGATTAACCACATTTCCGCGGGATTTGCTCATTTTTTGGCCATCTTCACTGCGAATCATGCCTTGATTAAATAGTTTCTGGAAAGGTTCCCGAGTGGAGACCAACCCAAGATCGTGTAAAACATGGTGCCAAAATCGAGCATATAATAGATGAAGGACTGCATGTTCCGTTCCGCCCACATACAAATCAACCGGCATCCAATATTTTTCCGCTTCTTGACTCCAGGCATTATCATCATTTAAAGGATCAACATAACGTAAATAATACCAGCAAGAACCGGCCCATTGCGGCATGGTATTCGTTTCTCGTTGACCGTCAGGTGTATTCACCCAATTATCAATATTTGCTAAAGGAGATTCACCTGTACCGGAAGGCTCATATTTTTCTACATTAGGTAATGAGAGTGGCAAGTCAGTCTCTGGAACTGCATGGATCTCCCCATCTTTGCCATGAATAATTGGAATAGGCTCACCCCAATATCTCTGACGAGAAAAAAGCCAATCACGTAATTTATATTGGACAGATGCTTCTCCCTTTTTTCTCTCTTCAAGCCATTCAATGGTTTCATCAATTGCTTTTTCAACTGACATGCCATTAAGGGATAATCCATCTTCGTTTGATGAGTTAATTAGAAGACCATCTTGATTATCTGTAAATGCTTCATTAGATAAATCGCCACCGGAAACAACTTCGCGAATTGGTAAATTAAATTCTTTCGCAAATTCATAATCTCGTTGATCGTGTCCAGGGACAGCCATAATTGCCCCTGTTCCATAACTCATTAAAACATAATCAGCGATCCAGATAGGTATTTCTTCACCGTTGACTGGATTGATAGCAACCGCCCCCAATGAAACACCTGTTTTTTCTTTATTCAGGTCTCCCCTGTCCAAATCACTTTTTAATTTGGATTTTTCACAATAGGTGTTTACAACTTCTTTTTGTTCAGCAGAGACCAGTTTTTCTACCAATGGATGTTCCGGTGCAAGGACCATATATGTTGCACCAAAAAGCGTATCAGGTCTTGTTGTAAATACTGTTATTTCGTCTTTTAGATATGGTAATATAAAGTTGACCTTCGCCCCTGCTGATTTTCCAATCCAGTTTCTCTGTAAATCTTTAACGCTTTCCGGCCAATCTAATTCATCCAACCCTGCTAGTAAGGATTCGGCATAGTCTGTGATTTTGAGCATCCATTGACGCATGGGTAAGCGAACTACGGGATGGCCGCCAATATCAGATTTGCCATCCACCACTTCTTCATTGGCTAATACTGCTTTCAGTTCAGAACACCAATTAACAGGTACTTCTGCTTCGTAAGCTAAACCTTTTTTATATAATTGAAGAAAAATCCACTGTGTCCATTTATAATACTTTTCATCGGTGGTATTAACTTCCCTGTCCCAATCATAGGAAAAGCCCAGCATTTTAATCTGCCGTTTGAAATTCTTGATATTCTCTTCTGTGGTTTCACGTGGATGAGTCCCAGTCTTGATAGCATATTGCTCTGCGGGTAAGCCAAAGGCATCCCAACCCATAGGATGCAATACATTAAATCCTTGGAGTCGTTTAAATCGGCAATAAATGTCAGTGGCAGTATACCCTAACGGATGCCCGACGTGAAGGCCGGATCCCGATGGGTAAGGAAACATATCCAAGACATAAACTTTCTCCTTATCCGGATCAATGTCTGCCTTAAATATTTTATGGTCGTCCCAGTGTTTTTGCCACTTGGCTTCGATGGATAAATGATCGTAATTCATAAAAAAAGGGGCGAAAAGTTACCTTCACGCCCCAGGAGATTAAAAAGGTCTTTCAGATTATTTTAGAACATAAATGACAAGCCCAATGAAATATTCTCATCCACGGCGTTGTAAAACTCGCCTGTATCAGGATTGAGAATCTCATTTTCATCATACCTGGCATTGTATTTATTGGAATAATTGAGATCTACAGACAAGGCTTCATAAAATGTGACTACTGAAATCTTGAGTTCATGTTCAAACAGGTAATCATCAAAATTGTCCACTCGCGGTTTGTAATAGAATCGATAATCAAAAACCACATTCCCATCCATTAATTTCACTTTGTACTTCGGACGAATGGAATGACGAAAGAATGAAGTATCAGAAGTTGTTTCGCCATAGGTTGTATCGTAGGCCCAATAATCTTCGTAATAATAATATTCATTCAAAGTTGAGTCTACACCTGTGATAACAGATGATTTATATGATTCATCCTCAGCCAAGAAGGCATAGCTAACGGAAAACCCTTTCATTAAACCAACTTTTCCACCAACACCATAGTTAAGTCTGTTTTCCAACCCAATGGTTCGGTCAAAGGATTTTTGAAAAAATAAGAATGGCGATATGCGTTGATTTGCCCAAAGGTCAAATTTTGATGTCAAGGATTGATCATCTGTAAACGCATCACCATCTAATTGATCATCACTCCGGGAAAAATTGACGCTGAATTCTGCATCTGTTAATGGGCCAATATCACCTACTATACTATAACTAAAACCATAATATAGTGATAGAAAGTCCGTATTCCCTTTATCTTGGGAGTAACTCACATCCACACTGGTGAACATTTCATTCCCTCCTGATTCTTCATCATAATCGGCAGAATCTTCTTCCTGGGCAACGACAGGCAGGATGGCGATTATGCAATACATCAGACTAAAAATTGAAAGTTTATTTGCAAACATAAATTTTCTCCTCGGTTTGTTACCTCAATTATAAACGGAATTTAGGAAATAAAAAAGGGTACGATTAACGTACCCTTTTTTATTTTTTGTGAAAAAGAAAAAGGCTATTTAGCTCCTTTGAACTTAGAGAAGAAACCTTTTTTCTTCTTTTTGCCTTTTTTGGAAATTTTCTTTCCTTTCTTCTTTTTCTTTTTGATTTCTGCACTGGCAAAAACTGCATCATCACCATCTTGTTTCACAGCAAATTCGACTTGGTCTGTTTGTACGGTCGTTTCAGCTGGCAGAACGGCAACGAGTGATAATATTACCAGAGTAGAAATGACTGATTTAAAGATACGAGTCATAATACTCTCCTTTATTGTTTCGATTTGGTATACCATTACTTGTCAAAATTATTTGACTAGTCGGGTAGAAGCTATGCCTTTAAACTCCTTAGAGTCAAGGTAAATCCACCAAATTAATTTCAAGATGTGGCATTGGTCACAAGGTGGTTATTTTGCCCTATTTCCCTTCTGGATTATTTTTAATAATATTGCCCGAATTTTTTGGAACAATTTTAACCTTTTTACATTCATTATTTCTTTAACCAAGGAGATACACATTGTTACGCATTGAAAATCTGTCCAAGAACTATGGACATGTTCAAGCCGTCAAATCGATCTCATTTTCATTATCCGACAAAGAAATTGTCGGTTTTTTAGGGGCCAACGGTGCCGGTAAAAGTACGACGCTTAAAATAATTACCGGTTATTTATCCCCCACGGATGGAAATGTATTCGTTGATGGAAAAAATATTATAGATCATAATTTAGACATTCAGAAACAAATTGGCTATCTACCGGAATTAAATCCGCTGTATGGTGAAATGAAAGTGTACGAATACTTGAAGTTTCATGCAGATATTCGCGGCATTACCGGTGGGGATTTTAAGAAAGCCCTGGAACGTGTGGTAGCCGATTGCGCCCTGCAAGGGGTCGTCCATCGAACCATAGGCAACTGCTCCAAAGGATATAAACAACGGATTGGATTGGCAGCAGCCATGATTCATGATCCTAAAATTTTGATTTTGGATGAACCCGTATCCGGTTTGGATCCCAATCAAATTGTAGAGATTCGCAGGCTGATTAAAAAACTGGGAAAAGAAAAACTTGTCCTCATGTCATCCCATATCCTTCAGGAAATTCAAGCTACAGTTGACAGGATCATCATAATTCATAACGGTGAAATTGTTGCTGACGGTACCAGCGAAGATTTGATTTCTGATTCACAAGGTAAGACCCAACTACATATGGAAATCCAAAATGCTGAGGAAAATGCAATTCAGGATATGAAGGCGGTAATTCCAAGCATTTCCTTGAATTCATTAAATAAATCGGGTGATTCCATTCAAGTTTCCCTTGAATACAACAGTAACTCTGATCCCCGGAAAGATGTTTTTGACTATGCTGTGAAAAATGACTGGACCATCCTGGAAATGAGCGCATCAAAACGTAACCTTGAAGATATTTTCAGGCATTTGACCTACGAAGGAGATTCAGCTCATGCATAGTGTTCTATCAATATATAAAAAGGAATTACGGTCCTTTTTTACCAGTCCTATGGCCTATATCTTTTTGGTGGTGTTCGCATTGGTGAATGGATATTTCTTTACCAATACCTTTTTCCTTTACAATCAATCCGATATGCGGTCCTTGTTTGGAATTGTCCCATTGGTTTATCTATTTTTCATTCCAGCGGTTTCCATGGGACTCATCTCCCGAGAAAAAGGTATCGGCACCATTGAGATCATTAGCACACTTCCCATTCGTGAGCGTGACATTGTGATTGGAAAATATTTGGCAGGATTCTCCCTCATCCTGGTTGCATTGCTGACAACGGTTATACATTATATCACCTTGTACAGTGTAGGGACGACCACGGACCACGGCGCTGTTTTTACCGGTTACCTTGGATTGGCCTTATTAGGCGGTGTTTACACGGCTGTGGGCATTTTTGCCAGCAGTTTAACAGAAAACCAAGTGATTGCCTTCATTGTAGGGATTGCCATTGTATTAGTGTTTTTCCTCATGGATAAACTGTTGATGTTTGTTCCGGCAGGGCTAGCAGGAATTGTGCAATATATGAGTACCGAGTTCCATTTGTCCAATATATCCCGTGGTGTCATTGATACACGAAACCTAGTTTATTTTGGCTCAGTGATTGGCTTTTTTCTCTTCATGACAACGCGGGTGCTTGAATCCCGAAAATGGAGTTAAGCTATGTTGACAAAAAATAAAAATTCATTTCTATTATACACCGGCGGTTTGATTTTCGGTCTCATCCTTCTCAACCTAATTGCACGGGATAGATTTACTCGGTTTGATTTAACCGATAATCAAATGTATTCACTTTCATCATCCAGCCAATCTATTGTCTCTAAGGTGGATGATTTGCTGACCATGAAAGTTTATTTCTCAGAAAATCTTCCAAATGAGCTTGGGAATACACGGCGGTTTTTACAGGATATCCTGGAAGAATTCAGTGCTTATTCTGACAATAATATTCGTTTCTTTTTCCATAACCCCGAATCGGATAAGGATCTTGAAGAGCAAGCAAGAAAAGATGGTATTCAACCTGTGCAAATGCAGGTCATCGAGAATGACAAAGTTGAGATCAAGAAAGTATACCTGGGCATGGTGCTTCTATTTGAAGATAAAAAAGAAGTCATTCCTGTCATTCAAACCACATCCGGATTGGAATATTTAATCAGTACGAAGATTAAATCTCTTATTGATGTGGATAAAAAGATAATCGGATTAGCTCATTTAGACCCTGAAGCTGAAATAAAAACAGATAATTTATCTTCTCAACTAAGCCAACATTACACGTTCCAAAATGTGGATTTGAATAAACCACTTACTCAGGACATTGATGTTTATTTAGTAACTGGTGCAGTGGATTCCTTGGATTCATTGGTCAAGAAAAACTTGAGCAGTATTTTAGATTCGGGGAAAAAAGTTTTTCTTACCCAAAGCGGGATTGCAACAGATATCCAAACCCAAATGGCGACACCGGTGGATTCGGATGTTTTCGGCATTTTAAAAGACTATGGATTCAATCTTCAACAAAACCTCGTTTTGGATGGAAAGTGCAGCAAGGTTCAGGTGCAGGAGCGCAGGGGTATCTTCTTGATGAATCGCCCCATGGATTATCCCTTTTTCCCCATTGTTCAATCTTTTAATAAAGATGAAATAGTTGTTTCTGATTTAGAACAGGTACTGCCCTTCTTCCCCAGCGAGATCAAAATTGACACCACTAAAAATGACCGTGTTGTAGGTGTGGTTGAATTATTCAAATCTTCTAAAAACAGTGGATTGATGGAAAGTAACTGGATGTTGAGTCCAGATCCGCAACAGAATCCATTCATTCGTATGTTGGGACAACAAGGAAAAATCCTTGCTGCAACATCAAAACTGGTGAACGGCGGTGAACTCATGCTCATTTCTGATTCCAAATTCCTTTCAGATGAAGGCGGAATGTCCGTGAATGATAACCTTGTTTTTCTCATGAATGCGGTGGATTATCTCGCCGACGATGAAGATTTAATTTCATTACGTTCCAGGGAAATCACCAGCCGTCCATTGGAAGAGCTGGAAGATTCTACACGGAAAAAGTGGAAATGGGCAAATATGCTACTCCCATCCCTGTTAGTGTTAACATTTGGATTTTTCCAAATGCGGAAAGAAAAAAACCATGCAGAAATTTTAAGGCAGATTTATGACTGATTCATTGAAATACGGATTAAGTGTCTTGGCGGTACTTTTAGCCATTTTCCTTTTTAACCGGCAATCCCAAAAATCATACACAGCCACCGGCAGTGCAATTTTTACCGGCGAACGAGAGGATGTGCATCGTGTCCTGATCACCGAGGCTGAGAATTCATTGGAACTTGTCCGAACCGATACCACATGGACCATCACGCAAGCGGATTCATTATTGATTAAGGAAAACCAAATTGATAATCTTTTTGACCGATTGTTGGCGGTGCATCAGGAAATGCTCATCTCCAGGAAAGAAGAAAAATGGGAAAAGTTTGGTGTAGATGATTCTTTGGGGCGACATCTTCAAATCTTTGATGAAAGCGGCATCGAATTACTTCATTATGTTTTTGGCAATTCCGGACAAGATTACCAGCATAACTATATTCGGAAGTCAAATTCCCCAGAGGTATATCGAACCAACGATAATGTCTATTTTTTATTAAATTACAGACCAACGTATTGGGGAAAAATTCCACCAAAACCAACACCTGAAGAAAAAGACACAAAAATTGATACTGCATCTGCCCGTTATCCCACTTAGACCCTCCTTTCGACCGGCTGGTGCAGTTTTAGATGAGCCCCGTTAATTCGGGGCTTATCATTTTTAAAATATGAAGAGTACAAATAAACAAGTTTTAGTCGTTGGGGACCGGGTATTGATTCGGCCCGACACAGGTGAAAAAAAATCACCAGCCGGCCTGTATTTACCGCCCAGTGTGATTGAAAAGCAGGAAGTCCGCGGTGGAATTGTTGTAGAAGTAGGTCCGGGCATACCGTTGGGGTCGCCGGAGACATCTTTTGATGAGCCTTGGAAAGAGAAGAAATCAGATGTGAAATATATTCCCACCCAAGCTGAAATTGGGGACTATGCCCTTTTCTTAGGGAAAGCCAGCATTGAGATTAAGATTGAGAATTTAGATTATCTCATTGTATCCCAATCTGCCATCCTAATCCTAATTAGGGACGATATTGCTAAAGTTTTAGCTTAGTATCCTACACCCATTTCATAAAACATAAACGCCCACTTTTCTGCATATTCCTCAATGATTTTTCTGGTGGGTTTTCCAGCGCCATGACCTGCGCTTTGACCGATGCGAACTAAAATTGGATCCGTGCCGCCCTGCCCTGCTTGTAGTGCAGCGGCATATTTAAACGAATGTGCCGGCACCACGCGATCATCGTGATCAGCTGTATATACCAAAACTGAAGGGTAATCTCCATCATCCTGAATAGTATGTAGTGGTGAATAGTTGACCAAATTCCTAAAATGTTCTTCTTCAGCAACTGATCCATATTCTACCGCCCAAGCATGGCCAATGGTGAATTTTTCATATCGAAGCATGTCCATGACGCCTACTTCAGGATAGGCTACTTTGCATATATCTGGACGTTGATTGAGAACTGCACCAATCAAGAGGCCGCCATTAGAACCGCCGCGAATGGCTAAATAATTAGGGGAAGTAATGCCGCTTCTTTCCAAATATTCTGCCGCTGAAATAAAATCATCAAACACATTTTGTTTATTATGGAGCATCCCGGCTTCATGCCAGTTTTGACCATATTCACCGCCACCACGTAAGTTTGCAATAGCATAAACGCCATCATTTTCATATAAAATCGAATTTGCTTTGCTAAAATAGGGTTTTATGGAAATATTGAACCCACCATAAGCATAGAGCAAGGTTGGGCGTTTTCCGTCCATTTTGAGCCCTTTTTTGTGAGCGATAAACATGGGAATCATCGTGCCGTCTTTAGACGGATAAAATTCCTGTTTCAATACATAATTAGTTCTGTCAAATTTTGCTTCTGACTCTTTATATACAGTGGATGAATTTTGTTCAATATCATACTGGTAAATAGTAGGCGGATTCACAGAATTATTAAACGTGTACCATGTGATCATTTGATCCTTCTTGCCGCCAAAACCGCCTACAATCCCCTTACCGGGTAACTCTACGTTATAGAGAAAATTTCCATCCAAATCATATACCTTCCACGCAGAGGTTACATCCTCAGTAAAATGGGCAAAGAATTTTCCGCCAACTAAATTCACAGAGGATAACACTTGATCTTTGGTCCCTTCGATCAATGTCTCCCAGTTCGATTCTTGGGGATTTTTGGGGTCGATACGGACGATTTTCTTAAATGGCGCACCTCGGTCTGTCTGGGCAATTAAATAATCGCCTACATTATCCATGATCCAGCAATTTGAGTTTAAATCATCGACAATGTGAGTCCAGTCTGCTTCCGGATCATTTGTATCTTTGAAAGCCAACATATTGCCGTAGGTCCCGCTGGATCGATACAGAAAAAGAAAACGTTCATCGTCCGATACACCGATGCTGGGGGCTAGTTTGGGTTTATCAGGCTCATAAAAAATAAGTTCATCTGCTTCCTGTGACGTCCCCAATCGGTGATAATAGACTTTAGCATGTTCGTTCGCTGCTGAGAGTTCATCGCCTTCATTCGGCGTTGGATATCTTTTATAATAAAATCCGTCTCCATGCCAACCCATTCCGCTGAATTTTACCCAATTTAAATGGTCCTTTAGCAGTTCGCCTGATGCCAAGTCCAATACATAAAATTCCTGCCAATCGGATCCTGCTCTATTGATGGAATAACCCATGTACTTAAAATCATTGGAAAAATAGGTGCCGCCAAGAGCGATAGTCCCATCGGATGAAAATGTATTGGGATCCAGGAATACTTTTCCTTCGTTTTCTGGTGAATCTTGTACATACATGACTGATTGGCTCTGTAAACCATCATTTTTATAATAATAGTATTTCTCTCCTTTCTTGAATGGCATGCCTTGAGAGGGATAATTCCAGATTTCTGTCAATCGTTTTTCAATTT
>CAXFCD010000063.1:0-5448 GCA_964001155.1 uncultured bacterium | reverse complement strand
GGGATGAATGGAAAAAACGCACGGCACCATTTTGGAAATTTTTCCCTATATCAGGTGCAATTTATTTCACTCTCTCATTATTAGTCTCAGATCGCCCTGTACCGGCTATTCTCATGGATGTTACCACATCAACTATTCGATTGATTGTCATGGTGAGTATTATGACCATTTACACGATTCAATCCAAATCCGGGGATATCATTATTGCAGTGAGGAGTATTTGGTATAAACTGAATCTAAACTGGCGCTGGGTGGAAGATTTACTGTTGTTTTTTGATATGACAATTCGTTTTTTCCCCAGCCTGCAGGAAGAATGGCGACAAACAGAAAGATCACAGATGGCTTTGTCTATCAATCCGCCACGGACTTTGATGCAAAAAACCCTTCGGGTGGCGCAATTCATTCCGGATTTTATCATCTTGAATTTGAGCAAGGCAGAAACCATTACCGCCGTGATGATGATGCGGGGATATGGGAGCACCATTCCCAGAAGCGTTTATCCATTTATAAGCTTTTCATTATCAGATTTATTTTGGTGTGTGGGTATTACAGGTGCCTTGATTGGAGTTCATGCATTTGTCCCGGTATAAATTGACCCTGCAATATGATGGATCTGCCTTTTTTGGCTGGCAGCTTCAAGCAAAAGAAAGAACAGTCCAAGGGGAAATAGAAAAAGTCATCTTAAAAATTTCCAACTCAAGAGAAAGAATTCCGGTTCACGGCGCAGGGAGGACAGATACAGGTGTTCATGCCTTGGGACAAGTTGCCCATGTTGATTTGGAAACACGCTTAAATGAAACAGAATTGAACAATGCCCTTAACGGTAATTTGCCTATGGATTGCCGAGTAATGGAGGTAGAAAAAGTTGCCGGTGATTTTCAGGCAAGATTTGATGCAACAAAACGCCATTATCGCTACCAATGTTTTACCGGTGAATCCATTTTATTCCAAAACCAGAGCTGGCATTTACCCGAATTGGATTTAGATTATCTCAATAAATTAGCGTACATTATTATTGGGGATCATGATTTTTTGTCTTTCAGCAAATTCAATGATGACTTGGAACACACGCGGTGCATCATCCATAAATCTGAATGGAAGTCTGAAGGAAAAATGGTAATTTTTACTATTGTCGGTAACCGTTTTTTGCACCATATGGTTCGCTATTTGGCAGGTACCATGATTGCAGTTGTTGAGAATCGATTTTCAGAAAACGAATTTTTATCTTTATTGAAGACTCCGCAAAAGAATGTTCGAATTTTCAAAGCGCCGGCACAAGGATTAATCCTTGAAAAAGTTGACTATGAATAAACAATTTCTAATATCACTGTTTGTGTTTTGCAGCATTATATCGGGAGATGGAATTTCCGCTTCTCGGCAGACGGCTATAACTCGGGCTATCGAGAAAGTAGGCCCCGCGGTAGCCAGCATCAACGTGGAACAGCATATTTCTTCCGTTTCTTTCGATCCTTTTTTTGGGTTTATGTATCCCCGGGAGATATATCCTATGAAAAGTTCCGGAAGCGGTGTGGTGATTAGTCCAGATGGGTTTGTGATGACAAACCATCATGTGATAGAGCAGGCAGATAAAGTCACAGTCACATTAGCTGGCGGAGACGAATTTGAAGCTGAAATCGTCGGTTCGGATGAAACATCGGACTTGGCTTTGCTGAAATTGGATGGTGACGATTTTCCCTATGCCACCCTTGGTACATCAGATGATTTATTGATCGGCGAATGGGTGATTGCCTTAGGGAACCCGTTTCAACTTTTTTCAATCAGCAATAAACCCTCTGCCAGTGTGGGCATTATTTCCGCTACGCATATGGATTTTGGACGACAAAAAAGCGGAAAAGTTTTCCAAGATATGATCCAGACCGATGCAGCCATCAACCCTGGAAATTCGGGCGGCCCATTGGTGAATGCAGTGGGGGAAGTCATTGGCATCAATACATTCATATTCACCGGTTCAGATTATGCCCAAGGGTCCGTCGGTATCGGATTTGCCATTCCCATAAATTCTGCAAAACGGATCGCGAAAGAATTACGGGAAACAGGTCATGTGGATCGAGGCTATTCCACAGGGCTAATAGTTCAACCAGTGACGAGAAGTTTTGCACAATATTTGGATATTCCCTTCACAAAAGGTGTGATCATTGTGGAGCTTAGTCCCGGAAGTGCGGCGGATAAAGCAGGACTGGAAGTAGGGGATGTGATTCTGACAGTGAACAATGAGGCAGTGAATCGTCCCATTGAAATTCGAACCATCATTTCAGAATATGACCTCCGGCCAGGAGATAAACTTTCACTCAAAATTTTTCGTGATGGAAAATATAAACAGGTTAAAATGAGATTGGGAAAATCCAGGAGACGATGAGACCATGAGACTCGCACCGGAAGGACGAATCATCGTCCTGCCCTTATTGATACTGACTGCACTTGCCATTTGGCAATCCAACTCTATGAATATTCCTATGGTACTGCCTTGGATCCTGTTCGGGCTTTTGGCATTTTGTCTTAATTTTTTCAGGGATCCTGTCCGTGTAATTCCGGAAGGGAATAATTTGATCATTTCTCCAGCTGATGGGAAAATTGTAAAAATTCAGGAGATGAATGATCCTGATGTGGGAGAAGCACAATTGGTGTCCATTTTTTTAAATGTATTTAATGTCCATGCCAACCGAATGCCCATCCAAGGTACATTTTCCAAAGTAAAATATGAAAAAGGAAAATTTTTGGCTGCTTTTGACCATAAAGCATCAGATGAAAATGAGCGGACGGAAATAACACTTTCCTCAAAAGCTGGAATGGTAAAAGTAAAGCAAATTGCCGGATTGATCGCCCGAAGAATTTTATGTTACGCCCAAAATGGCGAATCCATGGACATGGGAGAAAGACTTGGATTTATCCGGTTCGGATCTAGAACAGATTTGATCCTCCCAAAATATGTAAATTTAGCCGTAGAATTAGGGCAGAAAGTGAAAGGGAATACCACCATTATAGGTACATTTAATGAAACTAAACCGCAATAAAAAAAGACGGCCACCCAGGCATTTTATTCCAAACATTTTGACCTTGATCAATATGTTTTTGGGATTTTTGGCCATTGGGCTCATCCTGAACGGGCAACCGGTAAAAGCAGGTGTTTTTATTATCATCGCTGGACTCTTTGACGTTTTCGATGGCAAAATTGCCCGGATGTTGGGTATCTCATCCCGCTTTGGCGTTGAATTTGATTCCATGGCTGATACAGTTTCCTTTTGTGTGGTACCTTCGGTGTTAGTCTATTCACTCTATGTGGACGGATTGCCGCCTCTTTTGGGTGGACTCATCGCCTTTATGCCGCTCATGTTTGGGACGATTCGCCTAGCCAAATTCAATTTGGAGCAGGAACCGGGAAAACCAAAATCCTACACAGTGGGTCTTACCACGCCCATTGCCACTATTACTTTATTTTCATATTTGTTTTTTAACCACCAGATTGATGGTGATTTTGGTGATCCTCGGACGGCCTTAATGTTGGTTGCCGTCTTGGGTTTTTTGATGGTCAGCCCGATCCATTTTGCCAAATTTCCATTGTTTTCCTTTAAGTCCGGCAGGGCAAATTCTATATTGTTAATTGGGTTCATTTTTTCAATGATTAGTTTGGCGATTTGGCAAGGATATATCCTGATGCCCTTGGTAGCTATTTACATTGGCTGGAATATCCTTCATTGGCTGGTTAATCCGCACCGGGATGAAGAGCCTTCCAAAATTGATTCATGAATAAACGAAATATATCTCTTATCATTGTTGGTTTATTTTTAGGTGCTGCCATTGGTGGTGTCATTGGAAATATTTTCGGTTGGATGCTTCCGGATGGCGTGGTGAAAGAATTTTTCCTCACATCCTTGTCATTGGATATTGGCGGATTGGCAGGTAATGAGATGGGCGTCCTTGTCCTTGATTTAAAAATTATAACTTTAAAATTTGGTTTAGCTATGAATTTCAATTTTACCAGCATTATCGGCCTTGCAACTGCCTATTATATCTTAAGGTATTTCCGTTAAAATTTTGGGAGACAACATGACCCATGTTGATGTAAACTTTGCTATGTTCAATTTAGGTACAGGTGAACTCGTTCTCATCTTTTTGGTGATTCTACTTCTCTTTGGCGCCAAGCGATTGCCGGAACTGGCCCGTGGTCTTGGTAAGGGAATCAATGAATTCAAGGATGCAGTGGAAACATCCAAAAAAGAGATTATGGATGCCAAGGAAAAAGCCGAGGCTCCTTCAGAGAAAGAGGGCACGGAGGACTAAAAAATCCGGTGAAGGTCATCCGATCTCACCTCTTCAACATTGTAGAAACATTTTACCGGTTTATACGTACGGATAGCAGATAAGAATCGGGACATTCTATAATCCATTTATCGAAAATAATTTTGCAGGCTAGATTTCTTTTATGGACTTTCAGCATCCTTGGTATTTAATCCTTTTTGCACTGATCCCAATGTTGATCGGTTGGTACCGCACGTCCGGATTAAAAAAAGAAGGGACACTGCGAATCTCATCAACCGCTTTTATTTCAGAAGAAATAAGGACCATTGGTACACGAAAAAACCGTTTATTAAAAACAATTTATCTTATTGTCATCTCTCTGATAATCCTTGGGATGGCGCGCCCACGATTAATTGATAATCTCCAGGAATCCTCTGTTAGTGTTATAGACATGCTACTAGTATTGGATATCAGTTCCAGTATGTTGGCAGACGATTTTCCTCCCAATCGCCTGGAGGCTGTGAAAAAAACTGCCGGTGAATTCATTGCTGGACGAAAGGAAGACCGCATTGGAATTTTAGTTTTTGCCGGAGAATCATTTATCCAATGTCCGCTGACGGTTGATAAACAGGTGTTACAATCCTTAATTAAGGAAATATCCATTGCTGCTAAGGAACATGATGGGACTGCCATTGGGATGGCAATTGCCAACGGTGTCAATCGGTTACGGAATAGCGAAGTGGAAAGCCGGGTCATGATTTTGCTATCAGACGGCAGTAATAATACCGGGGAAATTGAACCGAAAACAGCCGCAGAATTGGCTGCGGAATACAATATTAAAATTTACACCATCGGCGCAGGCACCAATCAATCCTATACGCGAATTCCCGGCCGAGGACTGATTCGGAATGAAATTGATGAAGAAACATTAAAACATATTGCTGAGGTGACAGGTGGGAAATTTTTCAGAGCCACAGATGTGGAAGCCTTGGGCTCCATTTATGCTGAGATTGATGAATTAGAGAAATCCGAGATTGAAGTGAAAGAATTCACGCAATACAAAGAATTATACGGCTGGTTTTTAATTCCAGCTTTTCTCTTAGGATTAGGCATGGAAACCACACGGAGATCTATTTTCAGGAGCAGAACCTAATGTCATTTCGTTTCAGTTGGGTCTTGGCTTTTTTCGTC
>CAXFCD010000062.1:0-1898 GCA_964001155.1 uncultured bacterium | reverse complement strand
TGGCCGGACTCCCGATTTTGATGCGATTTCTTTCTCCGCCTACTATTGAATCCATCCAGGCGGTTCGCGGACAGATTGACGGTGAAATTCGCTCATTGGGACCATGGTCCAGCAGGGAGATTGCCACAGCATCTATTTTAGGTGTGATGCTTCTCCTTTGGTCTACCAAACCGGTTCACGGTTGGGGAACAACAACAGTGGCACTTTTCGGATTGATTTTACTTCTTATTTCTAACACCATGACTTGGGATCAACTGGTGAAGAACCATAAAGCGTGGGATACACTGATCTGGTTAGGTGGATTATTGGCCTTAGCAAATGGATTGAAAGAGGTGGGATTTATCGCTTGGTTTGGTGATCTCGTAAAATCAGAATTAACAGGAGTCTCACCGATATTCATGTTGATAGTTTTGGCATTGATCTATTTTTATTCCATGTATGTTTTTTCCATGCTGACTGCTCATATTGCTGCATTGGCCGGGACGATATTCCTCGTAGCATCAGGTGTGGAATTGAATCCTATATTGGTAGTGGGTGTGATTGCCTATTTTTCCAACTTGTGTGGGTGTTTAACCAATTATTCCACAGGGCCTGTGATTATTTATTTTGGGAATGGCTACGTTCAGCCACTGGCTTGGTTCAGAATTGGTCTTTTAGTATCATTCTACCATTTGGTTGTCTGGCTCGGTGTAGGATCAATTTGGTGGCGAATAATCGGTTGGTGGTAACAAAATAAAAAACCCTCACCGCCCTTCCACAAGATCAGGAAACGGTGAGGGTTTTTAGGTCTTAGATTAAGATAAACTTATTTCAATAGAACCATTTTTTGTGTTTGCCGGTTGGTTCCGGAAACCAGTTCAGAGAAATAAATACCACTGGCAAAGCCACGGGCGTCCCATTGGGCTTCATAGGTTCCCGTTTGGAGTTGACCATTTACCAGCGTTGCCACAACTCTGCCTGTAATATCGTAAATCCGGAGTATTGTATTATGTCCGGTATTTTGTCCAACATCAAAACGGATAGTGGTCACAGGATTGAACGGATTGGGAAAATTAGCATAGAGGTTGAATGCCTCCGGCAAGGAACCGTCTCCAGGGTCAACTGCTGTGAATGAACCGGGTGCAAGGACTCTTTCCATACTTAGTCTAAGTGACTCTACATCTTCCAATTCATCTAAACCAGCTATTTCTTCACTGGCAAATTCAAGACATTCTTCAAAGGAGTCTTCCTCATCGCAAGGATCAAAGGATGCACCCATAGTTAATATATCGCCGTCAATGACATATTCTAACTCGGTTGTATCGATTTCATCATAATAATCTTCATCTTCAGAATAGATGAAGAGTGAATCTGTTGTGGCTTCCCAAGTGAAATAAGATGTATCTGCCCAGGTGCCATAATAATAATAATCATCGTACCCAACTTCAATTTCCATTCCTGTGGAATCTTCATAAAAAGACACGAAAAGGTCTTCATCATCTTCTTCAAACATGTCTTCTAAATCTTCTAAGAATGGGAAAGACGTTTCTTCACCGGCAACGAAATCCAACATACTCGGGCCAATGGTTCCGGATAATGTAAGGACTGCTGCGCCTGTAGAATCATACAAGACTAAATTATTAAAAGTGGCCGCCCCTGTAAGTGTATCTATGCTTGTATTGGCAACTGCTTCGGCAGAATCTGCGTATGCATCCATGATGCCATCTAATACAATCATAGCACCTACACCATTCATTACAATATCACCGTCTTCAGTTTGTGTTGATGTTGCACCAACAAGGATTGGATTTTCCAGACCGAGACTATCAGGGTCCACTCCAAACATGACCATGAAAAATTCCATGAGATTCATATTTGTAATAAGTGCTTCAGGTTCCCAATCATCGCCATCGTCATCT
>CAXFCD010000061.1:0-11233 GCA_964001155.1 uncultured bacterium | reverse complement strand
TATTGTGGCTGAGATTGACAAGGAAAAAGCGTATTTGGGAGAGCAAATCACCCTGAGCTATAAATTGTACAAAAATGCCAACATTTCTATTGAACCGTTCCAAATGCCGGAATTTCCTGGATTCTGGGTGGAAGACTTGTACACGCCACAACGGGTTCAATACCGGAATGTGACAATTAAAGGTGTGAAATACCAAGTGGCAAATTTGGGACAAAAAGCATTATTCCCCATTCCTTCAGAAAAACATATTATTCCAACCCTTGCAGTGAAAATCCAAGTGGAAACGAAAAAAAAGAAACGGCGCCGTGACCCATTTTTTGACCCATTTTTTGATTCTTTCTTTACTGAAACGAAAACGAGAATTATCCGCTCCAAGAAAAAGAAAATTGATATTTCACCTTTCCCGGAACCGCGGCCTTTCGATTTTTCCGGTGCGGTTGGTTCTTTCACCATTAAAGCGAAAACGGATCGTGATACGGCCAAAGTCAATGAAGGGTTCACATTTACAGTTTCTATGAAAGGGACGGGAAACTTGGGATTATTCTCTCTCCCCGAAATAAAGTTTCCTCCGGAATTGGAGGCATTCCCACCCACGGACAAATTTGATAAAGACACTTTTCGGGATGACCTAACCGGCACCCAATCCTGGGAATATATCCTGATTCCACGGATAGCAGGAAACTTGACGATTCCCAGAATTCAAATGTCATTTTTTAATCCCAAGACTAAGAATTGGCAACGGACGCAAACAGATCCTATTGAGATCCCAATTTCCCCGGGAGATGTTGGCCTGGCTCACAGTTCCGGACTCACCAAACGGGAAGTGGAATTGATCGGACAGGATATCCGCTTTATACACACGGAACCCATCAATTTTTCATCAACCACCACCGGAAGATCCTATACAGCAATTATTATTTATTTGTGTTCGATCCTGATATTTGTTTCACCTACATTTATTTCAAAATTTACCGGATACCGCTTATCTGAGGCGGAGGGGAGACAGGTTCGCGGCGCACTACGGACAGGACTGAAAGAACTTAAAAAAGGAAATGAAGATCCCTTCGAAGTTGCCAGCAGGGCATTTTATATTTTTTTGAAACACAAATTGCTTTTACCAACGCATAATTTGGATCCGGCCAGTGTGGAATCCCATTTGAATCAAAAACTCCCGGCGGAATCATTGGAAAATATTTTATCCTTATTAAAAACTTGCGATGCCGGCAAATATGCTCCGGGTGGAGTCGAACGGGAAGCCACAATTTTGGTGGACATGGCAGGACTCATGCGGGAAACAGACCGGGAATTGGTATGAAGCATCTTTTCCTATTTTTAGGATTATTGTCTGTTGGCCTTTCTGACGTTTCAAACGACCTTTTCGAAGCCGGGAACGATGCTATGATCTATGAAAAATATGAAGATGCAGTGCAGGCATACGAATCTCTGTTAGACATTGGGCAGGCGCATGCCGATATTTATTACAATTTGGGCAATGCTTATTACAGGCTCCATTATTTAGGGCAATCTATTTGGGCGTATACAAATGGATTGAAACTTTCCCCGCGAGACAGGGATGCTCTACATAATCTTGCCGTTGCCCAAGCCCGGCGCATTGACCGCATTGATATGCCGGAACCGTTTTTTCTTTTGCAATACTATCGAAACATCAAATCTAATTTCACTTTGCGGGAATGGATACTTATAGGGAGCTTGGTTTTGTTATTTCAGGCGATTTGGGTGTTTGGGCTTCAATTTGGCTGGCTCCGAGGAACTGTAACTCAAACGATCTTAAATGGACTCATTGTGCTCACCTTGGGCATTCATGGCATAGCGGTTGACAAATACTTTCAGGAGCAACGCACCCACAGCGGTGTTGTGATTGCCAATGGTGTGGATGCATATTCAGGTCCGTTTTATGGCGAAAACACAGTCCTTTTCCGCATCAATGAAGGCAGTATTGCCGATATTCATCAATCCCAAAAAGATTGGGTGGAAATCATTTTGATTGATGGGAAAAAAGGCTGGATTCCCTCAGAATCCATTCGAGTGTTAAAATGAGTTACTTCATTCCCATATTTCTTTTTTCAGGATGGCTTTTTGCCCAAGACACGCTATTTTGGTTTGATATGAATACTGTGCGTGATCCTGTGCCAAAAACACCAAAAGTATTGGACAAGATTTTTGGCACAAGCCAACTGGATGTATTGGATTCATTAAAAAATGTTCGGGTAACTACCCAGGATGGTTTCAGGCTGCAAATCTTTGAATCATCTTCAGTGGAGGATGCAAACAGGAATTTGCGAAAATTTGAAAAAACTTTGGATGATTCGGTGTACATGGTTTTCGAAGCGCCATTGTATAAAATCCATACGGGAAATTTTGTGACCAAAAAAGAAGCAGAAGTCCAAAAGACGGCATTAAGGGAAAAAGGATATAAAAATATTTGGATCGTAAGGAGCCGGATTGAACAACTTATTGAGTAAATCCACTTTTCATCCTTTTTATGAAATATTATTCCTGGGCAAATTCATCTCTGTATTCTAATCCGATTGCCTAATCCTAGCTCCAAATTCCTAATCCAAATCCAAGTATTAATCTTTATCCCAATTCATCGTTATCCTCTTTGTAGCCCATACCCTAGTACAGTAATTTTCCCGTCTAATTTTCAGGAGAAAAATGGCAGGACATAGCAAATGGGCCAACATTAGGCACCGTAAAGGTGCCCAGGACGCGAAGCGCGGAAAAATTTTTACAAAAATCATTAAAGAGATTACCATTGCTGCGCGACTTGGCGGCGGTGATATTGAAGCCAATCCACGTCTGCGAAAAGCCGTTTCCAATGCAAAATCTAACAATATGCCGGCGGATAAAATTGATCGTGCTATCAAAAAAGGAACCGGCGAATTAGAAGGTGTGGCTTACGAAGAAATGACCTATGAGGGCTACGGTCCCGGCGGCGTTGCATTGATGATGGATGTAATTACGGATAATAAAAATCGCACTGTGGCGGAAGTGAGGCATTTATTATCCAAGTATGGCGGTAACTTGGGTGAAAGCGGCAGTGTGTCCTGGATGTTTGATAAAAAAGGCCAAATCATTTTGGACAGCGGTTCCTGTGAAGAAGGAGTGGTCTTTGAGGCAGCCCTGGAAGCAGGCGCTGATGACTTTGAAGTTGATTCAGATTTTTATTCTATTTCCACCAATCCTACCGATCTAATGGATGTACGGGATACTCTGGAAAACGCCGGTTATGAAATTCGGTCTGCAGAAATTGAAATGGTGCCAAAATCCCTACAAAAATTGGTGGGGCAAGAAGCACAAACCACTCTCAAACTCATGGATGCTCTGGAAGATAATGATGATATTAATAAACTCTATTCCAATTTTGATGTGGATGAAGAGGCATTACTGCAGGATTAATAGATGCGTGTATTGAGTGTAGATCCGGGATTGGGCGTCACGGGATTCAGTATTATGGATACCCAAAGAAACAAAACCCATTTATCGGCCTATGGTACCATTAAACCGAAACCAAAGGATTCCTTACCTCAACGGCTCAATTATTTATTTGAAGAGATGAATAAAATTTTGGATCAATTTTCACCTGATGTGATGGCCATCGAAGATGCATTCTACAGTAAAAATGTGAAATCTGCAATGACCTTAGGGCAAGCTCGGGGCGCACTGATCTTGTCCGCAGCCCAAGCTAACATTTCTGTCCATGAATTTGCACCAAGAAAAGTAAAAATGTCTGTCTGCGGCAATGGCGCCGCCACCAAAGAACAAGTATCCTATATGGTGACCCAAATTTTAAAATTAAAAGAACCACCCAAGCCGATGGATGTATCTGATGCCATGGCGGTGGGACTTTGCTATATCAACCAGGCAAAATTCGCATGATTGATCAGCTCCATGGTCTTGTAGAAAAAAAGACACCGACCCATGCAATCATTTTTGTGAACGGAATCGGTTACAAAGTGATGATGTCCATCAACGGATTGGAATCTCTCCCGGTAAAAGGTCAAGACACTGTTGTGTTGACTTATCTCCACGTTCGGGAAGATATGCTGGACCTTTATGGCTTTAAAGATGAAAGAGAACGGAATACATTTCATTTACTCATTTCCATCAGCGGGATTGGACCCAAATTAGCGTTAACGATTCTCTCCGGTATAGAGCCATCCCAACTGCGGGATAGAGTGGTGGCCGGCGATGTGGCATCACTGACCATGGTGCCTGGGGTTGGGCCAAAGACAGCCAAACGCATCATCATAGAACTGAAAGAAAAATTTATTCAAACGGATGATGAATCACTGGGATTCGATGAAGGAGACATTTCCGATTCCCACTTATTTAACGATGTGGTGAATGCGCTCATATCTTTGGGATACAAGCAGAACCAAGCGAAGAATGCCTGCAAAGAATTAGAAAAAAATGGCGAATTGTCCGGTGAATTGGAATCCGTCATTAAAAAAGCATTGAAACAACTCATGTCTTAACAAAACGTTACGGGGGCGTAAGGAGAATTCTATCTTCTTTCTTCTGACCTACATCTTTGTGTCCCAGTGATTAATAATTAAAATGAAATTCAATACAAAATTAGAACGATTAGGGACCGAAACGGCTTTCGCTGTGTCTGCACAAGCGCGAGCCTGGGCTGAAAAAGGGAACAAAGTTTACCCATTCCATCTTGGTGATATTAATCTGCCTACACCGGAAAATATCCGTGACGCCACCACCAAATTCATGAATGATTCCAAAAATGGCTATTGCCCATCGGAAGGAATTGCGGAATTACGGGAAGCATTGGCGCTTGATGTTGGTTCCAAACGAGGTGTGGAATACAGAATAAATAATGTGGTGATTCAGCCTGGTGGGAAACCTACCATTTGGAAATTTTTAGCAGTTGTGATGAACGAAGGGGACGAAGTATTGTACCCCAACCCCGGATATCCAATCTATGAGTCCCAGATTCAGTACCAAGGCGGTGTTCCCGTTCCCTATGGATATGATGAAACTGAAACCGGCTTTGCCATTGATATTGAAAAATTACGTTCATCTATCACTGAAAAAACTACAGCACTGATTTATAACAATTATCAAAATCCGATTTCTGCAGCCTCGAGCCAAGAGGAAATGGAAGCATTGGCTGAGTTGGCCATTGAACATGATTTGTGGGTTCTCAGTGATGATGCATATTACGAAATTCGTTATACAGACGAACCGCCGCGATCCATCGTGACGATTCCCGGAATGTTGGAAAGAACGGTCATCCTGTACACCTTTTCCAAAAAATTTGCAATGACTGGCTGGCGAGTGGGCGCTTCTATCGGTCCGGAAAATGTGATAAAACAAATTGCCCGATTCAATGTTAATGATGAATCCTGTACCAACCATTTTATTCAACATGCATTGGCAGAAACTGTTGGGGGTGATTCTTCAGGTGCAAAAGCACTTTTATCCGAATTAAAAATGAGAAGAGATGCTACGAGAGACAGCCTGAATGCTATCGAGGGATTCCATGTTCCCACACCGGAAAGTACCTTTTATCTCTATCCCAATGTGACGAAGGTCATGGCGAATAAAGGATTTGCTGATTTGGATGTGTTTCGAACCGCTGCATTGCAATCCACCGGTGTGTCCTTTTGTGCCCGCCATCATTTTGGTACACCTTTAGAGGGGGAGACTGATCATTATATCCGCTTAGCTTATTCCGGCATAGATCAAGCAGATATTCGGGAAGGTTTGGCAAAATTGAAATCCTGGATTGAATCCTAAATGTCAGAGAAAAAAACTCCTTTGTATGATCGCCACATTGAGCTTGGCGGAAATGTGGTAAACTTTGGCGGGTTTCTGCTTCCAACCCAATATACCGGCATCAAACAAGAGCACAACGCTGTTCGGTCAAAAGCCGGATTATTTGATGTGAGTCACATGGGTGAATTCATTGTGTCTGGACATGATGCTGAAAAATTTCTCCAAAAAGTGACGGTGAATGATGTTGCATCACTCTCTGTGGGCCAAGCCCAATATTCTGCCATGTGTTACGACAATGGCGGTATTGTGGATGATCTCTTAGTTTATAAAAAAGATTCTGAGTATATGTTGGTGGTGAATGCAGCGAACTTAGTAAAAGATTTTGATTGGCTCCAATCTCATGTGGAAGGTGACGTCAATATCGAAAATAAAAGTGATGACATCGGTTTGGTTGCTTTACAGGGGCCTAGATCCCGAGATATTCTCCAGACATTAACAGATAAGAAATTATCCAATATCCAATTTTACCATTTTTCAGAAGGGAAGGTGAGCGGAAAGGAATGCATCACCGCCCGGACAGGTTACACTGGCGAACTAGGATTTGAAATCTATGCTGACGCAGATGAAATTTTGGAGATTTGGGATGCGATCATGGATGCTGGCAGTAATAAAGGTTTGGAGCCTGCAGGGCTCGGTAGCCGTGATACCCTCCGAATGGAAATGAAATATGCTTTGTACGGAAATGATATTGACGAAACAACCAATCCGATTGAGGCAGGATTAGGATGGATCACCAGATTGGGGAAAGACGAATTTATCGGGAAAGAAACGTTGCTTGAAGCCAAGGCCAATGTGACAAAACGTTTGGTCTGTTTAAAAATGACAGAACGAGCCATTCCGAGACAGGGTTGTCCCATTTTGGTGAATGATGAAATAGTGGGGGAGATTACCAGCGGCACCATGAGTCCGTCTTTGGAAGAAGGCATCGGCATTGGCTATGTGGATGTGCCCTTTTCAAAATCCGGAACTGAACTGATGGTGGATATTCGTGGAAGAATGAAATCTGCTGTGGTGGTTAAACCGCCGTTTTATACAAAAGGTTCTTTGATGGATTAAAAGTTCCTCAAGCTTCCAGCTTGAGGGTTGTGTTGTCTTTACCCCATCACCAACAACCAAGATGGTTGTTGGACTTAATAGCTCCAACATTTTCCTATTCAATTAACGTCTTAAAATCCGTATAATTCACCTTGAATTTTCCACATACCATAAAACCATAAATGCAGGAAGAACGTCGTTTAGAAATACTCGGTATCCTCACCATCGCCCTCTCCGTCTTTGTTTTAGTCAGTTTAGGCGGCTATAATCCCAGCGAGGAACCATCCATATCGTCCAATGTCCAAGTAACAAATCCCATGGGCATCCTTGGCATTTTTACAGCCCATGTTTTCATCAAATTGGGCTTTGGATTTTCATCAGTTATTATGCCTCTTTTAGGAATCATCTGGGGTTGGTTTCTATTTGCCAAAAAAGATTTAGCAGAGATCATCCGCAGTTCTTACTACGGTTTGGGAACCATGCTTATGATTTCCATCACAATTGGCGTGTTTAGTATCCAATTGGCCGAAGAAGGAAATATATCCTTTTTAATATCAGGACTTATTGGCGGAGTGGTAGCTCAATTTGCCTTGGATTGGCTCAGTATTTGGGGGACATCACTTTTTCTTTTAGCAGGATTTCTAATGATCGTCCGAGGGTATTTCAATTTGGATTATTACGCTCCCTTTGTTGAAATGAAAGAAAAGTGGGTTTCCTTGCGTTCGGAAAAAGCAGATCAGAAAGAACAATATAAGAAGGAAGAAGCCAAGCGGAAACATACCCAAGATTTAAAAGCGAAAATAGATGCCCAAAAAGAACGGGACGCCGCAGCGTTTGAATCACCGGAACAGCAGGACGAACCGCAACAAGAAGACATCGAAAAAACCGACACCCAAATGGAAACGGAGAGTGAACCTTTAGAGAAAGAAACTGATCATGCACCTTCACCAACATCCGAAACGCCAACTGAAATTGAATCGGAAACTGTATCCGCAGACTTTGATGATCAAGATGACCAGGAATCGGTTGCTGCTTCTGAACCGGAAGAAGATTTAAATATTGAAGAAATGGCTCAAACTGAAGAGGTGGATATTGACGAAGTAGTCGAACGGCAACAACCCAAACGAAAATATCAACTTCCGTCTTCTGAATTATTAGCCAATCCGGTGAATGTATCAGACACCTTGAGCAGGGACGAACTCATTGAACGGGCGAATTATTTAACACAATCCTTGGCAACCTATGGTGTAGAAGGAAAAGTGGTGAATGTTCATCCGGGGCCCATCATTACTTTATTTGAAGTTGAGCCCGCTGAAGGCGTTCGAGTGAATAAATTTGTTCAGTTAGCCGATGATTTAGCCAGAGTTATGGAAGCCAGCAGTGTTCGTGTAATCGCACCGATTCCCGGAAAATCCTCTGTGGGCATCGAAATTCCCAATCGAAATCCCGCCACGGTATTTTTTAAATCTGTGGTGAACAGTCCGGAATTTGCTGAATCAGAATCTATCCTTACTTTAGCGGTGGGAAAAACGACTTCCGGGGAAATTAGTTGTTTGGATCTGGCAAAAATGCCGCACCTTCTCATAGCAGGAACCACAGGTTCGGGAAAATCCGTTTGCATCAATACTATCATTTGTTCCATCCTTTACCGGGCGACGCCGGAGGAGGTCAAATTCGTTATGATTGATCCGAAAAAAGTTGAAATGACCTTGTTTCGCAATTTAGAAGGATACCATCTTTTAAAAATGGAAGATATTCAGGAACCCATTGTCACCTCAGTGGATAATGCTATTTTAGCACTTCGAGCCTTGGAAAAAGAAATGGACCGGCGCTATAATGTGTTGGCTGATGCGGTGGTACGTAACATTGGTGAGTACAATGAAAAAATGGGGAAAAATGATGAGCCCATCATGCCATACATTGTATTGGTGGTGGATGAATTGGCGGATTTAATGATGCTTTCTGCAAAAGATGTTGAAGCGCCCATCGCCCGCTTGGCTCAGTTGGCTCGTGCGGTTGGTATTCATTTAGTCATTGCCACACAGAGGCCTTCTGTGGATGTGATTACCGGTGTCATTAAAGCAAATTTCCCATCACGGATCGCTTTCCAAGTTGCCAGTAAAATTGATTCCCGAACTATCATCGACCAGCCCGGCGCTGACAAATTGATCGGTCGCGGTGATATGCTGCATTTGGGAACCGGAAGTTCTGATGTTTTTCGGATGCATAACGCCTTCCTGACCCTAGAAGAAATTGAAGCGGTGATGAATCATGTGGCTGAACAACCCAAGCCTGATGAATTGATTCTCCCTAGTGTACGCGAAGCGCAAGTGACAGAATTTGGTGGCGACGGCGAGGGTGGAACAGACGAATTGTTCAACGAAGCTGTGGCTTTGGTGGTGACCCATCAGCAGGGATCCATTTCACTCCTTCAACGACGGTTGAAGGTGGGCTATTCCCGAGCAGCGCGTTTGATTGACGAGATGGAACAAACCGGTGTGGTGGGACCGTTTACCGGCAGTAAAGCACGAGAAGTATTGGTAGACGAAACATATCTCGAAATGATTCGGGATTAATCATTTGTGAAAAAATTTCTTTTATGGTTATGCCTGCTGGGGCAGATGTTGGCAGAGGAAGACCCATACCGGCAATTCCTAAATTATATGAATCATGAGGGTGGTCGAATACTTGAAATTGAATTTTACCAAGAACAAATTGGAGAACGGTTTGAATCCGGTGGGACATTCTATTATTTCGGTGAGACCAATTATATTTTCGATTCTTATGATCAACGAGTGGTCTATCACGATGGGACCATCACAACGATAAATAAAGTTGACCGCCAAGTTATACTAGATTCCGCCATTCCCGACGAAGTAACCATTTTTGATATTTTAACCGGGTCAAATGAATCCATTCAACAAGGCAAAGCTTTATTAGAAAAAAATGGATTTCGCATCCCATTCACTTTAGGAGAATGGGATATGGAAGGCACTATTTGGACAATCCCTTCTAGCGGACAACCACGGGAAATTCACTTGAAAACCGGAGGGGATTCAGACATCAGAATTAAAATAATTTCATCGGAACCTGGTAAAGGAAATGACGTTGCAGAGATCAATTTATCCAATTATGAAATCATAGACCTCCGTGAATAAAACATTAAAACTTTTAATTTGCGGACTCATCAGCGCCCTGGGACTTTACCTTGCATTTAAAGGCGAAGATTTTGATGAATTAATCCTGCAAATACAACAGGTTCATTTGGCTGCTATTTTAATTGCCTGCGCGCTTTTGGTTCTGAGTTGCCTTGTTCGAGCTTACCGTTGGCAATTGATTATGGATCCTGTGGAGCATATTCCACTTCATCCTGTATTTTCTGCAACGATGGTGGGTTATTTCGGAAACGGCATTTTAGCCTTTCGGTTAGGGGAATTGCTTCGAGCTTATTCGGTGGCGTCCAAACGTCAACTGACTGTTTCCCAGGCATTCGGAACCGTCATCCTGGAAAGAATTTTGGATGTTGTGATGGTATTGGCTGTATTTGTTTTAACGATTCCTTGGTTTCCATTTGAACATGACTGGATTCGATTCGGCGTTTACATTTTTTCCGGAATTACCTTGATAATTGTACTCATGATCTTTATGGCATCGAAATTCCGATGGATGGATAAAGTGGGTGAATTACCGCTATTTCAAACCGGGATTGGAGAAAAACTTCATTCTGCGTTGGACAGGATTTTCGACGGCATTACCATTATTATAAAAACAAATCATGCGGGACAAATTATTCTTTCCGGTATTATTCTTTGGGCATTTTATTTTCTGGTAACGTATATTGTTTTGAATGCCTGTGGGTTGGATATTGGTTACATCGGGACCGGGATTCTTTTGGTTTTGGGAAGCGTTGCACTTGCCATTCCTGCACTTCCCGGATCAGCCGGAACCTACGATGCAGGCGTAAAATACAGTTTGATGGTTGTCTTTGGCATTGCCGGAGATCAAGCGCTAACGTATGCCATTGTTTCACACGCTGTGTCGTATTTCCCATTGGTGCTTGTAGGTGCCATCTATTTTCTTTTGGGCAGTGTTCGCATCAAGGATGTACATCCGGAGCAAGTGGCATGAAAAAGTATGATTGCATTTTCCTTGACAGGGACGGAACCCTTAATCCTGATCCTGGATATATCAGTTCAATGGATGATTTTGTGTTTTATGGATTTACACTTTCTGCTCTAAAAAAGTTATCAAAAGCAGGAAACAGGTTCTGTATTGTTACCAATCAATCCGGTATAAGTCGCGGACTCATCAAGCAAAAAGAATTGGATGAAATCCACGAATTCATAAAAGACCAATTTCAACAACATGGTATTCCGCTTCT
>CAXFCD010000060.1:0-2986 GCA_964001155.1 uncultured bacterium | reverse complement strand
GATTTCCCAGGATACCTCGCTTTGCCATGATCCACCATCGCACGTAATGGTAACGTCTGTGGATCTGGAGTTTAGCGTGTAGGATGGGTTTATGTATTCTTGCACGGGTGGGTAAGCTTGTGCTACCGTGCCGTATCTTTCGTGTTTGTTTTGGTCTTGCCCGGTTGCAAAGAGCGTAGCGCTCATCAGGAAGACTGTTAAGGTTGTTAGCAGTTTTTGCATGCTAAACCTCCGTTGTATTGGTTATTTATTATAATTTCTCTGGTTGAGTTTTGTTGGTATGTAGAGAGCTTTTATAGAGAACGGATACAGAATCAGTCTCGTCAAGGGTGTTTTAATATAACTCACCTTTGAAAATAGGTCAAGAAATAGATTGTTCTTATTTATTCTACACATGGTTACGCTATAGAAAAGCTCAGTTCTTGTTTCAGGGATGTAATCATTTTGCCAACCCGGTCATCTTTTCCCTGTTTATTTTCAATATTTTTTACCGCATGCATGACTGTTGTATGGTCTCTCCCGCCAAAATATACACCTATATTATTTAAAGAAGTTCCAATGATTTGTCTGCACAAATACATGGATATCTGCCGGGCTTCGGCAATTTCCATTTTTCGGCTTTTGCCCACAATTTCTCTTTCCGACACATTGGAAACCTCGGAGACGCGGCGCACTACATCTTCTACGGTTATGTCCGCTGTAATGGATTTTCCAACCCGTTCTTTCACCACATCTTTAACCAGATTAAAATCAATTTCCTGATTCAACAATGAAGATCGGGCAAGAATCCGAATTATGGTGCCCTCCAGGTCCCTCACATTGCTTTTGATGTGGGTGGCAATAAATTCAATGATATCATATGGAAGACTGACGCCATTGATTTCGGCTTTTTCCATGAGAATTGCCACACGGATTTCAAAATCCGGAGGTTGAATATCCACCGATAATCCAGATTGAAAGCGCGAAAGCAATCGGTCTTGCAGTCCTTGCATTTCCCCTGGAAACCGGTCTGCTGTCATCACAACCTGTTTTCCGGATTGGTGTAATTCATTAAAGGTGTGAAAAAATTGTTCTTGCGTTTGTTCCTTGCCGCGGAAAAATTGGATATCATCAATCAAGAGCACATCGGCGCTACGATACTGTTTGGCAAACTCCACCGTTTTATTTTTTCTTAGACTATTTACAAAATCCAAAGTGAATTTTTCACTGGTAACCAATACAATCCTTTTTGTTGGATGCTTTGCCCGGATGCGATTTCCGATTGAATGGATCAAATGTGTTTTGCCCAATCCAACGCCGCCATAAATAATGAGGGGATTAAATGCGCTATTTCCTGGATCGCTTGCTACAGATTCGGCAGCGGTTTTCGCAAATTGATTATTAGAGCCCTCAATAAAATTTTCAAATAAATAATTTTTATTTAAAAGCGGCGTGCCAGGATTTTCAGATTTTGATGGCCGAAGGGACTGGTCACTGGTTTTTGCTAATTCAATTTTTTCCGCTGATACAATAAAGCGGAAATCAATTTTACGATCGGTTTTTTTCGAAAGCGCATTGGATATATTTTGACTGTAATGGGATTCAATCCATTCATAGAAAAACTGGTTTGGAACCTCTAAGACAAGCTCATTGTCTGAGAGGGCCACGGGCGAGACGGGCTCAAACCAGGTGTTGATTGCGTGTGTCGGCAGCGTCTCGGCTAATTCATCATAAACAGCCAACCACAATTTGTCGTGCGTCATATATTTAAGTTATCCACAAGTTATCCACATATTAAAGCGAGTTGTAATTTAGATGCATTTCACATGAATAATTCAAGGTAAAAGTGGAAAAATTTTCATTTTTTTCTCTGATTATATTTTTTGGGAAACTTATCAGGGTTTCGTAGTTTCCCGGGCTTTTTTGGAGGCGAAATGAAGCGAACATATCAACCGAGCAATAGAAAGAGAAAAAACAAACACGGATTCCGGTCCCGGATGTCCTCTGTGGGTGGGCGATCTGTGTTGCGTCGACGTCGAAAAAAGGGCCGTAAGCGCATGGCCGTTTAAGGCCGTTGCCGTTATGGCTATGCTGGGAGTAGTTGACCTTCTTTTCAGGAGGTTGTTCGTTTACCTTGTAAAAGGATACAGGTTGTTTCTTTCCCCTGTTTTCGGTAAACAATGTCGGTTTTACCCCACTTGCTCCCAGTACGCGCTCGATGCCTTAAGTACAAAAACATTTTTTATAAGTATAAAACTTATTCTAACAAGAATCTCAAAATGCCACCCCCTCCATGAAGGCGGCTATGACCCTGTTAAATAAATATGGATAGAAATACACTCCTTGCGTTTTTTTTAATTGCCCTTGTGCTCATCTTCACACCAAAATACATGGAGATGGTCGCGCCTCTTCCGGATCAATCCGATACACCAACAGAAACCATCATTGAAAAGGAAACTCAACAGGATGATGAACAGTCCGGAATCAATGAACAAGGTGTGGTTGTTCCCGCCGTTAAATCTAAAGAAAAACCATCTTTGCCGGTGGTTGGAGAAAAACAAATTACCATAGAAACTGAGTTGTATAAGGCCATTGTGTCTTCCGGGGGCGGGGGTTCAATTCTTTCTTTCTCCTTTAAAAATTATTTCGACCACGATAGCCAGCGGGTCAATTTGATTAACAGCCTGAACCAGGAAAATCTCTCTATACGATTTAAGGACCTGAATGGTGAAAGCATAAGCCTGTCTGAGCCATGGGAATATACTTCTTCTTTCAGCGGCGGTGCGATTTATGAAGCGGAAACGCTGGTTTTTTCCACGTCTCTTTCTCCGGGAAAATCTATTGAAAAAACATTAACCTTTCACCCCGATACCTATATAATTGATATTTCTGTTAACACCACAGGCATTTCAGACCAAATTTTCGCCGGTGTTTATTCCCTGGGTTGGTATGGCGGACTTACGTCAACGGAAGAAAATTTAACCGATGACCAAATTTATTTTATGTC
>CAXFCD010000059.1:0-13026 GCA_964001155.1 uncultured bacterium | reverse complement strand
TGTAATATGAGATAAATAAAACTCTTCTGCAAATCCCTTTTGGATCGATGATCTGAAATTTTCGTTTGTCAAAAGGTTTTTTTCCTTGCTCATGAATGTTCTACTCCTTGATTAGGATCAGGTCTATTTTTAGCCAGGTTATAGATACGGTTACTGCTGAGACCATCGTTAAACTGGTTAAATAATTTTACTGACTGCTGCCTTTGGTCCAAATAATTAGTTTCATCAGAGACCACATGCTGAATTTCTTGAAACAATTCTGATTCGTTGTGGGCGAGTGAGCCTGGTAAATCCTCTTCTATGTTGAAATACAAATCATTCTCTTCTACTTGCTCATAGTTGTCGTAATGGTAAAAAATGACTGGCCGGTTCAGCAATAAAAAGTCAAAAACACAACTTGAATAATCAGTAATCAATAGGTCGGTCATGGCGAGTAATTCTTGGGGATCGTTCACCAAATCTGACCCATTGAGAATAAATGAACTTTGATGTAGATCCTTTAAAGGCGCTGCCATGTTAGGATGTAGTTTGATGACAATTTTGATCTGATGATCCTTAAAATATCTTTCTGCCTTTTCGTTATGGACAAAAATAACTGGATTTTGTTCCCCTCGACCATATTTACGATGGGTGGGCATATAAGTGATAATATAATTGTTCTGAAGGCCAATCTGTTTTTTTAGATCAGTTTGTTCATGGTAAAAAAACACATCATTCCTAGGCAGCCCTGTGGTGTGGATATGTTGATTGCGAAAAGCAGATTGTAAAAATGGAGTGAAAAAATTTGACGTTGATGGAATAATAGCCACATCTTCATGATTAAATCCAACAACCCAATTGGACCACAAATTACTAACCAGAAAAGTTTTCTTGATGGATGTCCCACTGTAATCGTAAACAATTTTTTTCAAGGGCATCCCATGCCACAGGTTGATAATTGTTTTCTTTTTATTAAAGAACAAAACATCACTCCTGCTTGTGGACCAAACTAAGTATTTGGCAGATAGGATATAATGAATTCCCCAAAGGGAAAGGTTGTGATAGGCTACCCCACCAATAGCTCGAATTTCTTTTAGGACTTGTTTATTTCGAGTGATCCAGACCGGTTTTTCATTTATTTTAGTCTGCAACAGAAATAAATAAAAATGTTTGGAATTATCTGTAAAAGTTTGGCCATTCCCTGCGCCAAAAACCCAAGTGTGATGTTGGGTAGGATAAAAAAACTGGATGGCTCGGATCGGAATACTAATGAGGATGTACACTAAGGTTGACAATTTTTCAAGACCATTCCGGCGGGTAGTTTTTGAATTCAACACTTATCTCGATCCTAAGTCTCAGTTATTTCCACCAAATTGCTTTTTATAATTTCACGCTTAAATGAACTTTTTACCAACCTAAAGGAATGACATTAACATGGGTTGACCTAGTGAGAATGAACCCTGAAACCTCAATGAAGTTTCAGGATTGTCCCATATGACGTACCAGTATAATGGCGATACCGCTTATTCCTCCCAGGAGAAGACTGAGCATTACAATTACGCGTCGTTGTGGTTTTGCTTTTAAAACAGCAGGCTCGGCATTATCTAAGATATTGATGAGTAAATTTTCTTTGGCTTCTTCAATTTTTGCAATTTCATATTGTTGGCGAAGCGTGATATATACTGCCCGGTTTTCATCAACGGAACTTTCCAACCGGCCGCGCCTCATGGTGAGGAGAGGTGTATCCAGACTTATAGGATAAGTCTTTCTAAAATCAGTCAATGATTCCTCTGATAATTCCAATTCATTCTTTGCGTCAATTTTTTGATTTTCCACGAATTCCCGATTCCGTGTGGCCTCCTGCTGTTGTTCGAAAGAGATGAATTCTTTTACAAATTTGGCAATATAGTTTGCAATATCTGCGGCGAGTTTTGGATCCTGCATGAGAACGGATATTCGGATAAGACCGGATAATTCTTCCTTCACCGAAATTAATTTATCCAATTTTAATTTCGCTTCATAGACCAATAATTCTTCACGATTCGCTTCAAAATCTTGTGAAGGGAATAATTTTTTTATCCATTGTTTCGGCGAAAACTTGGCTGGTTGATCCATATCCCAATATTCAATCAGGTTTGCGCCTTCCGGGAACTTGGCGGTTTCCCAGTTTTTTAAAATGATATTTTTTCTTAAACGTCTACTTTTGATAATATCGGGGATGTTATAGGTGGGGGCACTGCCAAACCCACCGATGCCAAATGATTTTGCCAATCCTTTAAATTCACCTAATCCACCACTACCTTGAGACAGGTCTCCTGCGGGATACATGGTTATGGAAGAAGCATAGAATACAGTCGCCGTTAAAGCATAGATAATTCCTGCAATAGTGAACGCAGAAGATAATTTTGCAATAAACCATTTCTTAGATTTAATTAATCCCCAAATAGCCAACAGATCTATTTCGTTATCATCGGTGATAATAGATTTTTTCTCCCCATCATTGGACTCAATGTCTTTTGTTAAAACACCATATTTTTTTAATTCAGCAATTCGATTCCGAAGAGTTTTTTCAGAGAGACCGTATAATTCAGCAATATGGCCTCTTTTCTCCGGGTCATCCAGTATTTCAGGGTGATTGTTTACAATATCCAGTATTTTCTGTTCGTGAGGTGATAATTCCATGTCAAATTCCAATAGCATTTTGAATAACAACAATTAGAGCGGCAACTTGTCCCAATGCTGTTAAAATATCTTTCAGGACAATCCATTTATTAAATTCCATTTTTTCAGGTATAAACAATGTATCGCCATTTTCGATTTGGACATCTTTTTTAATTGGCAAGCGTTGGCCTGTTCCCGCTTTGATAATAAATTTGGTCCGGGTGGCTGTTTCTGTTAATCCCCCGGCAAGTTCAATATACCTTTCATAGGAAAGGTCTGTGGTATAGGGGTAGCGTCCTGGCTTTAGGACGCCGCCTAATATTTCGATATAATCAAAATTCTCCGGGATAATGATTTGATCTTTATTCACTAAAGGCAGGTCCATGAGGGATTGAGCTTGTTCTTTGGATGATGATTCTATGGTGCCTTTTTTAGTGAGCATACGGGCTTTGATATAGGCTTTTTCTTCCGGAGAGCGATTTTCATCAGGGATCAATAGAATCCTGTTTTTTTCACGATCAGGAATACGGGAAATGGATCTATTATTTATAATTAATTTGGTTTGGTCTGCCGATGCGGTAAAGCCACCAGCTTTTTGGAGTGCCTCTCCGATTTTTGTTTTCCCAGGTTCAATAGCATACACACCGGGATATCTCACTTCGCCGGTAATGTAAACAATGTTTTGTCGTTTGTAATCTTTTTCAAATCGAATCATAATATGGTCTTCGGCAGCCAATATGATGGAGTCTGCCTCAGCCATGGATGTAAGAATAGACACTTTTTCAGTGGAGGAAATAAAACGGGTAATTTCAATTTTATTCGGGACGGCATCGGGCCTTAATCCGCCGGCTAACTCTACAAGCTCTGATAAAGTTTCCCCTTGAATAAATTCATAATTTCCGGGAATCTTTATACCACCGAATATGCCAACGATATGAATTTTTAGGGGGATAATGACAGCATCTTCCTGCATGAGAAAAGGATTAAATTCATCTAAACCTGTTGATCCGAATTTGTCTAAGTCCACAGAAATATTTTCCCCATCTCGTTGAATGACAATGTTGCGCCGGGACATTTCCGGGTATTGTTGTACATTTTGCTTTTTTTCAGTCTCTAATGAACCAGATTGTAAATCCAAGAGTATATTATCATAAAGGTCAGATACTCTTGACACAGGGGTAACGGAATAAAAGCCTGGTTTCTGTAAGTGTCCGATGACCTTTACTTTAAATTGCCTGATTTCGGAAAGGATCACGTGAACTTTTGCCGTTGGATTGGCCTCTAATATCATGGACTTTATTATTTGAATTGATTTTGCCAGAGTAATGCCATTCACCGAAACAATACCTACATTTGTAATGAGAACTTCACCGGAGGGAGATACAGCCAAGGTATAAATTGAAATATCATCACTGGAGATAATATTAACGCGAAATTGATCGCCCGGGCCGATAATATATTTTGTAGGGTCAATTGGCGTATCTACAATGACCTTAGCTTGGGATTGGGTCACATTTGAAGTTCGTGAATCTCCCATTGAACCTGTGCCAATTTTAGATTGGGCCATGCGAAGGGCGTTAATGTCGAATGTTTGGGCAGCAGTGCAGGCGCAAAGCACCCCAAAAAGAAATATTTTTTTCATCATAATTTGGAAGTTTATCGTCGTGGTTCCGACAGGGAAGCAGGATCAGCTATCGCCAAGACGAAGGTTGTATTTTTCATTTTGCCTTTTTTTTGGTAAACTGGGCACAGTTTTTGTCGATAGAAATCCTTGTGTGTACCCCTTAACTTATTCTTTCTCAAGAAGAATTCCAAAATAAATTTAGCCCGGGCAGATGCCCGTAACATATATTTTTTGAGGGTTAACTGTAGTAAACATTTTAGAATGAGAATAAATTTGCCCCTTAAATTTTGGTAAAGATAAATGATATCAATTAAAGACCTCCGCCAAGAACCAAATCAATTCAAACAATTGTTGGCATTAAAAAATGAACCGGTAGATGTAGACCGCATTTTGGAATTGGATAGCCGATCCCGCACTTTGAAGACTGAAGTGAATGATATACGAGCGCAACGAAATAGTGCTTCAGAAGCTATCGGTAAAGCTAAAAAAGCAGGCGAAGATGCTGCCGAGGCCATTATAAAAACACGTGAATTGGGCGACCATTTGAAAAAAGTAGAATCGGATCTTCAGACTGTTGAGTCCGAATTAAAAGTTTTAATATTCCAAACACCAAACCCGCCTCATGAAAGTGTTCCCCAAGGCGCCAATGAATCAGACAATGTTGTCATCCGAACTTGGGGACATAAACCGAATTTTTCATTTAAACCGAAATCTCATCTGGAAATTGCCCATGATTTAAATTTATTGGATTTTCAACGAGGCGCAAAATTATCTGGAAGCGGATTCCCTCTGTATGTTGGGAAAGGCGCCCAATTAGAGCGTGCTTTAATCAATGCCATGGTTGATCATCATGAAAAAGAATATGGATTCATTGAAATATTTCCTCCAGTATTAATGAGAAAAGAATCCATGGTCACTACGGGCCAGTTGCCAAAATTTGAGGAAGATATGTATCATACTGAGGTGGATAATCTCTATTTGGCTCCCACAGCGGAAGTGCCTGTTACCAATGTACATCGAGATGAAATTTTGGAGGAGACCGATCTGCCTCTCAATTATGTTGCTTATTCGCCCTGCTTCAGGCGGGAGTCTGGATCATATGGGAAAGATACTCGGGGGTTGTTGCGGGTCCACCAGTTCAATAAAGTGGAATTGGTGAAATTCACCACCCCGGAAACTTCTTATAATGAGTTGGAAATCTTGACCCTTCAAGCCGAATCTGTCTTACAAAAATTGGGACTTCATTACCGTGTGATAGAATTATGTACCGGTGATCTTAGTTTTGCTGCAGCCAAATGTTATGACCTTGAAATTTGGGCACCGGGAGAACAAAAATGGCTGGAGGTATCTTCCTGTAGTAATTTTGAATCCTTTCAAGCCCGCCGAGGACAGATTCGATACAGACGAGCAACAGATAAAAAAGTTGATTTTGTGCATACCTTAAACGGGTCTGGCGTGGCGACGCCACGACTCACGGTAGCCTTATTGGAAACCTATCAAACTGAGGACGGGGTCATCAAATTTCCAGATGATGTGGCTGAATTTATTGGTCTGGAGGAGATCTCCTGATTGCGGTACATTTGGATATTAATTCTAACGGGAATTTGGACATCACTTCTGGGTTTAACAGGTATACTCATTTCTTTGATTGAACCTAAACGGGGCAGAACCTTAGGTGTATTTGCTAACTGGTGGGCAAGATTAATCTTATTTTTTGGCGGTGTGACCTATTTAGTAAAAGGCATTGAAAATTTGGATCCGGAAGGGAATTATATCTTTGCAGGAAACCATGCATCGGGGTTTGACATCCTACTGGCATTTGCAGGACTGCCGTACTGGGTCGTATCCATTGCTAAAATTGAATTAAAATCTATTCCTGTGTTAGGATGGGTCATGGCTGCTGCCGGCCATATTTTTGTAGATAGAGGCCAGCATGAAAAAGCCATGGAATCACTGGAAAATGCTAAAAACACTCTGAAGGAAATGCCTCGTTCGGTTTTATTATTCCCGGAAGGAACCCGTACAAAAGATGGGTCTTTGCGACCCTTTAAACGAGGTGGGTTAATGTTGGGAATTGAAACGGGAATTCCCATTGTTCCTGTGGCGTTTGCCAAAACATTTGAAATGCTGGCAAAAGGGTCATGGGCCATGAAAAATCATCCCATCGAATTACGGATTGGCCAGCCCATTCCACCGGGAGATTATACCTATGAAACACGGCGGGAATTGGCTCAACACGTTCGGGGTCAGGTTCAGAAACTTTTAGATAGGGAATCATGATATACACTGAACCAATCCACAGCATTATTTCCGGGAGAATTCAGGAACCTCCATTACCGTCGGAATCAAAATTAGTGGCCTATTGGACCTGTATTCGTCCAGGGACTGTTCTGAAAGACCGAAATGGTAATTTGGTCACAATTTTCTCTCCCGGCAGAAGAAATAAAAATGAGGGGCCGGACTTTTTGGATGCGGTGATTTGGATCGCAGGTGAATTAAAAAAAGGGGCTGTGGAAATTCATGGGTGTGAATCCGCCTGGAACCGTCATGGGCATCATGGAAACCATCGATATCATGGAGTCATCCTTCATGTGGTGGCTCGTTTTGCCAAACAGCCTGTGTTAAATGTTCCCACAATTCAACTGGAAGTTCTTGATTTAAAATCGAACAAACATTGTTTATTACCGAACCAATCCATTACCACGAATCAACAGGCGATTTTGATGGAATTAAGTCTAAAGCGATGGGATGAAAAAGTTTTCCATTTTAAACAAGGTGTCCCTGAAAGAAAAAAACGAATATTTATAGAATCACTGGCCAATTTTGGATCAGGTGAAAATCGAGTGCTATATCGGAAGCTCGGCGACCAATTATTCCCCTTTTTATCAGACATAAAGTCACTGGAAGACTGGTTAGACACTTTTACCGAAATTTCATCCCAATTCCACTGGCATCGCAGTGGTGTCATGCCTGCCCGCTATCCGCAGAAAATTTTGAACAATATTGGGATTTGGTGTTATGATATGTTTATTCAACAGACAGAAACACTTTCTCTCATGGATTTGAAGGGACATTTTAAAAACCGCGGTTTTGGGCAAGGAACTTGGGTAGAATGGTGCGGGAATGTGTATTTCCCGGCCAAGGCAAGTAAAAAGTCTAATGATTATGCTGCCTATTTAGAGAGATGGCTAGCCCTAAAACTGCCGACACCTTATGGTGGGCTAAAGCGGTTTTTTGACGGCAAATTAACTCGGCAAGAATTGAGATCATTTCCCCTTGCGCAAGGATTACTTTATTTAAGGAATCATTATTGTACCGGATGGCATTGTGATCTGTGCATGGTGAGGCAGACCCTTTGATTTATACCTTATCTGAACTACAAGGCAGGGTGAACACTTGGAAAAAAGACACTAAAACGATTGTGTTTACCAACGGTTGTTTTGACCTGTTGCACCAAGGACATATTGATTTGATCACCCGAGCGAAGTCTTTTGGTGATTATTTAATCGTTGGGTTAAACTCGGATGAATCTGTTCGACAGTTGAAGGGTAAAGGGCGACCTGTGGAATCTGAAAAAATCAGGGCAAAGAACCTGCTGGACTTGGGATTGGTAGCAGGTATCGTTGTATTTGCGGAAGAGACCCCACTTGAATTGATTGTAGGTATGCGTCCGGATATATTAGTTAAGGGCGGCGATTACTTTGCAGAAGATATTGTTGGATGTAAAGAGGTACGTAGTTGGGGAGGACGAGTGGAAATCATTCCGTTGACACAGGGATATAGCACAACAAAAAAAATCAATAAAATGAAGCGTTAAGGACTTGTTTAGGGGGAACATTCCATCCTAACTTGGTACCCGATATTTCGTCTAAATCCCTTTGATTAATACCTTTAGAGCAATTTTACCCTTTTGGGTGTGGGCAGGAGTTGCATCAGTGTCAGCCTTACCGATTTCTGCAACAGAGTCCGCACCTTCCTCTGCGCCTACAGCCATCACCGACAGTACGGCTGTTATTGATGACACCCGAAACCGATTTCCTGAAATCCTGAGGGATGCCAAATTGCTCATGTCTGAAACTGTGATTTCCGATTTTAATAAGGATACATTGGAAGTTGCTTTTTTGTTAAGCCGCATCTTTGAACTGCTAATGGAGGCGGACCAGATCGGGGAAATGAACTTGGAAGATAAAGAGGAATTTGACCGGTTCAACCGCACCTTTAAAGACCTTTACCGCCATAAGCTTGTCACAGTCCAAGATATTAATACACCGGTCATGGCAGAAAAAATACGACATGACATCACAGAAGTGGTTGAAATTGAAATGGGAGAAACCAAGTTGACGCTGGTGGACGACAGAGATGGGGGTATTCCCCTGGTTCGAAATAAGCAAGTAGACCAATTTATCAATTATTTTCAGACCAAAGGGCGGAAGCAATTTGAAATTTGGCTTAAGCGCTATGTACAATATAAAGATTTGATTCTTCCCATTTTGAAAGAGCACGAAATGCCCGAAGAATTTATTTATTTGGCCATGATCGAATCGGGGCTCAACCCAAAAGCTTACAGTCGAGCCAATGCCTCCGGGATGTGGCAATTTATTTATGCTACCGGTAAACGCTATGGCTTATCCCGCGATTGGTACCGGGATGAAAGACGGGATCCGGTGAAAGCCACCCATGCTGCCTGTAAGTATTTGAAAGACTTGAATAATTTATTTGATAATTGGTATTTGACTCTGGCGGCATATAATTGCGGTGAAGGACGAGTCTTACGTGCCTCAAAATTGCACCAAACCTATGATTTTTGGCAGATGCAATCCTTACCGAGAGAAACCCGGAACTATATCCCATATTTCTTGTCTGCAGCTATCATAGCCCGCACACCGGAAGCCTATGGGTTTACAATTCCAAACGCTGAGCCATTCTCATTCGAGGAGGTGGTTTTGGAGAAAAGTGCCGATATTGCTGTGTTAGCCCGCGTGGCTGGGATTAAACCCAAAGTCTTACGTGATTATAATCCGGAATTACGCCAATCAGCCACGCCTTCAGATGGCCCTTATACGTTAAAACTACCGTTGGGTAAAAAAGATGGATTTACGACAGCCTGGAATGCTATACCTGAAAATGAAAGGTTTGCACCTCAATTTGTCATGCACCGAGTTCGCTATGGCGAAAGCCTATGGACTATTTCCAAAAAATACGGTGTTTCCATCCATGACCTTGCGGCAGTTAATAAGATTCGGAACCGCAACAAAGTTCGCGTCGGTCAAAAATTGAAGGTGCCATTAAAAGGCGGCCGAGTTTGGGGGAATGGTGAAAACGGTGGACCTCCGGGTCACTCCAAACAAATTTATAAAGTGAAACGGGGTGATACTTTGGGCCAAATCGCTGAAGATTTTGGCACAAGAGCTAATAAAATTCGTCGTTGGAATAATATGAAATACGGATCCCATCTTATTCATCCCGGGCAAAAACTGGTCATCTGGGTCAAATAAGGAAAAAATTTATCAGGCGGAAATCTGCCGGGAGTAGAACCATGACAAAACAGGAAATCGTAAATATAGTATCAGAAGCCACAGGATTGACCAAGGTGGAAACAGAAACCGTCATGAATGGTGTCATGGGAACCATTATTGAATCCCTGGCAAATAATGAACGGGTGGAACTGCGGGGGTTCGGCACCTTTGGCATTAAACATCGCATGCCGAAAAAAGCCCGGAATCCCGGGACCGGAGAACCGGTTTATTTGCCGGAACGATACGTCCCAACTTTTAAACCGAGTAAATTGATGCGGTCCCGTGTGAATGAACTCATTAATAAATAAACGGAAAAAAAATGCCAAGCGGTAAAAAGAGAAAGAAAAAAAAGATGAACACGCATAAGCGCAAAAAACGCCTGCGTGCCAATCGACATAAGAAAAAGAAATAAATTATAAGCCGGTTTCGTTTTTCGGCCGGCTTTTTGATTGTATGAACCCCAAAGGGCATCCCGGTACAGACTATGCCTGAATCACAGACCCAATATACCGTTTCAGAATTAAATGCACAGATTCGTCGTGTATTGGAGGGATCTCTTTCTGATATTTGGGTCACCGGTGAGATTTCCAATTTTCACCACCATCCTGCCTCGGGCCATATGTATTTCACGTTGAAAGATGGCCGAGGTGAAGTGCGATGTGCCATGTTTCGGGGGAACAACCAATATTTGAATTTTAAACCCAGTGATGGCATGGAAGTTCGTGTTTATGGATCGGTAACGGTTTATGAACAACGAGGGCAGGTTCAACTCAAAGTGGCACGGATGGAACCGGCGGGAATGGGAGATTTATTCAAAGCATTTGAAGCATTGAAAAAATCCTTAGCTGAGGAAGGGCTATTTGATCCGGACCATAAAAATCCAATCCCCAAATTTCCTAAAAGTGTAGGCATTATCACGTCTGGATCTGGCGCTGCAATTCGGGATATTCTAAATGTGTTAAACCGCCGTGCACCCCATGTAAATGTTATCGTCAGGTCCACGAAAGTTCAAGGTGAAGGATCCGCACAAGACATTGCTGAGGCAATCAGTGAGTTCAATCAATATAAAAATGTGGATGTCCTGATTGCAGGCCGTGGCGGCGGTTCGCTGGAAGACTTGTGGGCTTTTAATGAAGAAATTGTGGCGAGGCGGATTTTCGAATCTGAAATTCCTGTCATTTCCGCTGTGGGACATGAAACTGATTTTACCATTGCTGATTTTGTAGCTGATCTTCGAGCACCCACACCCTCTGCAGCGGCTGAATTGGCAAGCGTTTCAATAGGAGACATTTTAAATCTTGTATCGGAAAAAGAACATTTGTTAACAAAAAGTGTCCAGAGAAAAATTGAACAATATTTTCTCCGAATGGATCATTTGACAGACAAAATCATTTTACAACAACCCCAAAAACGCATCCAACGGAAAATTGAAAAATTAAATCAATTTTCAACGCGATTAGTCCATGGTCAGGAAATTCACCTTTCACACATCAAAGACAATTTGACAGCATTGGAAAAACAACTGACAAATTTAGGACCGAGCCAAGTTTTAGACCGCGGCTATGCCATAGCCTTTGATGCATCAGGTGAAATCGTTCGTACCGCAGCAGATGTGGAAATTGGAGACCCTTTTACACTTAAAACTGGTGAAGGATCATTTGGAGCAAAAAAAACTTCTAATCATCCTAAAGCTGAAAACACTTAATTTTTATTATGACAAACACAGAAAAACAACCCTCATTTGAAACATCTTTGGAACGTCTTGAAGCATTGGTTAACCAAATGGAATCAGGGGAAGCAACTTTAGAGCAAAGTTTGGAGTGGTTCGAAGAAGGAATGAGCCTGATCAAATCCTGCCAAGATCAATTAAAAGACGCGGAACAAACAGTTCAAACATTGATCAAAAACAGCGCTGGTGAAATATCTGCAAAGGACGCTGAATGATTCCACCAAAAACGTTCGGTATTTGGGGAAACACTGAGAAGGATTCCTTTTGGGAAACATTACCTGAGATATTGTCTTGGGCGAATGATAAGGGCATAACCGCCCATTTAACGACTCGTATCCTCGACCATGAACGGTGCACCATTCAAGAGTGTCCTTCAATTCAATCCAAGGACGAAATAGGCGCATTGGACTTTATGCTGGTGCTGGGCGGTGATGGTACCTTTCTTTCTCTGGCACGGGCAATGGAACACCGGCAAACACCTATTTTGGGCATCCATTTGGGAGATTTAGGGTTTTTGGCTAAAGTAACCAAGAAAGACCTTTTTCATCGATTGAACCAAGTTGCAACGGGTGCTTTTATTTTAGAAAAAAGACTATTAGCAAAAGCAACCATCCAAAAGAATGGGGATTCTATTCGTCACGTGGGTTTGAATGATTTTGTATTAAGTAATGGTGAATCCCATCGCATGCTTTCAGCCACTGTGAAAGTGAATCAACATTTAGTTGCCAATTACCGAGCCGATGGACTTATTGTTGCAACACCCACAGGTTCAACTGCATATTCGCTCTCAGCCGGTGGGCCAATTGTAACGCCTGCAGTGGATTCCCTCATTATTACACCCACATCGGCACATTCGTTAACATCACGGCCTTTGGTGGTGCCGGCAGATTCCAAAATTGTTTTATCTTTCCCGGAAATTCATGATACAATATTGTTTATTGCCGACGGCCAAATCCATGAATCTTTGGATCCGACCTGTACTGTAGAAATCACAAAATCCGATTATAAGATCAATTTGATTGACTTTGAAGATTGCGATTATTTTCAAACGCTACGGACGAAAATGGGCTGGGGTCAGAGAGGGGATGGGTAACTGTTGAGATGGAAGATGGAGTGTGTGAGATGAATCAACGAGTTTTGAAATATTAGTTTTTTAGAGATTTGATTTTTCCTTTAGTATAAATATACCAGCCTAATCCAACCACTACCATAAGCGGCGCATGTAGGACTGACTCATCACCAATATACCCAATAATCACAATCATGGCTAAACCAAAGATCATCATGCCAATTGAGATTCGTTGGTGGATTTTTTATTTTATATAATAGATCCTTTTCAGAATTCATTCAGATAATTGTCGATGTTGTCTCAACAGGCAATCATTCATCACCACTAACAATCCGGCATCTTTAGCTTTTTGAGTAGCATCATCATGAATCACATGATCTTGCATCCAAATGGCTTTTGCACCAATGTCGATGGCTGAGTCCACTATGGGCGGAACAAATTCTGAACG
>CAXFCD010000058.1:0-5923 GCA_964001155.1 uncultured bacterium | reverse complement strand
CTCCGGTGGTCATACACATTACAGATGGGAACGGGTAGGTAAAGACACTAAGATTTCAAAAGTTAATTTTAAAAATGTTAAAAAAAATTGGAATTTGGCGAGGGATATTTCAGGAGGTGTTGGAGGTTGGTTAGGAATTATTGCGATAGGAATTTTTATTTTTAGGTTATTCTCACCAGGTATAAAAAATAAATTAGAAGATGCAATAGCACCAAAACTGAAAAATCCATCCAGTCTTCAAATAATAAATTATGGCGGGCCCTATGAAGGCTCATTTATGACGCCAATTGGCGGTGGGCAAGGTATTGAGGAAGACCTTAAACCTGGTTGCTCTAAAATAGAGAGTTATTATGTAAATATTACTGGTTCAAATTCCTTTGGTGGTACGGTACGGAACACTTTTATTGTATTTTTTAAGGATGGAGATGTTTGTGGCACTTATAGCACACAAGGAGGAACATGGTCCATTCCTCGTGAAGTTAGTAGGGATTGTGGATGTGGATAAATATTTCCTTCTTAAAATGATTAACCGCATCACATTATAACATCAAGCCCCACATTCGTGGGTTTTTTTGTTTGTAGGTTGATGAGTAGATTTGGGCAGTTAAAGAAGTCTGAAATGAAAAACTCTATCTAATACTGTTTGGAATATTTTTTCTCTTTTGAGATTTTTCATTTGTAAGAAAAATGTCATTCTTTAAAAAATCATAAAGAGGTCATCATAAACCTTTTTTATTTTTGATTAAATTCCCTGTGTGAGTTACCTCCTTTTCGCCATCATTAACAATAGTTTCAACCTGATCCAAATGTTGATTCTAATCCGGGTTATCTTGAGTTGGATACCCCATGACCCTTACAACCAACTCATCCGGCTCCTTTACCAAATAACGGAGCCGATCCTGAAACCTATCCGGGAACTGTTGCCTGTCCAGAGCGCAGGGATGGATTTTTCTCCCATTTTAGCATTTTTTATGTTGGGTGTTTTGAAAAAGTTGTTATTGTCCGTTGTATGATTGTTGAATCATGAAAAAAAGAATTTCAATGTCACGCCATCAGGCTGTTCATATTTTGTTAATAATATTTCTTATTTCGGGTTCGCCGTTAATCATCTATGGAAATGAAAGCAATACTCCATCAACGCAAAAAGATGAATGGATCGCCATTGATAAAGTCCAGCATTTTTCCTATAGCTGCCTCATTGCTCTGGGATTTCAATATGTTTTGGTAAATAAAGTGGACATGGAAGAACAATCAGCACTGCCGGTTTCGTTGGGTCTCAGTTTTACTGCAGGATTCACCAAGGAGATTCACGACAGCAAACGTAAACATGGTTTCTTTAGCAAAAAAGATCTTGTGGCAAATGGGTTGGGCCTCATATCGGCCGGTATGATCATTCTATATCCATCAAATTGAATCACCAAATCCTGCACAGGTATTAGCCATAAAATGATTGTCCCAAAACAAAAACCATTTTCTTTTAAACATATTGAAATCATAACCATGGTTTTAACAAAACTTTACTTTTTACGAGATGCCCTGAACCATTTCGGGGAAGAAACCGGGATGGGGCAAAATGAAAAAGAAAATGAAACGGTAAAATATGAACTTTGGAAAAAAGAAATTTCCTTAGACAATTACACTCATGACAAAATTTTGGTACAGTATTTTATAGATCGGATCAATTACCATATTAGGCTTCAAAAGAATATCAAAAAAACATTTAAACTAGATTATAAAACAAATCCGTTTTTGAAAACTGAATTCCACAATTCAACCAATGAAACATCACTATTCAATTTTTGGTTGAATGAAAAATTTGAAGGCTCCTGTCCCCTTGACGATTCACATATCCAAAAAATCATAGACATAGACCAACATGTATTCCTGAATGATGAAACAATGGATCCAAAATATCTCATGGAAGAAGGGAACAGAATTTGGAGTGACTATAAGTTCAATGAGTCCTATTCTCTCCCAAAAATGGACCGATTATCTGACTATAAATACACCGAATTAAAGGACACTAAAAAAGAAAACAATAAAACCTAATGTTATTTGATTCCAATAGAATATTAAAAGGAGACCCGAATGAAAGTAAAAGTATTTGAAATTGTAAAGAGCGGTTAAGCGCCTCTCAGTCAGGAAATTGAAGAAACGATACAACAATGGATAGATGAAAATCCGGGCATCGAACTTATTGGGACATCCCAATCCCAACATCTAAGGGAGAATACGGTTTTTGTTACCATTTTTTACAGAAAGGGAAAAGGATAAATAAAGGTTGTTTTCTATCTCAATAAATTATTTTACATTATGGCATTCAAAACCCTAATAAAAGAGTCACCATGCTAAAAAAATACATATCAATCAGCATCTTAACCTTATTTGCCATGAATCTGATCTATGCCGGATGTGGTTCGTGCAATGTACATAAGAAAAAAGCAACCGCTGAAACAAGCCAATATGACCACATTGGTACGGTTCCTGAAAATGGGATTGTAAAAGGATTTGTCCTCGCCTCTTGTTCAATGTGTAATTTTGATGCGAAGGATAAAAAAGGATGTAGCCTGGGAATAAAAATTGGTGAAACAGCCTATGATGTGAAAGGCACAACTATCAGTGATCACGGTGATATGCACGCAGCAGACGGATTTTGCAGTACCGTCCGGACAGCATCTGTTCTCGGGAAAGTGATGGATGACATTATAATTGTCGAATCCTTTGAGCTCCAGAAATAATTAATCCAAATTCAAATATTTAAACCTTGCTTTACCCTTTTACTTAAGAGCATTAGCAGGGTTTTTTAATACAGCCAGTTGGACCATTTTCAATAAAGATATTGTAAACAAATGATGAAACGAATTTTTATAATACTCTTATTGATAAGCATTTGCTTCCCAAAGACCAAATTCTCTGACCAACAAGTCGCCTCCATGATTCCTCGGTATTTCTCAAGGGATCATTATGCACCTCCATTGACCCGAACACGCATTTATTCTGAAGATGGAAAAAAAGTTTTACATTTGGAGATTCAGGTGAATCGAAGTCGTTATGAAGGTCAAATGGAATATGCGTTATCAGCCATGGCCAGTGTGGGGCATTATGCGAAGAGACCCTTTGATAAATTCGTATTGATCATGGAACCAGACAACCGCAATTCAGATACAGAATTGGTAGAAGCTAAGGCCAAATGTACCATTGATCATTTTGTTTTTAAGCGGGTGAAATATGACCGCTGGATTGGTAAATGCGTCAACCTGACAAAAATTTAATTTTTTCTTTGGGATTGGAAAAATTCTTGTAGAAGCGCTGTACATTTTTCTTTCTCCACGCCGCCCTTTACCGCTGTTTTACTATCCAGGCGGCGATCGCCGCATAATTGATACAATGAGCCGCAACACCCTTTTTCCTCATCATAAGCGCCAAATATCAACAAGGAAACTCGGGCATTGATAATAGCACCGGCACACATGGGACACGGTTCTTTGGTGACATAAAGGGTACAATCATTCAATCGCCAATCTTTCAACGTGCCTGCGGCGGCTGTTATTGCCAAGACTTCTGCGTGGGCGGTGGGATCATTTAGACGTTCTGGCTGATTATAGCCTCGTCCGATTATTTTACCCTCTTTAACAACAATCGCGCCAACGGGAACTTCTCCCTCATGAAATGCTTTGTCGGCTAAACGAAGTGCCTCCTTCATCCAAAATTCATCATTTTTCTTGGATGGGAAGAGATCGCTTAAATCTGACATTTAAGAATTTTGGAGTGTTTTTTGTAATATCGAAAGGTGCTCTGCCAAGTCCGATCGACCCTGAACAGTGGTGACATCAACATCCACCACGGTTGATAAACCAGCCTCTTTATAAATTTTATTTATATTCGTTTGGCAATTTTCAAATAAAGCTAAGCGAAACTCGGAAACAGCCAAAATCAATCGTACATCCAGGTAATTGATCTTCTCATTATGGCTAAAGTACCAATCCGGATCCAGGATAGGATTCTGGTTCCCAAAAAAGAGATTGCAGTATTCTCGAGCATTTTCATCGTCGCCCTTGGCATTATAGCCAAAACTTAATCCGGCATAAAAGTCCAACACATCCTCAAAGTTCGAATCCATGGAGAGGTATTTGTCAAAGTAATAAACGGAGGAATCCGCTTGGCGCAAATGCCCCATGGTCCACCCCATCCCATTGTAGGAATCATAATAGGATGAATCCTTTCGAATTGCATCTCCAAACCATTGCCGGGCATCCTCAAAGTTTGCGGCTTCATACATGACCCAGCCATAACTCGATAAATCTTCTTCCGTAGCTATGATACCTCCTCGGCAGTTTGGGAAAAAGATGAAACAAAATACCATCCAAATAATGGCGAATGTGGTTTTTAATTTGTTCATCATTTGAGTAACATCATTTTCTTGTTTTTAACAATACCGGTTTTCGTTGTCAGTTGAACGAAATAAACCCCGGAACCCATGGTTTGGCCAAATTTATCCTGTCCATTCCACCGAATCCTAAACTGGCCAATTTGATCCTTATTTTCAACCAGTGTTTTCACATGTTGCCCCAACAGATTGTAGATCTTGATTGTCACTTTTTGGCTGAGTCCATCTAAGAGACCAATATCATACATGATGGTGGTGACCGGATTAAACGGATTGGGATAATTTTGGTGAATATTTGTTACTTCCGGAACAATGATTGTTTTGGGCCCTAGTTTGAAATAACCGGTTTTTTCAGACAGAGTAAAAACCTCGCCATCTATATACAAGGATGGAAGTTCTTCCCAAATAACGCCATTTTTGCGCCTGTATATGGCCAAGTCATCCCGTATGCTACCAAACCGAACTTCGATGGGTTTATCAAACCGGTAGTTCTCATCCCCTAAGACATAGGAGGCTTGATCGTTAAAATCACTGGCAAACAGGGATGAATCCACTATGAGAAAGGATTGATCGTAAAGAACACTTCCCGGATCCCCTACAACAGAGAATCGCCCATCTTGACTGCGTCCAGACCAACGACCTGCACTGCGTGCTACAGCGAGAGCAAATGCCTCACTGGTATCTGTATGGCCAACTTCTGCAGGCGCATAAACATCAACCGAGTATGTACCAGAAACTCCAAAATTAAAATCAGTTGACCAAGTATGGGGTGCGATGGTATCAATAACCATATCTTCGTTTTGTATTTCAACATTAATACTTGTTGCTTTAGATTCTGTGTCAGTCAAAATGACCTGTATGTAATTCCCAAATGCATTATTTTGGACGACAGAAATATCTAAAAGAGGCCGAGGCACACGTAATACATCTAAAGTAAAGGTTGCTGTATCCGACGCTTCTTCATCCGATGCAATCACGCGAATTGTTGCTTCATCTGACCATAATTTTTCAGGCGTAAATAGGACTGAATCTCCTACATTTTCCGATACAAATGTAGCCGGTGAGATGGTTATCTTATCATCATTTGTGATGGCAGATATGGTAAATGTGAGTGTTGTGTCATCCACATCATGGGTGAATGATCCGAATTCTAATTGAATAGAATCATTTTCTGTCACTTCAATAAAGGGAAGTTCACCGATCACCGGTGGATCATTTTTTGGTAACACGGTGACCATGACCAAGTCGCTGGAATCAGCCCCTTCAGGATCATGAACATAAAATTTAACTCGGTGGTCAGCGCCATAATAATTAGTACCACTGTCAAAATATGCCCAGTTCTCGCCAGTAGAGCTTGTATCAATCCGCACAGATAAGAGTGGATCATAGAGCCTGCTATTGACCTTATTTACATTTCGTTTCGAAATCATTGGCGATTTATTTCCTTTGGGAATGAGGTTAAAGCCTAAATATTTCCGAGTCAGCATGGCATGAACATGCCAAGGTGTCCCCGGTCCTACAATCACCTGGCCCAAT
>CAXFCD010000057.1:0-12167 GCA_964001155.1 uncultured bacterium | reverse complement strand
GATTCAAGGTGAAAATACAAATCTCAAACCAGAAATTCATGGAATTAATTTGTATAATACATCTGGCTCCCCTGAACGGGGTTCATAGTCGTACCAAAATTCTTTCACAAATTTTAGTCCTGCTTTTTCCATCACACGGATGGAAGCCATGTTTTCACTCATAGCACGAGCAACGATAATTTTTTTCATTTGAATTCCTTTTACTACCAGTGCTCTAGCGCCTTCTGTTGCATAACCATTACCCCAGAATTCCTTCTTTAACCGCCAACCGATTTCAATAGTATTGTCTAGCTCATGATCCGGTTCAAATTGAAACCAACCAATATATTCTCCTGTTTCAATGAGATATGCAGGGAAAATTCCAAAATCGTTTCCATATGTATAGGATTTCATTATTCTTGGGATGGATTTGGTTTTCACTTTTTCCAATGTCATGGGTTTTCCCAATGTGATATATTTCATCACATTTGAATCTCCATTCAACTGAAATAAAAGATCAGCATCATTTTCAGAAAATTTTCCAAAGGTTAATCTTTTTGTGTTTGGTAAGGCCACGTCTTTTTAAGTTCTGTTATGGACATGAAGAATTTACAGCGAACAGATTTTGATTTTTGGACTTCAATAGATACGCGTTGGCGGGATATGGATTCATTGGGACATCTGAATCATGCGGCTTATTTAACCTACATGGAGTCGGCCAGAGTAGATGTTTACATTCAGCTAGGGTATACCGGTATTCGAAAAGAAATGGATGAAAGTACCATTCTAGGTTCCATGGATGTTCATTACTTAGCACAGGCAACACACCCAGCAACCTTGGATGTTGGGCACAGAATTTGCCGAGTCGGGACTAAAAGTTTTGATTTTTTGGCCGGCGTATTTCAAGATGATAAATTGGTGTGTTCTGCGCTTTTCAAACTTGTGGCATTTAATTATAAATTGAATAAACCCATTCCTGTCCCAGAAAAGATAAAAGAAAATCTTCGCACCATTGAATGAATTCCCTCGAAGGATACCTTCCCAAAACATCAATTCATGACGATTTAACTACTCGATTGGCTTATGCCCGGGATGCCAGTATGTATCGTTTATTACCCGAGGCTGTTACAAAACCAAAAAATGAATCGGAAGTCAAACAACTCCTGAAATACGGACGAGAGACCAAAACGCCCATCACATTTCGTACTGCCGGTTCATCCTTATCTGGACAATCCATTACCATGGGCATTATTGCTGAAGTTCTTTACGATTGGCAGCAATTCAAGATTTTAGATGAGGGTGATGCAATTTGGTGTCAGCCGGGTGTGAATGGCGCTGTTGCAAATAAAATGCTCAGTCCTTATTTCCGGAAAATTGGACCGGATCCAGCGTCCATCAATACAGCAAGAATCGGTGGAATTGTTTCCAATAATTCTTCGGGTATGGTTTGTGGGACTCAATTTAATGCGTACCATACGTTAAATGATATTTCATTTATTCTTACCAATGGCAATCAATTTGATACGAACAAGTTGGGAGACCATGAAAAATTCCAATCATCTGAACAAACACTCGCTGATGGGCTAATGAACATCAAAAAGGAAATTGAATCCAATCCACATTGGGTCCAAAAAATTCGGGATAAATATCGAATCAAAAACACCATTGGCTATTCATTGAATTCTTTTTTGGATTATGACCATCCGTTAGACATATTTTCCCATTTATTGGTGGGGGCAGAAGGGACTTTGGCATTTATTGCGTCAGTGGTGTTAAGCACCATTCCTGATCCACCTGAAAAAGGGACAGGGTTAATCTTATTCAAATCACCGGAAGAGGGTGGGATAGCTGTTCCGTTTTTTAAAGATTTGGGTGCTGCTGCCATTGAATTCATGGATGACCAATCCTTAAGGACGGCAAAGCATTTTGAAAATCCTCCTTATGATCCGCAAAGTATTCCTGATGATGTGACTGCTCTTTTAGTGGAGTTCCAGGAAGAATCGCAAGATGAGATTGAGCGATTGATCCATGAATCCAGAACGTATTCTGAAAAAGATTCTTCCGTCATTCAGATGCAGTTAGTGACTGAAGAAAAAGATAGGGACACCATTTGGAAGATTCGAAAAGGGTTGTATCCTACTATTGGCTCCATGAGAGAAACTGGAACGAGCATCATTACAGAAGATATTGCTGTGGATACAGAAAATCTTGCAGAAGCGATCCGAGATTTGAAAAAGATTTTCAATGTCAGGCAGTTTCACGATGGTGTGATTTTTGGTCACGCGCGAGATGGCAACTTACATTTTATTACATCGGTCGATTTGGATGATAAAACAGGTGTTATGAATTATGAAGGAATGATGGACGATTTATCAGATATGACGCTTGGGAAATTTAATGGATCTCTAAAAGCGGAACACGGCACCGGCCGAAATATGGCAGCTTTTGTGGAAACGGAATGGGGTGGACCTTTGTATGAAATCATGTGGAAGGTCAAACAATTGGCGGATCCTGACAATATTATGAATCCTGACGTATTATTGAATAGGGACCAAAAAATTCACTTGAAAGATTTAAAACCCATGCCGAAAGTTCACGATGAGGTAGATCAATGTATTGAATGTGGCTTTTGTGAACGAATTTGCCCGAGCCGTGGATTTACTTTTACCCCAAGGCAGCGCATTGCCATTATGCGGGAATCTCAACTAAATCCAATTCCAAAATCTGAAATAGAAAAATTCAACCATTACGTTTCCGAAACGTGTGCAACGGATGGGCTTTGTGAAATTGATTGTCCTGTAAACATTAATACTGGAAAAATGGTAAAGGATATTCGTGTTGAAACCGGGAATGGTCATTTATTAGCTAATTTGATATCGACTCATTTTTCATTAGCAATTCGGTTCATTAGAATGGGGATACAAATATTGAATCTGAAACAAAAACTTTTAGGTACCGGCTTTTTCAATGCCTCCACAAAATGGATCAATCAACATATCACTTCTCTTTTCCCAATCTGGCCAAAATCCGGTATCACATTAGCCAAAACACCAAATTTTATCCACCGTAGCTGGTTCCTGAGCTTGTCAAAGGACAGGGTAGGTGGTCCTATTCCAGATTACCTCTTATTTCCATCCTGTGCCGGTCGTGTGATCGCTTCCGATCATTCCGGAACCAGTTCGACAGACTATTTATTAAAAATTGCTGAAAATGCCGGAATTAAAATTCAGGTGTTGGAGTCTTTCAATAAACATTGCTGCGGTATGGCATTTGAATCGCACGGTCATAAGGATATTGGTGAAAACATGCAGCAAAAATTATTGAGACAATTGGAAACAGTGTCAAAACAAGGTGCAATTCCAATTATTTTGGATATGTCTCCGTGTACCCAATTCCTGCATCATTCCGGTTCAAAATTAGTTATTATGGATTCTGTCCAATTTTTAACAGAAATCAAAGATAATCTTCAATTTGAAACATCGGATGAGTCTGTGTTTGCTCATCCAGTTTGTTCTTCTCAGAAAATGGGCAATGGTGATGATTTAGTTAATCTTGTAAAATCATGTACACGATCCGTTGAAACATCTACGGAACCCTTTTGCTGCGGAACCGGTGGAGACCGTGTGATGCTCGCCCCGGAGCTGCCAAAAAATGCCGTTCAGCGATCTGTAAACGGGATTTCTGCATCCAAAGGTGCGTCCTCCAGCCGAAACTGTGAGTTGGGATTAACAGAGTCAACCGGGATTAAATTTTCTTCAATAGAATCATTGGTCTATCACGCCATAAAAAAGTAATTTTCATTTAGATTAAAAAGAGTCCAACATCATGTCAAAAGCATTATCTTTTATTACCGCAGTTATTCTATCCATTTCCCAAGTGCATGGCAATGTGATTGCCAGGGTCATCAAAGTTGAGGGGGACGTAACCCTGAAACGAATGGGAATGGATTCATTTTCCGAAAAAGCAAAATTGGGTTCACCGATCCTGAATGGTGATGCAATTAAAGTTGGAGATACAGGCTTTGGGGCCATAATGTATTTGGATGACAAAACCATCCTGAAACTGCGTGAAAAAACAAAATTCGGTTTCATGGATACACAAAATACACGAACCGTTGACCTGGCTCATGGCACCTTGTTAAATAATGTGAAATCGGAAGGTCGGACTAAATCCTTTCGGATTCAAACACCGGTGTCTGTGGCCAGTGTAAAAGGAACACAGTTTGCTGCTATCGTGAGTCAAAGTGGTGTAGATCAATTTGTCGGAAAAGAGGGGCTTTTTGAGGTGTTGAACATGATAAGTGGAGAAACGGTATCCGTGGGACCGGGGCAAAAAGCCATCAGTAATGCCATGGGAAGTCTTCTCCAAGCACCCGCTTCCCCGGGGGATTATCCCGATGATCCAGAAATAGAGGAATATCAGGAACCTGAACCGGAAGAGCCGGAGAATGAAACTACGGAACCAGAAGAAACACCCGAATCTCCAAAAACTCCGGACCAACCTAAAGCACCGGAAACCACAGAAACGCCTGAGACACCGGAAGAGACTGAAAAACCGGACACCCCGGAAACAGAAAACGCCGAAGAAACACCTGACGTTCCTGAAGAGGGTGGCGGCGGCGCACCGCCTAAACCATTTGGCATGGGCATGGGTATTGGTTCTGTGACCTTGGACGGTGTATTATATAATCAACTTTCCCTGCGTCCGGAAATCAATATAGGCAAAATTGGTGTTGGATTGGATTTGGTTCTTTATCTTGATTTTGAAGGGAACATTCGAACCGAAGATTGGGATGTAGCCAATGATCCATCGAAGATATTGGATAAGATCTTGTATATTAAATATGGCCAAAAGTCCGATCCTGTTTGGGCAAAATACGGTAGCATTGAAGGAATGACCTTAGGCTATGGCGGGCTGCTCAATAATTATTCCAACATGATGGAATTTCCTTCGGTACGGCGTATTGGCTTAAATACAGGATTTAATATCGGCCCTGTTGGCGGAGAACTCTTTTTTGCAAATTTGAAAGATTTTTCCCGAGGCGGAACGTTAACGGGATTACGTGCTGCTTATACGGTTTCTGAAGATTTCCCCTTAACCATTGGGCTTAATATTGTAACAGATGCCAATATGTTTTCCGGATTAAAGGATGCGGATGATGACACATACCCTGACATTTTTGATGATTTCCCCGACAGCACAAATTTATGGAATGATTCCGACGGTGACGGCATTCCGGACCCTCATGAGGGATTGGATACATCCCGCTGGGATATTGATGCAGACGGAGATAATCTTTATGATTATGGTGACGGTACAGATACGTCAATAATTTTAAAAGCAACGCCATTCAGTTTGGAAGATAATAAAGCTGCCGCCACGGGTTTTTCTGCAGATATTGGTTATCCGATTTTCAGCAGCAAGGCGTTTAGCTTAGCGCTTTATTCCGAATTCAACAGCCTGAGTTTCCCTGCTGCTGAGACAAAAGATTCTACCTTTTCCCGCATTGAACGGTCAGGAACAGGTATTACAGTGCCTGGGCTTCGTACATCGTTATTCAGCATTTTGGATATCACCGTTGAATACAGGATTGTGAACGGATCGTTCGTACCCAACTTTTTTGACCAGTCCTACGATTTAACGCGAGTAGTGACAACAACTGTTGGAGATTCAACCTCCATCATGACAAAGGATATGTTCACCTTTGATGAAAATAGTAACGATTTTTCATCCTCGGGTATTTTTGGATCTGCATCGCTGAATTTATTCAACTTGGCTTCTTTCACAGCTTCATTCGCGAACATGGTTGCAGAAACAGATACGATCCAAAGTTTCAATGCATTTGTCAATTTGAATGCGGACAATATTCCAAAGGTCAGTTCAGCCATGGCCTACTACCAACGGAATAACGATGCCAATCCGTTTGATTTTGAAAATCCATCGGAAAATACAATCATGGGTTACCGAGTGGGATATGAAATGGGGAAAGGCGTGAGTCTTATCTGGGATTTTCGACAATTTTACCGCGATGATGGCACAGGAACTTTAGAACCAGTGAAACAGACAACCATTGAAACGTCCTTTAATTTTTGATGGAATTGTAATTGATTAAAATAAAATCTATGAACATTTTTATCGTATTATGGTTGATCCCAACGATTTTTTTGGCGCAAGGAAAAACGGAAGTCATGATTCTGAGTCAGAATGTCGGCACTGAGATTGATGCCCACGAAAACCGGTTTTACAAAATATTTCCGAAAGAGAAGGGATTCGTCAATGCGCAAATCCTCCGAATCAATGAGAACAATTACCGAGTGGTCATTATGAAGGAAATCAAGGGGAATGAAAAAAAGGTAATTCGATTTATTAGTCAGGCGGAATATGACAAACTCCAATTGCATGTAGGGCAACAACCGGAATTCACCGAAGAAGCAAAAATTGCTATGTACGAAGGACTGGACTTTTTGCGAGCGGAAAAAATTGTAACAGAGATTCCAAAACCGCAATATGTGATTCTGAAACATTCCGGACAAAAAAAATTGAAGGGATCTTTATTTTTGGTGGAGGAAAATGTACTCCATATCCAAACCCCAACTACTATAGAAAAAGTTCATTTGAGTGACTTGGATCAATTATCTTACCGATCTGAAATTGGTGATTATGAATATTTACGACCTTATCTGTACGGATTGACCGGTGTCACCGGTTTAGCCCTAGCACAGCTTTACAATTCGCAACGGTCCACCATCTACAATGAACATGGAATTCCCCGCAATGATTTGAATCGGTACACCCAATTATTAGGAATTGTAATTGGTTTGATTTTTAGTAGCGAATTGTTTGATGCTGTGAGTACATTGTTGACGCCTTCAGAGACCATTATTTTGTCTGAAGCTGAATATGAAAGAACAAAAATTAAATAATCCACGGAGGAAACATGCCAAAACAACCTGACGCAGCCGGAGATCAAGGTGCTCCGGAAGTCGATCCGCAAAAGCAATATTTAATGGACCAATTCGGAGGTCTAATGGAACAGGTAGGTGAAGGATTCGGGGGTCCACTCCAAGAAGAATTGATCCATCGATTGGAACAAACTATCGCTGATTTCCATGAGGAAGTGAATGAAATGCTCACTAATCTGAAGGAAAATTCCGAAAAGCGTCATGCTAAATTGAAAGAAATTTGGGACAACCCTGATGCTGCTGCCGATGACAGCGGAGGTGGTGAACCGGAACCAGATGCATCTTCTGAAATGAGTGAGTATGAAAAACGGATTGAAGGTATTTCGGATGATGGCGAAAAAGAAGGACCCAAGGAAGAAGAAAAACCAAAGAAGAAGAAAAAAGGATTCTTTGGGCGAAAGAAAAAGTAGCCGCAAATTTGGGGGTGAGAAATTGCCCTCTTTTTTTTATCTCCCTTTATTTATTTCTGTCCACATACCAAATTAAGGGGCAGGAACATTTTAAGAACGTTCAGGAATTTTCCCCGTTAAAGAAACGAGTATATAGTTTTACCAAACTCGATTTTATTACCTCTGAGGGTGAATTCAATGAAGCGATTTGTACGTTATTGATTCCGGATTTGCAAGAGGATAGTCCGCCCTATGTGGCCATTTATTACAAACGAGATAATTCGGAGTGGTTCACAGAGTCCTTATATCGGAAAAGACTGCGATTCAATTTTAAGGATGGCGTGCTGAAACTGGATCAATCCAACTTTTGGGATTGGTTTGAGATTGCCGAAATTAAAATCGTTGTTATTTACTGATTGTTGATTTGAGACTCGCTCATTCGACGTAAATTCAGGGTCACAATTTTTTTGAAAAATGAACTTCTGGCCGTGCTAGACGGGGAATTAGCGGTGCCCTGTAACCTGCAATCCGCTATAGCAGGATCGATGCCGACGCCAGGCTGTTTCTGGCTTGTTCGGAAGAATTAAGCGATGTTGAAGTTTCGACCTGTTGCAATGAATCACTAGTGAATCCCGTCAGGCCCGGAAGGGAGCAGCGGTAAATTAGGCGATTCATGTGCCGACAGCTTCCCGGAATGGAGTTGGCTGATTTTTCTTGAATGGGAATCAGGACAGTCAAACGCCGGTGCACGGCCGAATAGTTTTATGGCATACAAAGTATTATCACTCAAATGGCGTCCCCAATCCTTTCAGGATGTGGTTGGGCAGGATCATATTACCCAAACCTTGATTAATGCGTTCGATCAGGATCGCATCGCCCAAGGCTATATTTTTACCGGTCCCAGAGGTGTGGGGAAAACCACCACTGCCCGAATTCTCGCCATGGCAATGAATGCAGAGGGTGGCCCTTCATCCAAATTTGATCCAGAGTCTGAAATTTCCAGGGAAATCGCCGATGGTCGATCGTTGGATGTGTTGGAAATTGACGGCGCTTCTAACCGTGGGATTGATGATATTCGCCAACTGCGGGAACAAATAAAATTCGCGCCTATGAACGGCGCTTATAAGGTAATCATTATTGATGAGGTTCACATGCTCACCAAGGAAGCATTCAATGCGCTTTTGCGAACCTTGGAAGAACCACCGTCCCACGCAAAATTTGTATTTGCCACAACGGATATTCAAAAAGTCCCCGCCACCATTATTTCCCGCTGTCAACGATTCGATTTTAACCGGATTTCTCTACAAGTGATCAGTGAGCGGTTGGAATTCATCCTGAAAGCGGAAGGACACAAATATGATCCGGAATCGGTGAATGCTATTGCCCGGAAAGCTGATGGCAGTATGCGGGATGGATTAAGTTTATTAGATCAGGCAATTTCATATTGTGGAAATGAGATCCATTATGAGGGCGTGGTAAAAGCGCTGGGCCTCATTACGAATGATTTACATTTTGAGTTCACCCGCTGTATTCAGGAAAAAGATTCAACAGGCATGGTGAATCTATTATCCACATTTTCAGGCTTTGGTGTTCCTGCAGCGGAGGTTCTGATCGGCATTGGCGAACATGTAAGAAATATCATATATGCAGGCGTTCGCAATGGTGAATCTCTACTGGAAATGAATGAGGAGCATAAGCAACAATACGTGGATGAAAGCAAGATATGGGACCGCCGGGATTTGCTTCGAATCAGCCAGGTGTTGACGGATGTTTCCGCCATTATTCGCCGGTCAGAAGATCCCTATTTGCTATTGGAAATGACAGCGTTGAAACTGCTGGAATTGGATCAGTCGGTTCAAATTGATCAAATATTATCGGGGAATTTGCCAATACCTGCTCCGGAAAAGAAAACACCGCAAAAACCGGTCATACCAAAAACAAGAGAACAGAGGACTCAACCCAAATCCAATTATCCCACTCCGGAACCTACCGCACCTAAAGAGGAATCTGCGGTGCAAGAACCGCAACCACCCGTTAGGAAAGAAAAGAATGTTGAAGATAAAAAATCGGAACCTGCTCCTGAAAAAAATGATGAAGGACAACAAGATTCCAACGGGATTGACTTGGACATTGTGCAGCAGCACTGGCCTGCCATTATGGAAAGATTACATCTAGACAGGCCTTCTATTGGCGCTATATTGGAAGAATGTAATCCTGTGGAATTAGCCGGGAACAATTTGACCATCAAATCTTCAGGAGGAAGCGGATTTAATCATAAAATGATTGAACGGGGAATTTCTTTTATTGAGACAATCATTGAGACTGAGATCGGTTCCTCGGTGAAAATAAAATTTGAAAATGGCGGTGGGGATGAGCCATCACAACAAAAGGGTCCTGAAGTGGATTCAAATCCCAATGATGAAAAATTGTTTAATAAAATCGTCGAAGTGTTCGACGGCGAAATCTTACGTTAGGAGAAACGATGTTTAAAGGAAATATGACCAAAATGCTGAAACAAGCTCAGGAAATGCAAAAGCAGATTGAGGAAGTTCAAAGCCAATTATCAGATTTGATTGTTGAAGCAGAAGCAGGCGGCGGGATGGTATCTGTCAAGGTCAATGGCAAACAGGAAGTGCTGGAGCTCACCATTGATCCGGATGCCATGGAAGAAGATAAGGAAATGTTAGAGGATTTAATCATTTCCGCTTTGAATAAAGCATTATCCAAATCTCAATCCGATTCCCAGGAAAAAATGAACTCTGTAGCCGGCGGTATGCTGGGCGGATTAAAAATTCCGGGCATGTAATTGCAAGCTCTTCCCGACAGTGCCAATCGGCTCATTGATGAGTTTTCGCGGCTTCCCGGCATCGGAAAAAAGACAGCCCAACGGTTGGCCTTTCATTTGTTAAAAACAGAAAAAGAAACGGCTTACCGATTATCGGATGCGCTGAAAGATATCAAAGTCAAAGTGCGTTCATGTTCCCTTTGCGGTGGCATTACAGAATGTGATCCCTGCATGATTTGCTCAGATCCGAAACGGGATGAAAGTGTACTCTGCATTGTTGAGGATGCGCCGGATATTTATGCCTTTGAAAAAACCAACAGCTTTAAGGGGAAATACCATGTTTTGGGTGGGACCTTGTCCCCACTGGATGGAGTTGGACCAGACGAACTAAACTTGGGCAATTTGATGGACAGGATTCAGCCCGAAATGGAAATCGTGATTGCCACCAATCCCAGTGTAGAAGGGGAAACAACTGCTTTGTATTTAGCAAAAATATTGGCAGAAAAAGATGTGAAAGTCACCAAATTAGCCCGAGGGCTTCCAGTGGGTGGTGATTTGGAATATACGGATGAAGCAACACTCATACGCGCTATGGAGGGACGGACATCAATTTAACATTACCAAATATTCTCACGCTTTTCAGAATTGCGTTAACACCTGTTTTCATTCTTTGTTTATTTTGGGATCATCCTTGGGGGAATCCTGCAGCGTTAATAATTTTCTTTATTGCCGGTGTCACCGATGCATACGATGGCTATTATGCCAGGAAATATGACCAGGTAACCCCGGAGGGAAAATTCCTGGATCCGTTAGCAGATAAAATATTGGTTTCGTCCGCCTTCATCTCTTTTGCCATGTTGGACATTATTGAATTTTGGATGGTAGGATTGATCCTTTTCCGTGATCTTTTTGTAACAGGACTTCGAATGGCCATGGAAAAGCGAGGATTGTCTATGGTCACCTCCACCATTGCAAAAGCCAAAACAGTTACGCAAATGGGAATTATTGCTTTTATTTTGACAGTCCTTGGGCTGAAAGGATTACCCATCACTTGGGCCATCCCAATGTTGGATATTGTCCGAGAATATCGCTTAGTTTATAATTTGACCTTGGCGGTGACAATTTTCACCGTTGTGACGGGAATTACCTACCTGTATTCCAATCGGAATGCCATCCAGTATTTCCTGGAAAAAGAATGAACCTTCGCTACAGAACCGCCGAGTTTATCGGCACTGTGGCCTATGTGGGCCGGCTGCCTTTTGCACCGGGAACTTGGGGAAGCCTTGCTGCTTTGGCTACATGGTATTATTTTAAACCGATTATCAGTGATTCACTTTTTCTTTTAATCACCGGATTCATATTTTTTGCAGGCATTGCCGCCTCAGAGGTTCTCATCGAAGTATGGGAGGATACAGATCCCAAAGCAGTGGTGATTGATGAATGGGTCGGTATGTGGATAGCCCTATATCTTTTACCACCTGATATTGTTTGGGGATTCGTAGCTTTTTTCTTTTTCAGATTATTTGATATTTTAAAACCGGGACCGGTCCAAATGATGGATGACCTTCATTCTTCTTTGGGTGTCATGTTGGATGATGTTGTGGCTGGACTATTAGCCTTATTTGTGACTCAAAGTTTAACAGGTTATTTGGCGTGAAAATTGCTCTTTTGTCCATTGGCAATGAATTGCTGTCCGGGGATACAATCAATACAAACGCTGCGTGGATCGGAAAAAAACTGACTGAAATTGGTTGCAATGTATTTCACCAAGCCACGGTTCCCGATGAAAAAGAACCCATTATTAATGCGTTAAATCATTCTCTTAAACTAAATCCGGATTTTATACTTTGTACCGGTGGATTGGGTCCAACCGAGGATGATATTACAAGGCAAACATTATTTGATTTTGTAGGAACGGAATCCAGATTTGATGAAGAATATTGGGGATATTTATCAGAAAGATTCAAACAGTTTGGTATGGATATACCGGAAACAAATCGTAACCAAGCCTTAGTTCCATTGAATGGAGATGTCATCGAAAATCCAGTGGGT
>CAXFCD010000056.1:0-13718 GCA_964001155.1 uncultured bacterium | reverse complement strand
GGCGGCTGCATGATCATGGATGACAGCCCTGAATGGTACTGTAAGGCCTGCCGCTACGAGTGGCAAACGGCTCATCCACAGGATGGCAATGTCATTTGTCTGGAATGCGGTGAAATAGAAGAAGATTGTATATGTGAGTAATTGCGCTTTAGCAGCACAATATTCAATTCCCCCGCAGTAGTGTGTATCCAGAAATATGGATTGCGAATAATTCATTGTGAATTTCTGGAATGACACACAATATTTGTTGTTTATATAAACCATCCCTTTTATATTTTTCTCACATAATAAACCCCAATAACACCAACCTAAGAGAGGAAAATAATGAGACCCTTCCCCTTCGCATCAACGATTCTAACACTAATACTTATTACAGGTGCAACCGCTCAGGATTTAAAAACCAACATCATTGGAACCGACATTGGTGCCCTAGCTATGGGTGGTATTGCCCTTGAATACAAAAAATTAATCAAAAATGGTAAAGATGAAATTGGTGTCGGTGGCGGGATGTTTCCTATGTCTGATGATGCCAACTGGACCGGCGGATGGGCATGGTACCGTATCTACAAAAACGGTAATGGAGAAGGCCTGTTTTATACTGTGGGCTGTGGTGCTGGCCCAGTTTCATGGGACTATACACCTGATGGAGGTACAACAGAGACTATAGAAGAAACGTTAATTTGGCCACAAGCCACTATTGGCAAACGATGGAATATGAGCAGCGGTCTTACAGTTTCACCATTTATTGGTGTTGGGTATATGTTGGGGGAAGTTAAAGCCAGTGACGACACATATTTAGAACTTCCTGATGGGTCGGAAGCCAAAGGCGGGCTCGGACCCAGTTTTGGTATTGAAGTCGGATTTATGTTTTAAACACTTTAAAGGATAATTACATCAAGCCCCACATTTGTGGGGTTTCTTGTTTGTGTGATGATGGATTTATTATTTTTAGATCTTAATAGCAAGGAGAATACAAATGGGAAAAAGGCGAAAGTCACCAGAAGTATATGCTAAAAGAAGAGAATTTATGGATAAATATCGTCTTGAAGTCATCGGTGGGACTCTGTTGTATTGTATCACCAATCAAATAATCCATGGAGATGTAAAATTATTGAATGGAGATACAATAGCTTGGCAGGGCTTAGTTTCTGCTGTCATTTTTGTAATATTTATTTCTATCGTTAGAGGCAATATTGCTATCAAGTAAAAAAGGACTAACAGCCAATGTTGAATGATATTTAAAGCCCCACATTCGTGGGGTTTTTTGTTTCAATAGAATCCTCTAAATGGTCTGTTTATTAATTTGACCTGTTCAAGAGAATATCCTGATTTATATTGTTTGTAAGATGCTATTAATCCTGGTATTGAGAAAACAACCATACCCAAAAGATACCAATACCAATCTGCATTAAGTGCTGAGGGATAAAAGTTTCTCATTATCAAAGCAATAAAAAAACCTACACCTGCATTACAGTTATATGTGGATTGAGTAAAGGTTGTATTTTTGAAATTTCCATATAACATTTTGATTTCCTATTATTAATAATTGAATATAATAAAACTAATAAGTCTACGCCCCACATTCGTGGGGTTTTTTGTATGTGGGATAAATCGACGCTCATTCGTCCTCCAGCCAATTAAAAATAGAAGAGATTGCGTGAGTCTCATAACTCGATAGGTGGGTTTAATTGTACCGAAACGCCTCTTCTAATGGTACATCAAAAACATTAGCTATTCGAAATGCAAGTTCAAGTGACGGTGAATATTTTTGAGCTTCAAGTGCAATAATTGTTTGTCGTGTTACACTTGCTTTTTCAGCTAACTCTGCCTGAGTCATTTCATTTGCCTCGAATCGTAATCGGCGAATTTGATTCTTTATTTTTAGTTCTTTCATCTAAATATTTTTTCTATAAAAATATAATTGGTTAACCGATTTGCCTGTTGAAGATAAAAGAGCTATGATGAGTAATAACATAGCTATCATTGGGGCAGTAAACTCAGTCAAACGTATTTGATTGATTGGATTGAAAACAATGAGGCTTATCAGGAGGTAAATAGATACCTGATATATAATATTGCTAATTCTATAACTTTTCAGTTCATAAATATAATCCCGTTCATCTTTTTCTTCCCTTTTTGTAAGGGTGTTAATAGCTCCAAAAACAAATACTGAGTAAAAAATAGAAATTATAATTGAAGTCGCGATTATGCCAACTAATGCATCGCTATATAACTGACCGTCAATTATTAAAGGAAATATTTTAGGGAAAAAATAAATTGACACTATTATATCTAATATTAACTCTGCCCAGATATTCAATTCTCTATTTGAATAATTATTCAGAAATTGCATTTAACTCATCCTTTTTTGGTTAATTAATAGTTAAAATGTAAAAAATATATTACATATTGACAAATATATATTACATTATCACTATTCCCTCAGAGCCCCATATTCGTGGGGTTTTTTGTTTATGGGATTTGTGGGTATAATTGAGACATAAATTTTGTACAATAATCTTCCAAAAAAGGCAAACCAATGACAAGACTAATCATTTCTACTCTATTATTGTTAATTGTTTCATGCTCTGGATCGAAAGAAAAACCTTTACATCCTGAAGTAGTATCACCGGATGTTTATAAAGTATTATTGGAGAATGATGATGTAAAGGTATTAGAAGTGACTTTTGAACCTGGCCAAAGTGACAACATGCACGAACATTATCCTGCTACAGTATATATTCTTCAAGGAGGAAAGGCACAAGTTACTCTTCCAGACGGGACTGTGAATGAGATAGAACCTCCAACTGGGTTTGTAGGGCACAACACTGAAAAAGCACGACACCAGGTAAAGAATATTGGTGATAATACCATCAAAATTATTCTTGTTGAACGTAAAAACACCCACCCAACATCCGAGTCAGAAGAAACACTCATTCTCCCGGAAGAAGTGTCACCGGATGTTTATCAGGTTATCTTTGAGAATGATGATGTTAAAGTCTTAGATGTGACTTTTGCACCGGGACAAGGCGACAACACGCATGAGCATGGTGTTATTACTTATTATGGTATTAAGGGTGGGAAATTGCAGAACACACTGCCGGACGGTACCGTCAAGGAAATGGAAGTACCTGATGGATTCGTTGGCCATGGAAATACAATAGTCAAACATCAAATGGAAAACGTTGGTGAAGACACGGTTCAAGTTATCATTGTAGAACACAAAAAGCTGAGACCAGTCAAAGAATAATATTAATATGAATTTTCTATTAACCTAAGGCCCCACACTCGTGGGGTTTTTTGCTACAAAAGTGTTAGTTAAATTTGTGCCAGTATTAATGGGAATATATCCCTAAATAGTTTATTTAATCTGATTAATAATAGGAATGTCAAAATGGCAACTTTGATTTTGCGGGAAACACACCGCGCATTAGAAGAAGAAATGAAATCACTTGAAAAATTAAAGAGGGAGACTTCAGAAAAGATTCGCGAAGCAGCTGATCATGGCGATCTGAAGGAAAATGCGGAATACCATGCTGCAAGAGAAGAACAGAGTTTAATTGTTCGTAAAACACAAATGATGCAAACCCATTCGCCCTTCAAAATCATTGAGTATGGCGATATTGAAACTGATAGTGTACAATTTGGCAATAAGGTTTCAATCCGTGAAGAGGGCAAGGATGAGGCAGAAGACTATTACCTGTTAGGTCCCATCGAATTTGAATTTGATCTGTATCCATTGGTTGTAACCTACCATTCACCCTTTGGCCAAACCATTATTGGGAAAAAGATTGGTGAAGATTTTACCCTTGATATCCGAGGGAAAGATACGAAGTTCACCATTATGGACATTGAAAAGATTTCCGCAGATTGATAATTAGAATCGGATATGGATAAAAACAAAAACCCAGACGAGGTGACTATCGAAATTGGGTCTGATGGTGACGAAGCATATGCCACCTTGGTGGCATGGGTCAAAACAGTCCCAAAAGTGCTGGAAGACATTAAGGCGAATGGCACTGAAGAGGATTTAAAGAATTATCAACTTCAAATCAAAATGGTTTTGGAAAAATTAAAAGTCATTAAACAAGAAATCAGAAATGATTAATTGGATAAGAAATATCAAATTTGATTTGAGAAATCCTAAGCACCTTATTAATAGCCATATTATTTTTTATTAATTACCAAATTCTCGTTAAGACGGGAACTATTACGCCTGGCAGAGGTCCATATTCATAAAAAAAGGAATTAATAGAAAGCAGTTTATGGATGTTTAAAACCTTCGTAAAGTAGATTGCGAATTTGCCCGGTTTTTAAGTGAATATTTGATTTAGGATTTTGAAATTTCCTAAACCGTGAAAACTGCCTTTTAAATTATAATATTTCATGGTATACATTCAAAACCATGAAAATAAAATAAATAATGAATGATTTTCACGTGATTGGAGTTTAAATCGTGAAAATTGTAAAAATTCATTTCCCATTGATGCTTTTAAAGAGAAAGGGATTTGGAAAATTGGGATGTAAAATATTTCGTATAATAAATCCTTAAAATCACTCTTGTACCAGTTTGTTTATAGTAAGATGATGAGTAGATTAAAGTATAATAATTCTTGAAATTTAAATTTTGAAAAAACAAATCATCCTGCTGAGCCTGATCATTCTTTGGCTAACCATTCCAAGTTGTTCCCATAACTACGAGCCCACGATCAAATCCATTACCGCTGACCCAAATCCTGTAGAACCGGGCGCAATTGTCACCTTGAGTTGTAATGCCAGTGATGAGGATGAATCAAACATTTTCAGGGATGAAAGTTTAACCTATGCCTGGTTTTCCGCCTATGGTGAAGTCGTGCAGGGAGATGAAGCCCATACCGCAACCTGGACCGCTCCTGCAACCTCAGGAATATATTCAGTTACATGTACCGTTACAGATTTAAATAATGGCCTGGACATTGCAACGGTTGACATTACGGTAGAATGAAATACTTCAAAATTCATCTTTACATTTCATTCATTCTGATAATCGTTTTAGGATGTGAGATACCCAATAAATCAGTTGAACTTCTTTCTTTAGCAGCTAGTGACTCTGTGGCACTTTCCGGTGATACCGTGGTATTAGCATGTGAAGCTCAGGATGGAGATGGAGATAAGATTACTTATAGTTGGGAAGCAGCTTACGGTGAACTGTATGTTAAAAAAGATACTGCCCGGTGGACAGCGCCAGGCAGGAGTGGATATTATCATATTACTTGCAAAGTGAGTGATGGCTTAGGGGCATCTGATGGTGCGAGTATAACGATTCAGGTTGTAGGTGGCGTCATTCAAGGAACAGTTACCAATGCTGTAAACGGAGAAACTGTGCCGAATGTTTCAATAACAATACTTGATAACACGGGCACTACAAATGAAGACGGTATTTATGAGATATACACGTCCCTCCAAGGTGGTGAATATTCTGTAAATGCAGTCCATGATTCATTTTGTCCATTTAACAGTTCTTTTCAAATCCCCGATGGAAATTCATTAACGGAATATCAGTATAATTTTTCTATGAGTACAATTCCTGAACCGGGTGAAATCAGAATGGTCCTCAACTGGGGTGCAACGCCTCCTGATTTAGATTCACATCTCAAAACCCCTGAGATAGAGGGGCAAACTCACCACATTAGTTTTAGTAATCGTGGAAATGCTAACGCTGCTCCTTTTGCAGTTTTGGATATCGATGACACAAATGGCTTTGGTCCTGAAACAATTACAATAAAGCAGTCTTTTACTGGGAATTATATCTATTATGTTTACCAATATTCATTATCCGGAAGTCTTCAAGAATCCGGTGGTGTCGTACAGATTTATAATAGTCCGGAATGTGATGGCCAATCAATACAAGTCCCTGAAGAAGGAGATGGACGATATTGGTATGTTTGCAACATTGATGGGGAAAATGGTGATATTACTGTTATAAACCAGATACAAGATTCTGAACCATCTAATTAATTTGTAATAATAAAACAGCCTCACGTTCTCCGATAGATTCGAAAAACAGGAGGCCTATTTATGTCCTTTGCAAAGGGTGGGGCATAACTCACGGAGGTAAGGTACAAGGCATGAATTATGCCCCTTTCTTTACATACCAAACAGCACCCAAACAGGTGTGTCTTAAGAAATATACGAATCAGGTTTTATCTTCCCCTATGGTGTTTTTTTTGAGAGTGAGCCCCATCACATCGGGGATTTTACTGAAAAAATTTATGATGTAATTCAAATCAAATTTTTCCACGAAGATTGTGGTTTTTATCGGTGAACAATTTTTAATTTTCCTGCCGTTCAATTACACTTTATTTATTTAATTCGTACAGACTTAGGAACACTTTATGTCACAACAAGCATTTCAAACCGAGGTGGGGCAACTGCTGCACCTGATTACCCACTCATTATATACCAATAAGGAAATTTTCCTTCGGGAACTCATCTCAAACGCATCGGACGCTTTAGACAAATTGCGCTATTTGAATCTCACAGATGATGACTATAAATCACTCACCTTCGATCCGGGCATCAAGATTGAATTCAACGATGGAGACGATCCAACCTTAACCATTTCCGATACAGGCATCGGCATGAATGAGCAGGATCTCATTGAAAATCTTGGCACCATTGCTCGCTCCGGCACAAAGAATTTTTTAAGCAATTTATCCGGGGATGAGAAAAAAGATTCCCAGTTGATCGGGCAATTTGGTGTTGGATTTTATTCCTGTTTCATGGTGGCTGATAAGGTAGATGTGTCTTCCAGGAAAGCCGGTGAGGAGGAAGCTTATCTCTGGACAAGTGACGGCCAATCAGGATTTGAAATCAATAAAGAAGTTCGGAAAAGCCACGGCACCACCATTACGCTTCATTTGAATGAGGAGGGAAAAGAATTTGCCAGCCGTTGGCGTGTGGACAGTTTGGTCAAAAAATATTCTGATCATATTGATTTTCCTATTCTACTCACCTACGATGACATTGATTATGATAAAGATGGAGAAGAAAAATCTCGAACATCCAAAACAGAACAAATCAATGATGCCAAAGCATTTTGGACACGATCCAAATCTGAATTAAAGAAAAAGGATTATATCGAATTTTATAAATCCCTTTCCTATGACCAAGGTGAACCCATGGATTGGGTTCATTTTAAAGCTGAAGGACAATTGGAATTCACGATTTTATTTTATATCCCAAAAACAGCTTCTCCCGATTTGTATCGCACCGATTATCAAACCGGTGTCAAATTATATGTGAATCGTGTATTTATTACAGATGATGAAAAAGAACTCCTTCCCGTTTGGCTACGGTTTGTGAAAGGTGTCATTGATTCATCCGATTTACCCTTGAATGTAAGTCGTGAAATTCTGCAGCAAAATCGAATCATGGCGAAAATCCGATCCAATGCTGTAAAGAAAATTTTGGATAAATTAAATGACATTGCCAAAACTAAAGAAAAATATGCATCCTTTTTTGACCAATTTGGCCGCTTGATTAAGGAAGGTGTGTACCAGGATTTTGAACACAAAGATGCTTTGACAGACCTACTTAGATTCAAGTCCACGACGGAAGAAGGGTATGTTTCGCTGAAAGAGTATGTGGATCGGATGGACAGCGAGCAAAAATCTATTTATTACATCACAGGACAAAATGAAGCTTCCCTGCGTAATTCACCACTTTTGGAAATGTATGCCAAGAAGAATATCGAAGTTTTAATTCTGGATGATGAGATTGATGAAATTATCATAACCTCCGTGCCCAAATACGATGAGAAAGAATTGAAATCGGTAAATCGCAGCGGCGCGGCAGACGATTTTTCTGAAGAGATAGATAAAGATTCAGAAAAATCCACTAAACCTGTTTTGAGAAAAATGAAAAAAGTTTTGGGTGATAAAGTAAAGGATGTGAAATTATCCAATCGTTTGAGCGATTCTCCCTCTTGTATTGTGGCTGACGAAAACGATCCCACTGCCCAAATGCAGGAAATTATGAAATCTATGGGTCAAACGGATCTGCCGGAAATAAAACCCATTTTGGAGATTAACCCCAACCATGAAATTGTGGAAAAATTGAAATCCATGACCAAACAAAAAGCATTTGAGGATGTCGCTCTGTTACTTTATGAACAAGCCTTGATCCAGGAAGGTGTGAAACTCCATGACCCATCCGGTTTTGTGAGTCGCTTAAATAAGGTCATTGCCAATGGCCTATAAAAGGACATTGTTTCCTGAGCAAGGCCTTTACCTGTTTTTATAAATTCATCAAATAAAACTGTGAAACTGAAACGATTTACCCTCTTTTTGTTGATTTGCCAACTTCATGGTGGATTGGTCTCGCCTCCCAATAATAAAACCCTTTTTTCCCGTCATGTAAACTTCAAATGGGATCAAGTTCCGGATGCAGTTTCTTATCAATTAAATGTGGCATCAGACCCGGATTTCGAAAATATCTTATTCACTGTTTTAGATAATACATTGTCCCACATCGACACAGAACACCTTGAGTGGGATCAAACTCTATATTGGAAAATCAATGCCTTTAATGAAACAGATAATGTGATATATACATCTGAGTCGTTTGTTTTTCATACTGGAAGTGCAAAATTTCCGAACGCGAACCTTGAAATATTTGATTCAAGCCAAGCGAACGGTGACCTTACCATATTCGGAGATTGGTATGATATTCGAAGTGGTGTCGTGGATGAATATGGACAGGAGATTTGGAATGACGGAAATTTGAATGTTATGATGAATTTTGTTGATGAATATGGTCAAATGTTTGGGAGTCAGGATTATCCCCTTGATAATGTCTGGATGCGTGGGATCCAATTTAACGCAACCCATAATTTGCTGTGGACTGAACCACATAATATCAACTTGGATACTCACGAATTAAGACGATTGCCAAATGGAAATTTCGTAGGGATGAATAGAGTTGACCAGATGGGACCTGTTCCATTGGGTGCATGGACACAATATTTTCAAAATCTTGGTTATGTAGCTGATGGCGCAACGAATGAAATTGAGTGGTACGGCCAACAGTTATTGATTATAGACCATGAGACTGAAGAGATAGTTTGGTCCTGGGATCCATTTGAGCATTATAGCATGGAGGATTACGATAGTATAGGTGGGTCTTGGTGGAATGTACAGAGTTGGGGATATGATTGGATCCATTCAAACTCTATTTATTTTGATGAAGCCCAAAGCTCATTTTACGTTTCTCATCGAAATATTTCCCGAATCTCTAAAATTAATTATCCCAGTGGGGACGTAGAATGGATGATGGGTCTTCCTGAACAATACATGGCAAGTGGCGCGGAACATCTTTGCAATGAACTTTTATTCAGTTTTCAACATGAAGCAGAATTATTACCCAATGGGAATCTCCTCTTTTATGATAATGGGAATTTGAGCCCTTTGTTGCACGGGTATGATAATCCCATCACGCGGGTATTAGAAATATCCATGAATGAGGACAACCTTTGTGATGTGGTTTGGGAATACAATCTGCCGGAGGACCTTTTTGCTATTAACATGGGAAGTGTTCAGGTATTGGACAATGGTAATTACCAAATTACCTCCGGGAACCAATGTGGAACCATCCTGGAGGTTACACCTGAACATGAAATTGTTTGGAAACTAACACTTGAGCTTCCTATTTGTGAAAAAGGACTATATCGTGCTTACAGGGTGAAAACTTTGTTTCCTCAAAATTTCAGTCTTCTTTTGGATAACTATTCTTACTTGGATGAAGACCAAACTGTTCCCGGCATTCATGTGGATGAGAATAATCCTTTGTCATTTACAATACACAATGAAAGTCCCGATGAGATTCAATTTTTAGCTACAACCTATGAATTAGAAGATAGTCCTGAAACACCCATTCACGATCCCATTGAATTTTTTGTGGAAACAGGCGAAATGCAAACCATTGAAATTCCGGATGGAGATTTGGTTTCGGGCCTCTACAATTTGAGATTAAATATAAAACCATTTCCTTTTTACCGTGAGGGCGAATCGGTTGATTTTTCCATTATGAAGAGCGCAAGCATGGCGGTTGAACCGGGAACACCGGAATCATTTTTACTTAAGGGAAATTACCCGAATCCATTTAATCCCAATACAACTATTTCATTCAAAATCGGCACTATGGAAGCCGAACCGGTGTTTTTGGAAATATTCGATCTAAAAGGACAATTAGTTAAAACCTTATTGTCGAGAAAATTGAATTCCGGCTCCTATGAAATCACATGGGATGGCACCAATGATACCGGTCAATTCGTCGCTGCAGGTGTTTACATTTATAAAATGGAAATCGGCGAATTGATAGAAACGAGGAAAATGACCCTCATGAAATAAATTAAAAAAGCCTTCAATTTCGATAATATTTTGAAAGCTTATTTATTGTTGGACTGTGTTGACCTTTTCGGCAGAAAGCGGGGCATAACTCACAACAAGGCAAGAAGCGATTAATGAATTATGCCCCTTTCTCTACATACCAAACGTACCCAAACAGGTACATCTTATAAAATATACGCTTCATAAGGGATTTACGCTTACCCCTAATTTCTCGTAAGTGACCCACGTCACATCGTTGGTTTTTAGGTTATTGCGAATCCAAATTTTAACCACCGTATCTGCAAGTTGGCGGAGAAGGTGACCCTAATCCTAATTCCCTGCCAGCCCCGCCCGTTTGCGGGGGGGCAGGCTGGCTAATTTCCTCGCCCATTAAAACTATTTACAGTCGAAGAATAATTGTTTAGTTTTCCGACTCTTTTCGTCTCAACCGGGATTACATTTTATATTCTAAAAATGAGGCGAAACATTTTATAGAATCTAAACAAAAAGTAAAAAACTCATGTCAAAAACAAACGATCTTTATCAGGAAATTAAAGGACACTTTGAAGCTTTTGAAGAAAACCATGAGAAGAATATTGCAGGCAACAAAGCTGCAGGTTCTTTTTCTCGGAAATCCATTGGCGAAGTGAAGAAACTTATAACCGCCTACCGCAAAGCTTCAGTTGCCGGCGAATAAGGTTTCAATTTATCGATGCTTGAATAAACCCTCACAGGTCCCTGAGGTTGACGAAGGAATGTGAAGGTTTTTTATTTTCCCAAATTCCCACCGTGTTTAAACACCCTAAATCCAAATTATTAGCGAACCAGGGATTATTGGTTATAATCCCGCGAATCGTTGTTGCTACATTTGTTATTCTGCAAATATTGGGAATGATTTTTTATCCAGGCGGTACCATTCATAATAATTTAACCATCGGTTATTCTTTCACCGAAAATTTTTTCTCTGATTTAGGAACCTATAAGGCTTATAACGGCGAACCCAATTTTCTATCCATGGGCATATTCATTATCGCGTTGACGCTTGTTGGTGTAACCTTTGCTGTTTATTATTTTGCATTGCCCCAATTATTTCAAGACGATCGCATTAACTACAGGTTGGCTGTTATGGGCACCCTTTTCGCTTTTGGGGGCAGCATCGGTCTCATCGGGACAGGCCTTACACCGGCGGATCTTGTTTTGGATCCCCACATCTTTTTCGCCAATAATATATTCTACTGTTTTTTGATTACAGCCTTGTGTTACACAGTCGTGATTTACCGATCTGACATCATCGAGCGGAAATATGCTTGGGGATATGGTGCTTTTTTCTTAATGATCGGCTTATATGTAGGAGTCTTGGAATTTGGACCCCCACCTAGATCCAGCCAGCCGGCACTTATTTTTCAGGTTGTAACTCAGAAATTGATTGTATTGGTATTTTGCCTGTCAATTGTGTACCAAACATTTGGGTTTTCTAAATTAAGCCAAATTAAGAATTAATTTATATTTCGGTTTCAGCTACTAAAAACCGAATTTTTGTAACGCATACCCATCATCAAAGAGTGTCCTAATTAAATATAATATATAGAGTGAAATATACGTGGTTATCTCATCGTAAGGGGAAGGGGAGATGCCGGCGCCTCCCCTTCGATCAAGAATCAACAAAACCAACAAAATAGTTCAATAATAGAATTCCGTATTCCCTTTTCTATGTGAGTTAAGTCACATTTTTTATTTTTCATGATTTTAATTCGATCATTTAAAAATTTTGTATATAAATTATAGGTAACTTAAACAGAAGGAGCTGAATCATGAAGAGGACTATTATTGGATTTCTCACCCTTTCAATCTGTTTCGCCGGGGACAATCTGCCGGCACAGCTTGATCATATAAAAAATGCTCTCCAAAAGAAATACGATGTGTATTCTTTGGAGGACTTGCATAAACTGAAAAACCCATCCCAACCCTCCCCTCGAACCGCTTCCAGAGATATGGAAGATATAGTTGGTGATTGGGTGTTGGAAGAAGAAAGTGTGGAGTTATTTGTAACTGTTGGAACAGACCAAAGTATTCCGGACCCGTTTTCATTGTTGGGACTTGTTGAAGCTGAAGGCGGTATTACTGCCACCGCTGATGATTTTGAAACGGAATTAAATTACCTCATTTTTATGGATTTATTCGGTGGAGATGATGACAGTGACTGTGATATTAATTGTGAAGGTGAGTATTATGATTATATGGATGAGGGGATTGATGTTTCCGATGAATATTGCGAATGCTGCCATGAAGATTATCCCATCGATGAAATCTGTGAAGATGACAGTTCGAGAGATGATCATTATGGGGGTACTCTTGATTTTGAAAGTATCGCTGACATGAATTTTGGCAGATATGGTGCTGCTTATACAACAGATGGAAATATGGTTTATGCTCTTTGTGGAGCAAATTGGGACTCAGTAGAAGAATCAACAATTTATCATACGCATGGTGAGCGATACAATCCCGAAGAGGATTCATGGGAAATGTTTGGAGAAAATTTGCTCAAAAGGCGTTATACAACTGCTGAATACGTTGATGGTAATATTTATCTTTTTAATGGTTATAATGGTGAATCAGCTTCTGATACAGTGGAGATTATTAACACTGAAACAGGTGAAGTATCATACAGTGCAACAAATCCATACCCTGTCTGGTATGGTGGCAGCGCAGTATGGGATGACAAAATCTATGTCTTTGGTGGTGGGAATGGATCTGAATATTCAAATCGACTTTATGTATTTGATCCATCTGATGAGACTTGGACGCGTTTAGCTGATATGCCTGATAGTATAAATACGAATGGTGTAATAGTCGATGATGTATTGTACACTTTTGGTGGCTACAATGGTGAAGTTTCATCTGACATTAACGCCTACTACATCTATGATGATGTTTGGGAGACCGTAGGAGAAATGTCGACAACAATTTCAGCTAATTCTGTTGCAACAGATGGAGAAATAATTTTTGTTATTGGAGATTACTCAGATATTGAATTCACAGGTGTTTATGATCCGTCTGAAGATATCTTTTTGGAATTAGAAACAAATATGGAAGGACGAAGACATTCTGCATCAGTTGTCTTGAATGGTGATATCTATGCTTATGGCGGTAGCCAACCGGAAGGGTTTAACGGTAATGAATCATATGTTATTTTGTCTAGTGCTGAAAGAGGATATCATGACATTGATTGGGAAGATGACGATGGCGATGATTGGGAACCTGAAGCACTTATTACAAATATGAATCTCATGGAATTTTTCATGGTCATGTTTGGAGTGGACCCTGATAGTCTCGGTCTGGAAAATCCAATCC
>CAXFCD010000055.1:0-19477 GCA_964001155.1 uncultured bacterium | reverse complement strand
CGTCCCATGGTATCAACAAAATCTGCCATGAGCGGCGAATAAATATCGGAATTTGTTGGTTTATTGATCGCTGCCTGCGTGAGCCGATCTTTGTTTTCTAAAACATAAGGATGGTTGTATCCAATGGACATGGACGCAAACATGGAAAAAAGATCCAAATATTCTTTTCCTGTATTGCCGTCCCCCAACCACGAGCCATGACTATTTTCCAGATCAATCACTGGCGACATACCATCAGCCAGCATGTATTTCCCGATAGCATTACGTGTATCCTTAAAACTAATGTTACCCATAGTCGTCCTTAATCCGTTAAATCAAATTTGATGCCTTGTGCTAAAGGCAAGTCTGTTCCCCAGTTAATGGTGTTTGTCTGCCTACGCATGTATTGTTTCCAACTATCAGAACCGGATTCACGTCCGCCGCCGGTTTCTTTTTCTCCGCCAAAAGCACCACCAATTTCTGCTCCGGATGTGCCAATATTGATATTAGCAATCCCGCAATCTGAACCAACAGATGACAGGAATTTTTCTGCATTTCTCATATTTAGAGTAAACATAGCTGAAGACAATCCTTGTGGAACACCATTGTGTTGAGCAATGGCATCATCCATATCAGAGTAGGTCATGAGATAGAGAATTGGAGCAAATGTTTCTTCTTGGACAATTTCCCATTCATTTTTGGCTTTGATGATGGTTGGATAGACATATTTGCCTTCACCTTCAACTGCGCCGCCACCAATCAAAACTTCACCGCCGGAAGATTTTGCTTTTTCGATGGCTGCTTCAAAATCAGAAACGGCATTCTCATTGACCAACGGTCCCATGAGGGTACCTTCTTCCAAAGGATTTCCAATTTTGACTTGTTGGTAGGCGTTAACCAATCTTTTCTGCAATTCGTCATATCTTGATTCATGTACAATGACACGACGAGTACTTGTGCATCGTTGCCCGGCAGTGCCAACAGCACCAAATGCTACAGCGGGAATCACCATATCCATGTCAGCGGTTTCGTCAACAATAATGCAATTATTCCCACCCAATTCTAAAATGGTTTTCCCAAATCGCTTGGAAACAACTTCGCCAACATGGCGTCCCATTCTAGTTGACCCTGTGAAAGAAATCATAGGAACGCGTGGATCATTGATCATGGTTTCGCCCACGGTGGATCCTCTGCCTATCACTGTACTGAAAATATTCGGAGCATCATTGGCAGATAAAACTTCATTACAGATATTTTGAACCGCTACTGCACATAGAGGTGTAGATGATGATGGTTTCCAAATGGTAGTATTTCCGCAAATGGCAGCGATAAACGCATTCCAACTCCAAACAGCCACAGGAAAATTAAATGCGCTTATGACACCAACGATTCCTAACGGATGCCATTGTTCATACATGCGATGATCTTTCCGTTCGGAATGCATGGTATTGCCGTAGAGCATTCTGGACTGCCCCACAGCAAAATCTGCAATATCAATCATCTCTTGGACTTCACCGTCGCCTTCCTGTTTAATTTTTCCCATTTCTAATGAGACTAAACTGCCCAACGGATCTTTGTAATCCCTAAGCGTATCACCCATGAGACGAACCAATTGACCTCGTTCCGGTGCAGGCACTTTTCGCCATTCCTTAAACGCTTCCAAGGAATCTTGTACCACAGTTTCATAATCGTCTGTAGAACATTGATAAACTGATGCAATCAGTTCATCTGTAGCAGGATTTAGTGATTCAATTTTCCCTTCTTCTGTGGTGGTATTCCACTGATTAGGGCCGACGCATGCACCAAAATTATTTTCTTCAATTCCAAGTTGTTTTAAAATATCCATGTTTTTCCTGTTTCTAATAATTGTTTGATGTCATTAAAGACTTTTCACGACAGTTCTAATTGCATCTGAAAGGGCATCAATCTGAGTTTTATTGATAGTTAATGCAGGTGCTAATCGAACGGTAGAATGGTGAGTCTCTTTTGCGTAAACACCTTGATCAAGAAGTCCCACAGATACTGCATGTCCATCTAAATAAGGTTCATTATGCATTTCAAATGCTGTCAATAATCCGCGACCTCTCACTTCCTTGATTTTATCGGGAAAATCTGATTTAATTGATTCCATATTTCCTACTAGTCTACCACCCATTTCTTGAGCATTTTCAGCTAGTTTTTCTTCAACCATCACTTTAATTGCATATGTTCCAACTACAGCACCTAAGGGATATCCACCGAACGTTGATCCTTCTGACCCTGGGGTTAATACACCTATCACATCATCTCGACCGGCTACAAATGAAACTGGAAGAATGCCGCCACCTGCAGCCTTCCCACAACCCATGAGGTCCGGTTTTACACCAAATAATTGATGGGCGAAGTTTGCACCCGTTCTGCCAAATCCTGTCTGGACTTCATCCATGGCCAAAAGCACATTATGCTTTATACAAAGCTCAGCAACTTTTGGGAAATATGCATCGTCCGGGACAATGACGCCCGCTTCGCCTTGAATGGGCTCAACCATGAAACTTGCGATTCTGTCTCCCTTCTCTTCAAATAACGATTCCAAAGCATTATAATCATTAAATGGAACTAGTTCGATTCCTGGAACAAATGGTCCGAAATCATCTCTGGCGTCAGTATCATCGGACAATGATACGGCGGTCATAGAACGGCCATGAAAATTCCCCTTGGCTGCAACTACAATAGCTTCACCTTGAGGGATTCCTTTTTCACGGTAACCCCATCGACGTGAAATTTTGAACATGAGTTCAGGTGCTTCTACCCCTGCAACTTTTGGTACCACGCGGTCCATACTGGTTATTCCTGTAGTGGCCAACAAAAATGCACTCATATATTTGTGACGAATCGAACGAGGAACGGTGGGAAGTTTTTCTTCGGTAAGATGTTTTACAACTGCATCTACTATGGTTTGATTGAGCTGACCTTGATTCACTGCAGAATAGCAGCATAATCCATCAATGATTTCTGATTCAATATATTTGTTAATATCGTTGGGGTCAGGTTTTCTTGCAAGGAGTGTGGAAGAATCTTGAACGTGAGAAACAACGACATTTTCTAATGGTGAATAATTTCGACCGCCTTTGTCTTTTTCAATTGCTTCATGGCCTGCCGGTGATAGGTCACCAATGCGGATTCCGTTTACCGTGAGATTATCTCCGAATCCAGAAATTGATACAGATGACATTAATTAATCCTTATTTTAATCATAAAAAAGCCTGCGAATTTAGTATTGAAACGCAGGCATTTTTGAACGTAAAAGTTGAAATTATAAGACTTTTTTATCGAGGAAGTGGTTCATCTAAATCTGCCACAACATAAGACATGATTGTCATGGTAGCGACACAACGATTGAATTCATCAAAATCCACTTTATCGAATGTGTCTGCAGGTGTGTGGTGATACCAAAAATATTTAGTGCCATCTACTTTTAATGACATAACTGGAACACCTTCATCATTCAGTGGTCCCACATCAGCAGCACGTCCACCTTGGGATAAATTATTAGAACCAATGGGCTTCATCAATTCGTGAATCTCCTCAACAATTTTCCATGCAGTTTGTGAACCGGTGAAACCGAATCCTTTAGGTGCAAAAACGCCACCATCTGATTCAATCGCTAAAACGTGTTTATCCAATTCATCTAAATGCATTTCTTTATAGGCTTTATTGCCACGCATGCCATTTTCTTCGTTAGTCCACATGACGCATCGAATAGTTCGTTTTGGTTGGAGTCCCAAATCTTTGATTATTCGCAGCACTTCCCAAGCAGCGATACAACCGCCGGCATCATCATGAGCACCTTGTCCCACATCCCAGGAATCGATGTGACCACCTACCACAACAACTTCGTCAGGATAAACAGAACCTTTGATTTCACCGATTACATTCCTTGACCAACGATCTGCAGCCATTCGTGCATCCATTTCGAGTTTAACAATCAATTTCTCTCCTTGATCGTGGAGTCGTCCCATCATCAAAGCATCTTCCATGGTAAGTGCTGCATGGGGAATCTTTTTGATGCCATCTTTATAAGCCATGACGCCTGTATGGGGTGTATTCATCGACCAAGGGCCTACCGAACGAATTAAACTGGCCACAGCGCCGTGTTTAGCCGCAGCACTGGCACCGGAATAACGATAGCGAACTGTTTTTCCATAGGATGTGAAAGGTGCATTGAATAATACGATTTTTCCTTTTACTTCATTAGCACGCCGTTCAAGTTCATCAAAATCGTTTACAACCATCACTTCAGCAGTAATTCCAGATCTTGGTGTAGCAACACTTCCTCCAAGGCCAAGCATAGCCATATCCTTTTTGAATGGTTTAAGTAATTTGACCGATTCATCTCCTCGAATCCAGGCGGGCACAGCCACTTTTTCTCCACGGACATTTACCAATCCATCATTTTTCATTTCCTTTAAGATCCAATCAATGGCATCTTCGAGATTTTTTGATCCGCTCAATCTTGGACCAAAGGTGTCACATACATAAGCTAAACGATTATAGGCAGTGCTATCGGTTAATGCAGCAGAAATAATTCGTAATGATGCATCTGTATAATTATCTCTGATTGAATTCCCAAAGGACAATGATAATAAGATTATGGTTGTAGTTGTGATTTTGATTTTCATTTTTTTCCTTATTTTACCCTGTAACGCCAATAATTTCATGAACTAATAGATAAATGTCAATTAACCCCAATGATCCATTGCCGCTCAGATCGCCGGTTTCGATTTCTAGATCCGTTGGTGTTCCAATTCCATTGGTGAAGCCTATTAAAATGGTTAAATCCAGAAGATCAATTTTACGGTCAAAATTAATATCACCCACGATTATTTGATTCCTTTTCCAGGACCAATAATCAATATATAAAGAATCCATAGGGTTAACATTAATAGGGGCAGAATTCACATTGAGATCAAGGAACAATGAATCTGTGTCATTCTCCGGTTCAGCGATGCGGATAAACGCCGACAAAGCTGGTATTCCGTACTCTAAACACCGTGTATCGGCACCGGGAACATTGGCCGCCATTAGACTGGCCATCAGTTTTTCTTCAAAGGTTCCAAAAGTCGTTGTAAATGCGAATTCCATATCATCTAGGATTTCTTGTCCCAGCAAAATATTTCCCTGAATAGCATACGTTTGACCCAAGACATGGTTTTTAAAATCAAAACAATTTACACCCGTAAATCCTGCACTTCTCCCGCCATCAATGAGATCAACAATGCCATATTGTCGAATTGATGGATTATTTTGGGCATCATTACTGACCAGCCAATCGATGATTTCTTCCGGCGAATAGCCTAAATCCATGAGAGCAGAAGCGGAATCCTGATTGCTTTGATTCCAATAAGATTGTGTATGAACTGCGCCCACACCGGGATGGATATCACTAATGATAATTGAACCTGCAATGCACGATGCACCGGCGCTGCCCACTTCTCCCGTTAAGGTATCGACAGCGACAATTGAAAATGTATCCTGGGAAAATAAAAGGCTTTTGGCCAGAAAAATAAAGGGAATGAAAACTCGCATTATGGATTTGATTTAGTGTTTGAAATAGGCGAGTAATTTACGAAATCAAACTTTTAAAAATATTTAATTTAAGAAAAAAGGGAAGCATGTCATGGTATTTCGACGGGCTTCCCTTTTCGGGAGGTAACACAGTAATATTTTTTGTAGATAAATATTAAAATATTTTTTCATTAAATACTGTGAAAAATATCACAAGATTTAAACCTTTTTTTCTGATTCAATGAATGAAATAATTTTACTAGCCACATCGACACCGGAGCAGGATTCAATTCCTTGTAATCCCGGTGACGAATTGACTTCTAAAATTAACGGTCCACGATTAGATCGTATTAAATCCACACCGGCGGTAGATAAGCCAAGAAATTTTGAAGCATTCACTGCTGTAGTGATTTCTTCCTGTGTCAATTCAACTTGTACAGTACTTCCTCCGCGGTGGACGTTGGAGCGAAATTCTTCCTCTGGTGCTATTCGTTGCATGGCAGCCACAACTTCATCCCCTACAACAAAAGCTCGAATGTCAGTTCCACTGGATTCTTTTACAAATTCCTGAACCATAATATCAGCATCTAATTGTCGAAATGCACTCATAACCGATTCTGCAGCTTTTCTTGTTTCTGCCAGAACGATACCTTGCCCTTGAGTGCCTTGAAGCAACTTCATGACTAAAGGAATGCTGCCCACTTTTTCGATCACTCCTTCAATATCTTTCGTATGACTGGCATACCCAGTCACAGGCATATTGATCCCCTCTCGCGCCAAAATTTGTAAAGATCTCAGTTTATCACGAGATCGGGAAATCGCATCGGAAGGGTTCAAACAATAGCTGTCCATCATTTCAAATTGACGAACAACGGCGGTGCCATAAAAAGTATTGGATGCACCAATTCTGGGAATCACAGCATCAACCTTTCCCAGTGATTCTCCGCCATAATAAACTGTTGGCTTCCGTGAAGTGATGTTCATGTAGCAACGCATGTAGTCAATAACCCGGACGTTATGCCCATGGTCATTCCCGGCTTCCACCAATCGTCCGGTGGAATATAAATTTTTATTCCGTGATAAAATTAAAATGTTCATTTTTTTATTTTTGGGATGCCTTTTAGAAATGATTTATGGGAATGAATCACATGGCGCTTTTTTAAACTTTTTCTACCGATAAGCATTGGATGTGCTAATTTGCTTCTTCTTGTCAGAGTAATATCTGTGGTCCATGATTTTTTGCCCATTTTTATTTTCATGTTGATGACCGGACGAACCTCTGAATTACCAAATGAATTTGTGATTTTTCGATAATCGACAACTGGTGTTTCAATAAAAAGAAAATCCCGTGATTGATAAACCCTGAATTTGACCCACTTCTGTCCATCCTTTTCAAATTCATTAATATGGGTCGCATGAAGGGCTGAAGACCGAGCACCGGTATCAATTTTTGCTTTGATTGCAAATTCAGAAAAATCTGGGAATATTACCCATTCCCGCCAACCAATCGGAATGAATTGCGTTCTTTTTTTACTGAGAGATTTTGATTGTTTTTTGGCCATAAATCGGCCGGGAAATTACAGGTAAAAAGGGGAAATATTTTCGAAAAAAGTGTGGATTAGCCGCCTTCTTGGCGAGCGGAATCCACAAGACGATCCAAGGGGGGTAAATTGATGATTTCTCGACTGAAATAGTCCGCAATTGTTGAAATAATATTGCTGATACTGATGAGTCCAACAGGATTCCTGTCATCGTCTACAATAGGAACATGACGGAACCCGCCAATATGCATTTTATTCAAGGCATAGGCCAAAGGGTCTTCCGGTGATAAATATTCAGGGTGTTCTGTCATGAATTCATCCACAGTCACCAAATCAAGGTCAAACCCTTTTCCTGTCACTTTTAACAAAATATCTCTTTCTGTCAGGATGCCTCTTAACATACCATTTTCAACAATGAGGAGACAATTCTGTTTTTCTTTTTGGAGTTGGTTTAAGGCGTTTTTAAGACTGGTGCCGATTTCGGCTGTGAGAGGTGGTTCTAGGCCCAAGGTGGAAATTGGATCCTGAATACGGACCGCTTCCTTCATTTCAGGTTCATCATCTACGGACTCCAGCCCTTCCAACCATTGGTCTTCGTCTTCGGAATTGAAATGAAAGTCAAAATACATGAACAGGAATATAGATGGTCAAACCATTAAAAACAATACCCTTAATTATGTGTTGATTTCAGTTCAACAAGAACTGCTGTCCCAAAAGCCAGGAATTCTGCCATGCCAGACATAATGGTGGATGTGGTGAACCGCAAACAAACAATTGCATTTGCTCCCATCGCTTCAGCTTCAGTTTTCATTCGGTCAAGTGCTTGTTCTCGGGATTCTGCCAGCATTTTAGTATACTCGTGGACTTCACCACCCACAAGATTTCGGAAGCCGGCTAAAATATCAGTGCCGATATGTCGAGCACGGATGGTACTGCCCTGTACTATGCCAAATGTTTTTTTAATGCGGTATTCTTCAAATTGGTCTTGGGTGGTTATCAGCATGATTATTTCTCGATATTTTTTGAATAAAACTTATCTTCTTTGTTAGTGAATTTATCCAAGAGAACTAAAATAAAAAGCGCGCCAATTCCTGTAACAAAGGAGATTTCGAACAAGGTTTCCGAGGGCTCAAATAATTCAATATAAAGATTCAGGATTTGGATGAAAAAGAGCGCAAACCCTGAATACCCGGCAATTCTTAAAAGGAGTTTGATGTTATCCATGCGGTAAAGTTACATCGTAAAAGGGAAAAAATGAAAAAAAGTCGGGGTGAGAGGATTCGAACCTCCGGCCTCGTCGTCCCGAACGACGCGCGCTAACCGGACTGCGCCACACCCCGAATTTTCAAAATAAAAATTTCAATATGAAAAATCCACCAAGCAGCAAAACCGTAAATGCGAGCGCTAAGAGATTGAAATACGTTTCAATAAATTCTCGTATGGGTTCGCCGAATTTTCTAATCAACCCTGCAACTAAATAGAAACGAGCGCTTCTACTTACGATACTGGCTAAAATAAACAGAGCAAAATTAATGTTAAAAGCGCCGGCGCTCACCGTGAATAATTTGAACGGAATAGGTGTAAATCCCGCTGTAAAAACAATCATAAAATTATATTCATCATATAGCGCTTTAATTTTATCAAACCCTTCAACAGAAAATCCGGGGATATGGTCAAAAAAGAATTGAGCAAATCCGGAAAAAACTCCTACTTCACCCCACCAAATCCACAATCCAATACCGTAGCCAATCATGGCGCCGATGATAGAACCTACGCTGCAAATGAAAGCGAATCGAAAGGCACTTTCCCGTTTCCCTAAAGCCAGGGGAATAAGCAACACATCCGGCGGGATAGGGAAAAAGGAGGCTTCAGCAGTGGACATGATCCCCAATGCACTTGGACCCGATGGTTTATCTGCCCAGTCTAAGACCCAATCGTATAATTTTCTTAATGGTTTCATTTTGTTTAAACTATGATTTAATCATGGTAAAAAATTCCAATGGCTGACATAACTTCCCTTTGAAAGGTTCGCCCAGCAGGCCGGTTCAATAGTCGGCTATCCGCTACCATAGCGCTGGACCCACCACCATCCAAGTTCAAGGCTTCCACACAATTGAATTGTTTCATCATGATAGCCAACTCTTCAAGGTAAACACCTCGACTATCTGGTTGCCGACCGTCCACCACCATCATAATGAGTTCATTGTTTTTTGTATATCCAACTGCAGAGCGTGGTTGAACGCCGGCAACAGGCGTATTAAAAAAGACTTCTTCCTCAGCCGTCACGTTAATTTTATCATCAGAGATCAATACCGGTCCGGCATGAATGGCTTCCTTCATATTCCAAAATTCCGCTTTGGGGAATGGAAGTGAATCCATGGGTAAACCGGGACGATTTTGCAGAGGCTCTTGCCATTCAAAGATGGAATCATTTTTCGTAGAACACCAGGCAATGTCAACTGTTCCGTCATTTCTGATCCCAAAGGCACCGCGATTGATATAATACCGGGATTGGTCCCTAAGCACTGAGGGGCTTGCAGGTTCTTCCAAAGTTCCGTTTGTTTTCAATAAGCCCACATGGCGGGTGGGGTTTTTATCCATTAAAAAATATCCGCCATTGAGTACAATCCTAGCACCGGAATTTTCAAGAAAATGAAGTGGAGTTTCTTTTCTGTCTTTATCAGTAGATGACAGGACACCAGCGGAAATCCGAGCATTGGATAAATCCACTTTGGCTACCCAGGCTTTTAGAGGAATATTTTTATTTTGCCCTTCATAGACCACAATCCCTGCGGGAAGATCCAAGTCGAACTCTGTCCAGTTCATATGAATCTCCTTTTTACGTGCAATGGGCCCACAGGCAACGAGCAATGCCATAAACAGAAAAAATAAATGTTTCAAAATATTAGTTTGTGGTGAGTGCGTTCGTAATCTCAAATTGTTTTGAACCGATAACATTTCCGGCGGAATCCTGAACATCAACGCGCCATTGACCCACTTGATTAGATAGGATAGTTTTTTTCGTCCAGGAGCGGTAAATATTCGATTTTTTAATATTATATCTTACTTGGGTCATCAATCGATCCTCAAAATACCAAACGTGTTTCACCTCCTGTTTCCCGCCGGTATTTTGGATTCGAGTAAAACAGTAGAGTGAATCAACATTTTTACTAAAATAAACATCTGACCCAACAGGCGTACGGTTCACCACATTCCTGCAAATCTGAATATCTCTCAATCGGAGTAAATAATTATTATCTTTCTCTTCCTTTTTTTTCTCATTTTCGATCACTGGAGTTATTTCGATTTTAGGAATAGTTTCTTCTTTGATGGGCAAATCCTTTTGGGTTCGTCCTGATTCAAAAGTAAGCAACTGGGGTTGGATGGTTGTTCCGATGGGTTGGACTGGCTTGGTTTTCGCCATTGATTGTTCATGCAATTTTTGATTTGAAACGGGTGTTGGTTCAGAATACTGCTTGGATTTATTAGGCGTTGGCGGGCCTGCAGGATTTAATATGATAAAAATTAAATAAACGATGCCCAAGGGGATGGTTGCCCGGGGAATGCGCAACCAATAGGCAGCACCCACCAGGATTACAAGACTCAGGGTCACAAAAATAAATACGGAATCGGGCATAAAATGATAGTTTTAGTGGGCAGAATTTACTTTTAACCTTAAACTAAAAAAGACTCTTTCGAGTCTTTTTATGTCGGAGCGACAGGATTTGAACCTGCGACCCCGTGCACCCCATGCACGTGCGCTACCGGGCTGCGCCACGCTCCGATGATTTATTCAGAGATAATGTTTAAAATCGCTTCTAAATCGTCCCTAATTTTACGAAATATCACCTGCTGTTTCTCAGTAAAAGATTCAGAATTTTGTGATGGTTCAGGAATGGATTCTTTTCCAGCAATTACGGATCGTGCGCCTTCAATGGTAAATTTTTTATTATAAAGCAAATCCTTGATATTCAGGATCATTTCAATGTCTTTCTGGCGGTATGTACGGTTGCCGGCCCGATTTTTTGGAGGGCTCAGTTGGGAAAACTCTGTCTCCCAATACCGCAATACGTAAGCTTTTAATTGGGTCAGTTCGCTCACTTCCCCAATGGAATAATATAGTTTTTTTACCTTCGGTTGTATCTTCGCCATTATTAAAATTACTTCAAGTTATACTTTAAATTAGCGACGGTGATCCCATCGGTCAAGTGAAATGAATTTTTCTATAGGTTTTGATAGGCTTCGAATAAAGCTGCTAAAAGTTTTGGTGTTTTTTCAATCAGCCATTTTGGTTCAACCATAGCAACTCTTAATTGAGTGCGCCCTTTTTTTTCATCCGAGTAAAATCCTGCCATGGGCGCCAACAATAATGTATAATCTTGGCCATCAACAGCCACCTTCCCCTTTGCAGAGCAATATTTCACAAAGTCTCCCGCATCAAAAGACTCATCACATATATTCCGGAAATCAATGACAAAATAAATGGCTGCTTCAGGGTTGGTTACAATAAGCCCGGGCATTTCTTCCATAAGATTCTTACGCAATGGCAGAATTAAAGATCGATAATAGTCACGTTGGGTTTCATACCAATCATTCAAATCTTCATTGGATTCATGTGCTATAGCACCAAAAATGTGTTGGCCGATTGCATTGGCGCATAGATTAGCTGTGTATTCGGAAACTGCCTTTTGATGGAATTCCAAATTATCAGTCACTAAACCACCGATCCTTAATCCACAGGCATTCCAGACTTTAGACGAGGATTCAATGCTAATCCTTGAACCGGTTATGCCCAGAACCTCATCTTCGGTGATTTTCCAAATACTGGATGAACCATCTTCACCGAAATAAAGTTGACGGTAGGCTTCATCACTCACAATCCAAATATTATGTTTCACACAAATTTTTACTAAATCAATAAGTTGATTTTGATTCAGGAATTGTCCCGTTGGATTATCAGAAGGAATGACCACGATAGCACCTGGATTTTGCTTTTGGATCAATGAGTCAATTTTATCCAAATCTAAAGGATTAAAAGAACCGTCATCTGCAATTTCGCGATTTCCTGTGATGACAGGAATTGATAGACGTTTCCCAAATTCGATATAATTCGTATAAGCAGGGTCCAGAAGCATGAGCGGTTTTTGTGCCGAAGGACCGCAGACACCCAACATCATGAGTTCCATGGCTTGGGAACCGCCATCAGTAATCATGCAGTGTAGGTTGGATGTATCCACACCTTCAGAACCGATAATATTTAGAAAAGCATTTCTGGCTTCATCAGTCCCAACGCTTGGTGTGTATTTCACCACGCCATCGGAAAATCCATTTTCGCCAAGGTCATTCATCCGTTTTTTCATGGCAGGATGCATGGGCAAGGAAACATTCCCGATTGCCAGATTCACAACTTGGACTGAATCTTTGTCATCTCTTTGAGAAAAAATGATCTGCGCTTGACGAATCGCAGAGGGTAATCTTTCTTGATAATGGGATGATAGTTCAGGAACCATAAATTATGGGATAAAATTAATTGTGGATTGGCCTAAAAACAAAAACGGTGAAAATATTTATAAACATTTTCACCGTTTCATCAATTTGGGAATTCCGGATTAGAAACGGCGTTTCTTAAACGGTTTCCGTCCACCCCGATGATGGCCATCTCGTCGAGGTTTACGTGGACGCTCCACATAACCTTCCGGTTTATCTAAAAGCGCTTTCCGGCTAAAGTCCAAACGTCCCTGATCATCAATTTTAATCAATCGGACACGAACATCATCACCCGGTTTTAAAACATCTTCGACTTTTTCAACGCGATGCCACTCTAATTCTGAGATGTGCACCATACCTTCCCGTCCTGGAGCGAATTCTACGAAAGCGCCAAACGTCATGAGACGCGTTACAATGGCATCGAATTCCATGCCCACTTCAGGTTCAAAGGTTAATGCTTGGACTAATTCAACAGCATCATTGCATTTATCCGTATTGGCACCAGCTATGGTTACAATTCCATCATCATCCACATTGATTTCGCATTCAGTGTCCTCAATGATTTTTTTGATGTTTTTACCACCGGGTCCAATCAAAGCACCAATCTTTTCAGGATTGATCGTAATGGACATGATTCGCGGTGCATACTGCGAAATTTCATTTGGCTGAGACATGGCTTCATTCATTTTGCCAAGAATATGCATCCGACCTGCGTTCGCTTGTTCCAAAGCTTGTTCCATCAATTCAAAGGATAATCCTTCAATTTTAAGATCAAGTTGGATTGCAGTGATGCCTTTTTCTGTTCCAGCAACTTTAAAATCCATATCACCGAGATGATCTTCCATCCCTAAGATATCACTTAAAATTGCGTGACGTTTACCATCGGTAATCAGTCCCATAGCAATACCAGCTACGTGATCTTTGATAGGGGCACCTGCACTCATTAATGCTAAGGAACCACCACATACAGAAGCCATGGAAGATGATCCATTAGATTCCATAATCTCAGATACAATTCTGATAGTGTATGGGAAATCGTCATAGGCCGGCAATACAGGTTTAATTGCCCGTTGAGCCAAGTTTCCATGACCAATTTCACGACGGCTGGTAAATCCAATTCGACCCGTTTCACCTACACAATATGGTGGGAAGTTGTAATGTAGATAGTATGATTTCTTATAATCTTCATCTGCACTATCTATAATCATTTCATCACTTTTGGATCCGAGTGTTGTCACCACCAAGGCCTGTGTTTCACCACGGGTAAATAACGCTGAACCATGTGTCCGGCTTAACAAATCCGGTTCAATAGTAATGTCACGAATATCGGTTGTGGACCGTCCATCACTACGTACACCTGTTGCCAAAACTTGTTCGCGGAAACCTGCTTTGAAGCGATCATCAATAATGGATTTGATCGTGCCGCTTTCTTCCGGAAAATCTTCTTCCAAAGATTCCAAAATCGAATTAACCATTTTGTGTTTAGCATCATCACGTTCATGTTTATCTGCAATTTTTACAATATCATCAATTTGGCTACCAATTTTTCCATCCACAGCTGAAACTAACGCTTCCTCCGGTTCAGGAATCACAACTTCATCCTTAACCACATCCAAGGATGCAACCAATTCATTTTGCAATTCAATGATTTCTTTAATAACAGTGTGTGCTTGTTTAAGTGCATCCAGCATTTCTGCTTCAGAAATACAGTCTGCTTCACCTTCCACCATTACCACTGTTTCACTGTTTCCGGAAACAACCATTTCCATATCGGAGTCTTGTTGCTCTGTCCGGGTGGGGTTAATCACATACACACCATCAACACGTCCGACACGAACAGTTGCGATGGGACCGTGCCAAGGGATGGTGGATGTCATGAGTGCAGCGGATGCACCAACACCAGCCAACACATCAGCCATATTTTCACCGTCACTTTGCAGTACAGTGATCATAACTTGGGTTTCATTTTTGAACCCTTTAGGGAACAGCGGCCGGATGGGTCGGTCTGTCAACCGGCTGGTGAGAACTTCATGTTCTGCGGGTCGTGCTTCCCGTTTAAAAAACCCGCCGGGGATTTTCCCGCCGGCATAATGTTTTTCCCTGTATTCAACTTGGAGTGGGAAAAAATCAATATCTTCTCTGGGCTCCTTGGCTGCATTCACAGCCGCAAGGACAGTTGTTTCTCCATAGGTTACCAAAACGGAACCGTTACTTTGACGGGCAATTCTTCCCGTCTCCAATCGCATTGTTTTTCCGGCGATTGTTTTTTCTGTACTTTTCATTTTCTATTTTCTTCTTTTCTTATGAGTTCTCTATTCTTCCTAACCTCGGATGGACAACTCTTTTACTATGTTAACATAAGATTCTGCATTATACCGCATAAGGTACTTCAGCATTTTCTTTCTTTTTGAAACCAACTGAACCAGTCCACGACGAGTGTGGTGGTCTTTTTTATGATTTTTAACATGGTCAGTCAATTCACGAATACGATGAGTTAGAATAGCAATCTGGACTTCCGGCGCACCTGAATCGTTCGCATCTTTTCCGAATTGCTCAACGTATTTTTGTTTCTCTTCTTTTGAGATAGGCATTTTATAGTTACTCCTATTCGTACTTACCTTGTAACTCAAGGCATGTTTGTTTATCTATTATTAATTGTGATTTTAAATCTTCTGGGGAGGGAAATTTCTTTTCGTCCCTTATTCTCTCTAAAAACTCTACTCTGATCTCTTTCCCGTACAGGTCAACGAAATTGTCATGGAAGAAGTGGATTTCCAAAACAAGTTCTTCTTCATTGAAGGTAGGTCTAGTGCCAAAGTTACACATACCATATAGTTGAAGTCCATTAATCCTTCCTCTTGTAAAATAGACACCGGGATTGGGCATCAACTGGTTTTTCTCCACGGGAATGACGTTTGCGGTGGGAAAATCCAAATCTTTTCCCCGACCTGCACCATGGACAACAGTTGCCCGAAAACCGAAGACAGAGCCCAGTTCAAAGTTCGCCCGACGGACAAAGCCATCCTGGATTAATTTTCGAATATGGGTGCTGGAAATCACGTGACTTTCATCCGAAACGGGCTGAACCACCTCCAACCCGATATTTTGTTCACCACAATAGGTTTTCAAAAATTCCGGACTCCCTTCACGTTGATACCCAAAATGGTGGTCGTAGCCAACGATCATGTATTCCGGATTAAAATTTGGAATAACGGTTTTATTTAAGAAGTCCTGAGCAGTGGTTTTTGAAAAAGCTTCCGTGAAATCAATCACATAGACCAGATCTAATCCAAGGGATTCAATAATTTCCAGTTTTTGGTCAATCCCCATGATGAGGGAAAGTTTGTCCGCAGTAGGATCTAAAATGTGCCGTGGATGCGGATCAAATGTGACTAATACTGAGGGTACTTGAAGGACATGAGCATGGTTCACAACAGAAGTAAGAATATCATGGTGACCACGATGAATCCCATCATAAGAACCAATTGTAACGACCGAAGATTCCAACGGATCAAAATTTTCTAAATAACGGATAATTTCCATGAGTCTTCAAATTCCGGGATTGTTTGGGCTTCATCGATCGAAAATCCCCCAACTTGTGTCCGGATGAGTGATATTAAATGGCCTACTGTTCCTAACTTTTCTGCAATATCTTTTCCCAAAACGCGGACGTAAGTCCCTTTAGAGCAGGTGAGTGAAAAAGTGATTTGGTTCTCTTTGAATTCTATGAGGTGAATATCACGAATTTGGACTTCCACTGTTTCCCGCTCCACTTCAATATTTTTCCGAGCCAATTTATAGAGTCGCTGCCCATTCACTTTTTTCGCAGAGTACATGGGCGGTATTTGCATACATGTTCCTAGAAAGGAATTTAGGACTTGTTCAATTTTGGTTTGCTGCATCTCCGGGATGGATTGTCTCTCTAAAATTTCCCCTTCCATATCCAATGTATCAGTAAGCTCGCCAAATTGTAAGGTAGCCGTATAGGATTTATCCTCAGCGGTAATGGTATGAAGTTGTTTAGTGTCTTTCCCTGTACCTATGATCAGGACACCTTCCGCGAATGGGTCCAATGTCCCGCCGTGTCCCACTTTCTTTTCCCGGACAATCCCGCGAATTTTTTTCACAACATCGAAAGATGTCCAACCGACCGGTTTATGAATATTCAGTATCATCGTCTCTGTCTGGGATGTCTATTTTATGGAGCAGTTTATTAATCTTGTCTTCATAACGAAGGCTTTCGTCGTGGTAGAATCGCAAATCCGGTGTACTTTTTAAATGGAGTTCAGGACCCATATATTTTTTAAACGCCTTCCTTTTTTGATTGATGGCAATGCGGATTTCTTCATCAGATTTCTTTCGGCCCAATACGCTGTAATACACTTTGGCAGAACGCAAATCCGGGGCAACATCCACATGCGTAAATGTGACGAATCCCAGATGGGACAGATCTATATTTTTTGTAAGAATGCCGCTTAAAATATCCAGGACCTGATTTCCGACTCTGTCCATGCGGCTATAGGGTTTATTTGTGTTCAACTTAATTCCAGTTTACGCTTCACTTCCCGGACCTCGTAAACTTCTATGATATCACCTTCTTGAAATTTCTTTACACCATCGATGCCAATACCACATTCCAGGCCTTCCTTTACTTCTCTGGCATCGTCTTTATGTCTTTTTAAGGAATTAATCATTCCCTCGGCTAGTACTTCACCATCCCGGGTTACACGTGCTTTTCCGTTTCGTATAATGAGTCCTTCCACCACTTTACAACCGGCAATGAATCCAATTTTCGGAATCTTGAATTGAGTCAACACTTCTGCTTTCCCGAGACTGCTTTCCACCTTATCCGGTTCCAGCATCCCTTCCAGCGCCATGGTTAATTCTTCCACAGCGTTGTAAATCACATTGTAGGTTCTGATATCCACACCGGCTTGCCGTGCTTGTAATCTTGCATTGGAACTCACCTGTACATGGAAACCGATGATCACAGCCTTGGAGGCTTCCGCCAAAAGAACATCTGATTCTGTGACCATTCCCACGGCTTTATGGATCACTTTAATCCCAACTTCCTTTGTGGTCAGTTTTTCCAGAGATTCTGCGAGTGCTTCCACCGAACCATCTACATCACCTTTAATCACTAACGGCAATGTTTTGATAGCACCTTCCTTGATCAAAGATGACATATGATCTAAGGAGAATGCCATTTTCTTTTGCTCAATTTCACGGCGAATCCGTTGACGTTCTCCGGAAACGCGTTTTAATTCTTTTTCATCGTCTAATACAGCGAATATATCTGCGGCCTGAGGGACATTTTCATACCCTTGAATCTGAACCGCATCTGAAGGGCCAGCTTCTTTAAGTCGAATGCCATGTTCATTGGAAATGGCACGAACCTTTCCGGAATAATCACCGCAAATAAAAGGATCGCCAATTTTTAAGGTACCTTTTTGGATTAAGACAGTACCTACAGGGCCCAAACCACGATCCAATCTGGAATCAATCACGGTACCGCGGGCATTACAATCTTTATTGGCTTTTAATTCTAATACGTCTGTTTCCAGCAACAAACTTTCCATGAGGTTATCAATCCCGGAACCGGTTTTGGCACTAATCTCGATATCCTGGATTTTTCCACCCCAAGATTCTGTCAATACTTCGTGCTCGGATAGAGCTCGTCGAACTTTTTCAGGATCAGCACCCGGTTTATCCATTTTATTTATAGCCACCACCATGGGCACCTCGGCCGCTTTTGTATGGGAAATTGCTTCAATGGTTTGAGGCATCACCGCATCATCTGCTGCCACAACAAGAATGACAATATCTGTCACTTGAGCGCCACGGGCCCTCATGGCTGTAAATGCTTCGTGTCCAGGCGTATCTAAAAATGTTAAAGTACGTTCGTTATATAGAACTTTATAAGCACCAATGTGCTGGGTAATTCCGCCTGACTCTCCTTCAGCCACATTGGTTTCACGGATATAATCCAATAAACTTGTTTTTCCGTGATCCACATGTCCCATAACGGTAACAATGGGTGCCCGGGACACAGCATTTTCTAAATCTTCTTCCGATTCTTCGAAGGAGAATAATTCTTCGCCTACATCAGTTATTTTTTCAGCCGTGTATCCATAATTTTCTGCCAAGAGTTCAATCACATCCCAATCGATTCGCTGGTTTTTGGTAACCAACATTCCCAATTCAATACAGGTTTGGATAATATCACTAGCGGTGACCTCAAAAATTTTAGCTAATTCTTCAACGTTGGAAAATTCAGCAATTTGGATCGCTGGCCTTTCGACCACTTCGTGAATTTCCTCTTCCTCGCGAGATTTTGCTTTTTTATGCGATTTTTTCTTGGTCTTGCTATCCATCTGTGCCAAGATCCCTTTCACCTTGGTTTTGACGGATTGATGAACTTGCTCTTCTTTTTTAGCTTTTTTACCGGAAGGCTGCTTACTGGTACCAGCACCGATCTCCGATTGAATATCAGTTAAATTAATAGAGCGTAATTTTTTGGTGGATTTGAATTTTTTCTTAAGCTCTTTTGCTTTTTTACTGGAAGCGGCTTTATGGGCTTTTTCTTTCTCTTCCTGTTTGCGTTTTCGATCTTCCGCCTCTTGCTTTCTCTTCGCAGCTTCTTCTTCTTTTTTACGGACTTCTTCTTCTTGCTGCTTCTTTTTTGTTTCTGATTCTTGCTGTTTTTTCTCTGACTCTTTCTTTTCCAGTTCCCGCTGATCATTCAGAGATAATAATTCCAATTTTTTGGAAGATTTTTGTTGCTCCTTCAGACGGGTGTCATGGATTTCCTTGCGAATCTGCTCTTTTCTGAAACGCTCGACCTGTTCTTTATCCTTTGCGAATTCCTCCATAATCATCTGGTGAACGGCTTCATCCACCGGAGACATATGGCTGGAGACTTCGAT
>CAXFCD010000054.1:0-2032 GCA_964001155.1 uncultured bacterium | reverse complement strand
TTGCGCGACAAGGACCCGCTGTTGCCCCTCTTTCAATTTTCATAACTCCCATGACATCCGAGTTCGGATGGTCACTCACCTCAATTTCTGCTGCGGTTTCTGCAGGTGGAATCTTGGCGGCACTTTCCTCCCCTTTTCTGGGCCCCTATCTCGATAAATACGGTCCCAGAATCATTCTTTCGGTGAGCATATTATTTACCGGATTCACGGTGATGCTCCTTTCACTCACCGATTCCCTGGCCTTCTTTTTCATATTGTTTTGTCTGGCCCGGATGAATTTTGCGGGCCCTTTCGACCTGGGGATATATGGGTCGATCAATAACTGGTTTTTTAGATCAAGAGGTTTGGCAACCGCCATTACGACTTTTATTCAGATGCTTGGCCTAGTCGCGATGCCACTTATCGCACAAGCATCAATTCAATACAACGGATGGAGATTCGCTTGGGTGGTCATAGGAATCACCGTCCTGGTTGTTGGATTTTTACCAAACTATTTACTTCAAATAAAAAAACCTGAGGACCTTGGCCTGTTTCCTGACGGGCTAGATCCGTCGAAAACAAATGTTGGTCATGAAAAAATTCAATTAAAGGATGAAGAACCTAAATTTAGCAGGGAGGAAGCATTAAAGACCAAGGCCTTCTGGGTTCTATGTCTATACACCGTCTTGATTTACCCGGTACAGGCGGGGATCTCACTTCATCAGGCCCCACACCTGATTGAAAGACAGATCGACACCAATACCACCGCAACAATCATTGCCACCTTTTCATTCTTATCAGCAGTTTCGGGGGTCGTCTTTGGGCTGATCGTGAGGAGAATTACCATTCGGCTGGCACTGATAATTTCTGCGTTTTCTCTGGCCACAAGTTCCTGCCTCATGCTCATCATTTCAACCTCCTGGCAGGGGTACCTTTCAGCCATTTTTTTTGGAATTGGGATCGGAGGGATTCTGACCATCCTGCCGATTGCCTGGGCAGATTTTTTTGGCAGGAAAAGTTATGGCTCGATTAGGGGCGTGGTCTTGTTTTTTCAGGTTTCAGCTCAGGCTTTTGGGCCTTTGTTATCGGGTATCTTAAGGGATCATACCGGCAGCTATGAAACCTCTTTATCTACATTCTTTGTCTTTTCAGTATTGGCTGTGGTGACCTCTATCTTCGCCAGTCCACCAAAACCCATATGATTCAACAGCAGAAGAAAATATATTTAAAACCGAAAGGTTGGTTGACGGTGAAGAAATGCAAAAATAACAGGTGCTTGGCCGGTGTATTGCCACCGGCCAATACAAAGAGGACAGATCAAGATCCGGCTAGGAGGAGGCATGAATAACCTCATGAGACCATTTCTCAATCGGCCAGTGTTTTCATCCACCGCTGGCTGGGATTTAGCTCAATGAGCACGGCACGTCAAAACCCTTAACTAATGAATTTTAATTAAGGAACTCATTGAGCTGATCATTTAATTACAAGTAGCATGCCATTTTAATATATTGATATTATTGATAATATTTTAATTTAAACTTTTTAAATGACTAAAAATTAAACATCTATTTATTTTATTTAATTGAAATGATTAATATTTGTGCAGATGCGGCATATCGAAAAAATTGCGTTATGAGTGAAAACATTTTTTCCTCAAATACATTTGGAGATTTGCATCGGGGTTTCGTTTCCTAAAACATCATTGTTAAAAAATTCCTATCATGAGCAAAATCATAGATATCGAAATCATAGATTTGAGGGTCCCTACTTCCGACACCCTTCAGGGATCAGACCCGTTTCACAAAAAGCCGAATTATTCATGTGTGTTAACCAGAATCAACACTGATGATGGACTTTTGGGGCTTTCTGTGAATTTCAGCGCAGGGGCAGGCAACGACTGGCTTGCCTATGGAGTCCGTGACCTTTCGAGACTGATCCTTGGGAGGGACCTGGAGGAATTTATCGGGGATCCGATTTCATTTTATCGCCTTCTCATAGACCATCATCAGCTTCGTTGGTTGGCGGATGGAGTGGCCAGGATGGCCATTGGATC
>CAXFCD010000053.1:0-3750 GCA_964001155.1 uncultured bacterium | reverse complement strand
GAGTGGATGCTCGATGGATGGAGCAAAGCCTGGAGTCATGCATGCGTGGGACTCAGTTGTAATGGGGTCAAACCGCATTTCATAGCCACTTTCGCCATCACCATCCCATCCCTGATCCTTTCCGTTTTTCTGGGAGCACTGAATGGCTATGCACTCACTCAGTGGAAGTTCAAAGGATCAGATTTGTTACTCGCGGGACTTTTGATGGGATGCTTCATGCCATTTCAATTATATCTGATCCCTATTGCAGTAACTCTCAGAGAAATGGGGCTATTTGGCACTGCTTCTGGACTGATCCTTTTGCATACCGTCTATGGAGTCCCGCTGACAACCTTGTTATTCAGGAATTATTTTGTTTCTTTACCCAGGGAATTGATCAAGGCTGCGCTGATTGATGGCGCAGGATTTTTCAGGATTTTTTTCCAGGTCATTCTGCCATTATCCCCTTCGATCATCGTGGTTTGTGTGATTTTGATTTTCACCGGAATTTATAATGATTTTATCTTTGCCCTGACTTTTGGCGAAGTTGGTCAGCAGCCGGTCATGGCGGCTTTGAACAACATCGTCAACTCCACCTATGGTGTTAAGGAACATAATGTCAACATGGCTGCTACGCTTCTGACAGCTTTACCGACTCTTTTGATTTATTTGCTGGCAGGCAAATTTTTTATACGGGGACTGACTTCGGGTGCATTGAAAGGTTGATCGCCAAAAATGTCACTTTCCATCAAAAATCTGAATAAATCGTTCAACAAAGCTCAGGTTTTGAGTGATATCAATTTGGAAGTCGAAACAGGCGAATTTCTGGTTTTACTCGGTCCTTCCGGGTGCGGAAAATCGACCCTTTTGAACTGTGTCGCCGGTCTTGAAAACGTCGATCATGGCGGAGAAATTCATATCCATAACAGAGAAGTCACTCATTTGGCTCCCAAAGACCGTAATATTGCGATGGTTTTTCAGTCATATGCTCTTTACCCGACGATGAAGGTCAGCCAGAACATCACCTTTGGTTTGAAATGCAGAGGGGTTCCTAAAAATGAAATAGAGAATGCACTGAACAAAACTGCAGATCTTCTTCAAATCAGAGAGCTGCTTGACCGAAAACCGGCATCGCTTTCAGGAGGGCAACGACAACGGGTAGCTATGGGAAGAGCTCTGGTGCATAAACCGGATATCTTCCTGCTCGACGAACCCATGAGCAACCTGGACGCAAAATTGAGAACAGAGATGCGTGTGGAGCTAAAAAATCTTCACCGTGAACTGAATGCCACCATCGTCTTTGTTACCCATGATCAGATTGAGGCCATGTCTCTTGCATCCAAGATTGCCGTCCTCCATCAGGGCTGTCTGCAGCAAGTAGGGACGCCGGATGAAATATACCAAACTCCCAAAAACCGTTTTGTTGCCGAGTTTATTGGAACCCCAAGAATGAATTTCATCCCGGGAGAACTTGAAATTTCCAATGGAGAATACTTTGTTTCAACAGAATCCGTCCGGTTTCCAGTTGGACATTATGCCTTTTGTAATGATCCTGATCCCGGAAGTTTAGTTTGTATCGGGATCCGTCCGGAAAACCTGTTCATTCATGAACCCAAGCCGAAACCAAAACATTCGGTGAGCTTTGAAGTTAAAGTCAATAACGTCGAAAACCTTGGACCCGATTTGTCAGTTTTTTCCCTTTTCGGGAAACATCAGCTTACCCTGAAAATACCCAATTCAGGTCAAAAACCGAAATACGGCGATACCATCAAAGTTCGGGCCGATCTTTCAGGATGTTCGATCTTTGACCCTGAGCAAGGTGCCAGGTTGTAAGGTGTTGTTGAATTCAAGCGGAATAAACGGTTTTTACTCAGAGCCTGAGTGGGACCTAACCGTTAATTTAAAAACAAGCCGGATCCATCGGGGGGTTAATTTTTCCACTTACTTCCCCAAAACCAACACGGTAATTTTCTCCCTGGCAGAATCCAGTCATTGATAAAGTGTCTCCGTCTTCAAGAAAAGATCGTTCTTCCCCATTTTCCAATTTGATTGGATTCTCCCCATTCCAGGACAATTCCAACAAACTTCCACAGGATTTTCGGTCTGGGCCACTGATAGTTCCCGATCCTAATAGATCCCCATTACGCATCCTGCAACCGCAAACAGCATGGTGAGTTAATTGCTGGGGAGTAGACCAATACATATACCTGAAATTTGTTTCCGAGATGATTGTTTGTGAGTTTGTATTTTCAGGCTTTAACAATACTTTAAGATGAAGATCATAATTAGCTTTCCCTCTTTGTTTAAGGTAGGGAAGTGGGGCTGGGTCCTGTGTTGGTCCATCAACAAGGAAAGGTTCAAGAGCCTCCTGAGTCACGATCCATGGTGAAATCGAAGTCGCAAAGGCTTTAGATTGAAACGGTCCAAGAGGCTTGTTTTCCCAAACCTGGATATCTCTTGCACTCCAATCGTTGAGAATCACATATCCAAAGATCATCCCTTTCGCCTGTTCCATGTTGATCGGTTGACCGAGTGTACTTGAACTCCCCACAATCGCTCCCATTTCCAATTCAAAATCCAGTTTTTTACAAGAACCAAAAATAGGTTTTTCTTGATCAGCTAACTTAATTTGGCCTAGCGGACGACGGATCTCTGTATCGGTGATCACAATGGTGCTCGCACGACCATTGTAAGCAATGGGAATATGAAGCCAGTTAGGCATCAAAGCATTACTAGGGTCCCGAAACATTGCGCCTACATTGGTAGCATGTTCCCTCGATGAATAAAAATCTGTGTATTCGCTTATTTCAAGAGGAAGATGCATCTTTGCATCTTTTGAATCGACTAAGGCTTTTTCCAGAAGAACAGGATTTTCTCGAAAAAATCTACTTTCCTGGACAAGAATCCTGCTGATGGCATTACGGGTTTCTTTCCATACCGAAGCCCCCATTTCCATAAACGCATTAAGGGATGGCTGACTGAAAGTTCCCTCAACAACAGACAAATATTTTGTTTTTTCAATTACGGAAAGATCAAGAATTTGTTTCCCAATAGCGATTCCAACGCGTTTCGATGTGTTTTTGTTATCTGAAAAAACTCCAAAAGGAAGGTTTTGAACAGGAAAATGACAATCGATCTGATTGGCACTTTCTACCCAGCTTTTTAGGGAAGGATCATTTGGATTATGGGTTTCCAAAATCTTAAACGATTAAAGAATGAATGATTGGATGATTTGTTTATTCCAATGTTTTATTGAGGATTGATCATACCGCTTTTTATCTGATCACGTTCCATGGACTCAAATAATGATTTAAAATTTCCTTCTCCAAATCGATGGCCTTTTTTTCGCTGGTTGAACTCAAAACCATCAAACCCCATTGGATTGTCGAAAAGGTCATTTGAGTGATTCAAAGATGGATTTGTCATTTTTGATCCCTAAAGATTGAAATGTAATTTTCCTTTTATTTTAATTATCAGTTGAGCTCAATCCCTTTCGTGCATCCAACGTGCATGATCTGGGGCAATTTTGGTTTGCTCCCATTCCTCAAGCATCTCCCACTTAACCTGATCAAGTCTGGCGTCCATTTCCGGAGTTTTGGTATTGACAGCAAGTTCTAGCCGATGTCCGTTGGGATCAAAAAAATAGATGGACTTGAAAATCGTATGATTCGTAGGACCAACCACATCAATACCGTCTGATTCCAACTTGGCTTTGACCTCATTTTGCTCTTCCAAGGATTCTATTTCAAAAGCCAGATGTTGAACCCAGTC
>CAXFCD010000052.1:0-37849 GCA_964001155.1 uncultured bacterium | reverse complement strand
GTGATAGATTTGCCATCCCAAACAATGGATTGGGATGTTTTTTTATATTCATGTTCCTTGAGCCTGGCCACTGCCCGAATCACAGCTAAGGATGGTTGTTTTTTTATTTTCTTTTTCATCAGTTTTAAACACAGAGTTCACCAAGATTACAAAGGCTTTTCCTTAGAGAACTCTGCGCCCTTTGTGTTTTATAAATATACTCGTAAGTTACTCGTAAGTATATTACAAAATTTTTTAGTTTAGTGCAAATAAAAAGCCCCTATACACAGGGGCTTTTTATGAATGTGGTGAAATAATTTTGAAGATTAAACAGGTGCTCCCAGCCAGATTCCAATGCAAAATAGAACTCCTGTAATAAAGTGCATATTGATCGTACCGGCATTTGCAGGTTGCAACAGGCGGTCGTCATAGTATCTATAAAGTATTTGGATTGCTCTCACACCAAAATAAGATGCCACAAGTGCGATCATGGTCAGCATGGGAAAAGTTCCATTCAAAGCCATGACCACGATACTGATAAAGGCACCTGCTACCAACAAGACATAACCAATCCTAGCCTTTTCAGGGCCGAAGACAACAATCAAGGTATTCTTCCCTGTAGCTTTATCACCATCATGATCCGGAAATTCGTTTACATATACGATCGCAGCTACCAGAAGACCAATAGGAATTCCAGCTAGGAATGCGTCCGGCAATAATTTTCCTGTTTGTATAAGAGCACTGCCTGCAACCATTAGTGGGCCAAAATTGAGTCCAATAAGTAATTCACCTAATCCTTTCCTAGATGCAAAACGAAAAGGTGGGGCTGTATAGAATAAACCGGACAGAAAACCAATCAAGCCCAACCACAAGACTGGTATCCCTGCTTTTTGTATAAGTGGAATACCTACAACCGCACTCAGTACAAAGGACACAATAGCCACTGTTAGCATTCCTTTTGCTGTAATGAGGCCCATTTGAATACTGCGGCTGCCACCTGAGAATGGAACCATATAATTATAATTTGCTTCATCTGTACCACTGGTGTGATCAAAATAATCGTTGGCCGTATTGGTTCCAATATGCAAAAGAGATCCACCCAACAGAGTTAAACCCAACCAACCCCAATCCACAGGAAATCCAGCCAGTTTTGCTACAGCCGCACCAACAAAAATGGGGACAAATGTAGCAGTTAAAAAGGGTAAACGCATAATTACCAACCAGGTAAAGATCTTAGTCATCAGACTGATCTTTGGCCGGACTTCGTCCGCGGTCTTATTTTGCAATGGTGTGGTTACACCGCAATAGCCAATATGCACGCCATCTTTTCCTTTTGTGGGTGTAATTTTGATATGGCAAGGTAATTCACTACCGTCCTTGTGCAAAAATACCGTATTGCCTTCCCAAGCGCCATTTTTTACTGCTTCAGCCAGCCAGCCCACAACGTGGCCCAATACAACCTGTCCATTGCTGAAATCACTCACTCTCATTTTAGCGATCACTTCTTCTTGAGTATATCCAAAAAGACTCTCTGCACCATCGCTAAATGTCTCCACTTTTCCATCAAGATCACATGTGATTATACTTTTTACTTGCTCGCTCATAATATAATAATCCTTATATAATTAAATTCTAGTGAAGAATTTACAGAATAATAATGCTAAGAGAATAACTATAATATAACAGAATAAAAAATGGGGCGACTTGGGGCAGCATCTAATCCCCAATTGGGGATTTGGATTTGAAGAAATCCAAGTCCATCTTGAATAGAGTTTGGAATATAAAGTAATTCGGAAATTGTTTTCCCATATTCAAAAAATCGATGATGATTTCCTAACTTTCCAACATCATTGGCTCTATCAATTGAAGGCACATCCACCAATACATGTTGGATCCCTTTTTTTGATATAAAATCAATCGCATCATTTGTCAAAAAAGGGGCTGGGTTTTCATCATAATTTCGACTCAATTTTTCATCCGTGTTTGGCAACGTACGAAGAATGAGTGCTTCAATATCCTCATGAAGATTATTACGAATTGACTCGGATGAAATCACTAATTCATTTTCACAATCTACATGATATGATTCATTTGTATCAGATTTTAAAACTGGTTCAATTGAAATAATTTGAGAAAATAGAAATCCTCTCGGACAAACATCAGATATTCTCAATCCTGAATTGTTGATATGACCTTCGCACTCGGTGTGTGTACCGGAACAATGAATATCAACTGTGGCTACCGGTACATTACAACTCCCACCCTTATTTACATCACCAATAAAATCACCGGATAAAACCGGTTTTATTTCTGGAGACTTTGCACCATAAAAAGACGGATTTTTTCCATCAAAATTATTTGGAATTGACAAATCAATCCCTCGGTCAGAATCTAGTGTGTAATCCTGACCTTTATAATGAACGCTAAAAATCAAATCAGTTGGAATTGTCCTTGATCAATTTTTCTATTTCACCAGCTTCCGGAAATCGATCTAAGGCTTTTTTGGAAAAAATGAGATTTCCATCCAGTGTCACTTCATAAACACCGCCACCACTTGAAATGAGTTTTGTGTCAATTCCCGGGAATTTTGATTTGAGTTCTTCTTCCAGACCGGAAGCTCTTGGCAGGTAGTTTCACATGGCGCAATATTCAATAGAAACTTTCATGTTATTCTCCAATTAAAACTTCATTAAATGCTTTCACAACATCTTCAGGATGTGTATTCAAATTTACGTCTTGAAATATTCGAATAAGTATCCCATCTTCATCAATTAAAAATGTTTTTCTCGAAGGGAAAAGAAATTTATTAACTCCATATTTTTTCCCAACCACTTTTTCTGAATCTGAAAGAAAATTAAATGGGATTCTATATTTTTCTCGAAAGGATTTCAGTGATTCTTTTGAATCATAACTAATCCCCAAAACAACGATATTTAATTCTTCATACTTTTGAGATTCATCCCGGAATCCGCATGCTTGTTTCACTCATCCTGGTGTGTCTGCTTTTGGGAAAAAATAAACCACAAGTTTCTTCCCTTTATACTCCTCCAGTGAATGGGTTTTCCCATCTTGGTCTTCTAATGAAAAGTGGGGAGCAGGTTTTCCAATCTCTGGAAATTTTTCGAATAAAGGTGCCATGATTAATCCTGCAAGAATGAAGTTTGTCATAAAATGAGATCAATTACAGCCACATAATGACTGGCACATCCACCCAGAACAAACAGATGCCAGATAGCATGGCTATAGGGTAATCTTTCCCAAAGATAAAAAATAATTCCTGTCATGTAAAAGCCGCCACCGATGACAATAAAGAGTAATGAAAATTCAGGAATTTTCTCCAACATTTCTTTTATGGCAATAATGCATAACCAACCCATAGCTACATACAAAATCACAAATGGTTTAACGACTTTATCTCGATAAAAAAGTTTGAGCGTAATGCCACCGATCGCAAGTAGCCAAACTGCAATTAAAATAGACCAACCCCAAACGCCTCGCATACTGACTAAACAAAACGGTGCATAAGATCCTGCAATAAGCAAAAATATCGCAGACTGATCAATCGTTTGAAATATCCGTTTCAATCTTGGGTGTCGAATTGAATGATATATTGTGGAGGCGAGAAAAACAACCAACATGGTTGATCCAAAAATGCCAAAACTGACCTGTTCCCAAATGGTCCCTTTCATAATGGCGAAATACAATAAAAAACCGAGACCAATAGAACTGGCAATCACGCCAAATCCGTGAGTGATTGTGTTGGCAATCTCTTCCTTATCCCAAGGTAAATGATAATTTGTTTTCATAATAAAGGTCGTTAAACTAATCAGGTCGTCAAGAGAATGGTATTAAATTTTAAGCGATGAATCCATCTAAAATACAAACTGTGGCAAAACGCGTCATCGAAATCGAGGCAGAAGCTGTCTCTCTCATAGGTGATCGAATCGATGCCAATTTTGAATCAGCAGTTCAAACTATTTTACAATGCACAGGACGCCTAATTGTTTCCGGAATGGGTAAATCCGGGCTAATTTCTCAAAAAATTGCTTCTACCATGGCATCCACTGGAACCCCTTCCCACTTTGTCCATCCTGGCGAAGCAACACATGGCGATCTAGGTATGATTACGAAAGAAGATGTTGTCCTAATTGTTTCAAATAGTGGCGAAACCATGGAATTGATCCAAATTTTGCCAGCGCTTCAGAAAAAAGGTGTCACTATTATTGGACTCATAGGACGGCAAGATTCCACGTTATCTGAACAATCTGACATTTATTTAGACACATCCGTTGAAAAAGAAGCATGTACCTTAGACTTAGCACCCACAGCCAGCACAACCGCCACATTGGCCATGGGTGATGCATTGGCAGTATCCTTGCTGGAACTTCGCGGATTTAATAAAGAAGATTTTGCCGAATTGCACCCCGGCGGTATGTTGGGCAAACGACTCTTATTAACGTTGGATCAATTAACCCATACAGGTGATACAATTCCCTTTGTGAATCAATCTGCCAGCATTAAGGAAGCACTTTTGGTCATATCTGAAAAAGGATTGGGCATGACAGGCGTCTTAAATGACGATGGTGAAATGGTTGGCATTATCACGGATGGTGACATTCGCCGTGGATTGGAAAACAGCGGAAATGATCTTTTTGATCAAACTGCAAAATTAATCATGTCAGAAAACCCAAAATGGGTCACATCGGATACGCTTGCTCTATCCGCATTAGAACTCATGGAAAAACATGCCATCACCAGTTTATTTGTTTATTCTGACCCATCGTTAAAAAAACCGGACGGGATAGTCCACATTCACGATATTTTAAAAACAGGGGTTCAATAGTTTCTAAAGTGTTCTAGTTAAAAACGTAAATACATTAACACCTGAACACCTTTAAAACCTGACGGTAATTTGCATTTCCGACTTTACCCAATTATAACTCAAATCCAATTTTTTAGGTTGCTTCAAATAAACCTGAGAAAATCCTATCCCAAACGCCGTTCCAAGACTGGCACCAAAAACAACATCACTTAAATAATGTTTATTATCCTGGATTCGGTTCATGGCTGTGATGGTGGCTAAACAATACGCAGGTGCGCCCAATTTCCATCCAAATGATTCTTTAAATATGGTCGCTGTTGCAAAACTGTGAGATGTATGCCCCGACGGAAAAGAACGATGGTTTGCACCATTAGGCCGTTCTCTGCCTACAACTTCTTTTAAAATAACTGTTGTTAATCCATTGGCACTAAGAGTAGCAAATGCATATTCAAATTTGTTTAACGAATTGGTTTTATATGCCGAAATTCCTGAAACAGTCAAAGCAATAATCCCGGAATACAAATTTCCATAATGGTCTCCAAAACGATTCACAGATTCCGGGAGCGGCTGCTTTTCCAAAAACCAATCCTGCACATCGCTATCAAACTGATAAGCAATCGCTACACCGATTCCACCGGCCAACAACAGATTTCTGGCTGGTTTTTCAAAAACGGTACTTTTGATTCCATCAATCCCATTTTGGAAATTTCGTTGAATAATTCCTGGATTTTGCCCAATCAAGTTGGAGAGTACGATGAAGAAAATAAAAATCCGAAGCTTCATTTTTTTATTAAGTTTTGAATGTACATATGAATAATGTTTCTAAAAAATAAGGATACTCATGCAGCGAACAATTTTCTTTTTCATTTTTCTTCTTGTGATGGGATGCGGGGAAAAAACGCCCATAAATATTTATGAATCTGACGAATTTAAGAACTTATCCAAAGAGGATATAATCGTTGGTGAATCCATTTGGGTCACCACTTGTTTCCGCTGCCACATGTATGGAACCCTGGGCGCAGCGCCGGTGAAAGATAAAGAACATTTTGATAAATTGGCAGCCAAAGGATTCGACAAACTGTATGAAAGTGTTCTTAACGGGATGGATGGTGAAGAAGGTGTTATGCCGCCAAAAGGTACATGTTATTCCTGCTCCGAGGAAGAAATCAAAAAGTCAATTTATTATATTTTCCATTTAGCTAAAAAAGTTCAGGATGAAATAGCTCAAAAAGAGAAAAGTCCAGGTTAGGCTTATGTCGCTGACAGGGCTGTGCCTTCCATTGCATCCTCCAGTTCCCTAGCAACCGTGAGAAAAGTATCCACATCCATTTCCTTTAAATAAACTGCACCGTGGACGGCCCGCAAGTGAGGATTTTCATTTTGATACCAGTAATCCCGCCCCAGCAAGAGTTGTAAATCTTGGTGTTGTTCCACCCAAATTTTTTGAGACAAATCACAAAAAGGACCATCCAATTCATAACTGGGGAAAGATGCATCTTTTTGACTTAAATAACAATTCATGAAAGTAGATCGTATGATAGCCATGGAATTGAGCGTGACCGGTACAATCAAATCTGATTCAGCTTTATTTGTTAAAAGAATTGATTTATAAAAAAGCTCTTCAAAAAATGTCCCTTTCAAAGGGGGCTTTAGGGGTATTTAAAAACAGGGAGCTTTTTTCTTTCAACTTGGATGGATTGAATAAAACATAACGCCGTCAAATCTCGGCGTTCCATCTTCCTTATATAAATAATTCATAAAATCCACATTCACCGTTTCTCCAAATTCTGATGATGCATGAATTAGATTGGATTGATCAATAAAATATCCCTCATGGGCAATCACGATTCCCATTTTAAAATAACTCCGCTTTACAAAAGCAACTCCGCAGACAGTTGGTAATTTGTCTAAATGATTCTTTTTAACTTTCTCTATCGGTAAAAATTGAATTGTTTCTTGGGATGTCCAATCCAACTTTAAAAATTCGTCACCACTTTCCTTTCTATTCAACTCAATTTGAATAGTTTCTAATTCTGAATCCTTTGCAATGGTTTGTGTTATTTGTTGTGTTTGTGGATGGTGAAGAAGTCGATCCGACGTAAAGTGCCATCTGGATTCAAAGGTAGGTTTCTTTCTCCCTTCCTTATCCATTTTATAATGGATGTCCACCATGACATCCCGAGCATGTTGCCATGAAAAACTTTCAGCAAAGGCCAAAGTGGTGAGCACATGCACAGTACAATCGGATGAATCATTCCGGATGATAGGATCCGTATCTTGACCCGATTCTTCTCCAAGACAAAATAATCCGTAGGGCGTTCCTACGCGCCACAAATTCAATGCTTTAATACGGTCGTGATAATTAGGAAATTTTTCCTGAAATTGGGGTAAAAAAGATTCAAACTCCGCTTCAGAAAGTGTCCAAGGTTCTGGCAATGTATTGATCCAGACAAATGGATCTGCTTTATTCGAACATCCATTAAAGTAAAAAAAAATTAGGATTAGAAATTTAAATCTGTTCATTTTAATTGGAATAAATTGATAACATTTACTCAACAAAATTAATGAATTATATTACTATTATTCATTTAGAAATATTAATGAAATGTCTATAATTTTAAAACTATATATCACGCGATATCAATAAAACGAAATGGACTTAAAATCTTTAAAAAATGGAAAAACATCCGCTCTTCAACCTGTTGAAAAACAAAGCTTTATTTGATGCATTGGCAAGCCAATTTGGAACACCTCTTTACATATACTCGAAAGAGCGTTTGATTCACAATATTGAAAAACTGAATCATGCTCTAAAAAACAATTTTTCATCCTATCATATTTGTTATACGATAAAAGCGAATAATAATCCTCATTTAATTAAAGAATTGAAAACAGCGGTCCCATCTATTGGTGGTGATTGTGCAAGCCCTGGTGAAATCTATATTGCTGAGAAAAGTGGTATCCTTGGAAATGAATGTATCTACACCGGCAACTATGAATCCCCGGAAGATCTAAAGTACGCCTATGATCACGGAGCCCATATCAATTTGGATGATATTACATCCTTTGACAGATTAAATAAAATTGGACTTCCGGAAGATATTTCATTTCGGTTGAATCCAGGATTTGGTAAAGGCGCCTTTTCTCAAATTGTTACTGGTGGAGAAAATTCAAAATTTGGTGTCCCTCACTATGACATCGTCAGTGCTTACAGTCTGGCAAAAGAAGCAGGCATAAAAAAATTCGGTATTCAATGTATGACAGGTTCGGGCGTATTAGACCCTGATTATTACCCTGAACTGATTAAATCAATTTTGGGAACAGTCGAACAACTTAAGGATGAATTAAATATTCATATGGAGTATGTCAGTCTAGGCGGCGGATATGGAATTCCTTACACTGATGAGGACTCTACCTTGGACTTTGATGCCGTATTTTCACAAGTAGGAAAGAACTTCAATTCTTATTTTGAACAACAGAATGAATCAAAACCGTCGCTCTGGATAGAACCGGGGAAATCAGTGGTTGGTGATACGGGAATACTTCTAACTCGCGTGACAGGTATTAAAGATAGTTATAGGAAATATATCGGTGTGGATGCAGGGATGGAAACGCTTATGAGGCCTGCACTTTATGGTGCACATCACAGAATGTATAAAGTAGGCGAGCCAGATGCTCCAATTGATCAGACTGTTGACATTACAGGACGAATTTGTGAAAATACCGATCGCATTGCTGTAGATCGGGAGTTTCCATATGTGGAAGAAGGCGACCTAATTGCTGTTATGGATGCGGGGGCATATTGTTACACCATGTCCCATCAATTTTGCACACGCCCCAAACCTGCTGAGGTGCTTCTTGATGGCGAAAACCCAACTTTAATCCGCCGCAGGGAATCAATTGAAGATATTTTTTCAGGCTGTGAAGTTTAGATTTTATCCTTTAATAATCGGCCTGGTGACTGGTTTAGTTGGCCAGAATATTCCGAGTATCCATCAAACCCAATTAGACTATTACAACCAAAATTACATTTTTCAAGAATTAGATAATAGTGGACCCATAAGACCTAAATTAGATCGACAACGGGAACCAACTCGGGAAGTTTTTGGGTACCATCCTTATTGGATGGGGACCTCATGGCAAAACTATAATTTTGATCTGATCTCCACCTTAGCCTACTTCAGTGCCGAAGTTAATCCAAATGGCACCTTAGACGACCTCCATGGATGGCCCGTTGCGAGTCTAATCAATGAAGCGCATGCCCATGGGACAAATGTTGTATTGTGCGCCACTTTATTCAGCAATAGTGGTTTGGAAACGCTCCTCAGTAATCCTACTTACCGACAGACGTTGATTGATAATTTGATTGAACAAGTCCAAGCTGGAAATGCGGATGGAGTGAATATTGATTTTGAATCCTTCCCCGCCTCACAAAAAGAAAATATGGTAACATTCATTACAGACCTCACATCAGCATTTCATACCCAAATACCTGGCTCGCAGGTGACATTGGCAATGCCAGCGGTTGATTGGAATGATGCCTGGGATTATAATGCATTGGCTACAATTAGTGATGGTTTATTTATCATGGGATATGGATACCATTGGAGTGGTAGTTCAACAACGGGGCCGGTTTCCCCTTTAACAGGACCAGGATATACTTTGACCTGGACCATTTTTGACTATTTAGAGAAAACAAATTTTCAGGCGGATAAATTAATTTTGGGTATTCCATATTATGGATATGAATGGCCGGCGACTTCCTATGTACCGGGAGCTGCTACAACCGGAACCGGTGACGCTAAAACATATTCAGAAATGGAACCCTTAGCTCAATCCTATGGAAAACAATGGCATGAGTCATCCCAAACGCCTTGGTATTATTACCAGGATAATAATTGGAATCAAGGATGGTACGACGACAGTTTGTCCTTATCTCTAAAATACGATTTTGCACTTTATCATGATTTAAAAGGAATTGGTATGTGGGCTTTGGGTTATGATGGTTCAAATTCGGAATTATGGGAATTGCTTTATGCAAAATTCAGTGGTGGTGCCCCACCCACTCAGCCTACAAATTTATCTATAACAAATATAGGAAACGGGTCTATCCGAATTGACTTTGGAGGTGCACTTGATGCTGAAGAATATACAGTGTTCAGAAATTATTTGGAGCCAAGTGGCGAATCTGATACACTTGGAATTTTCTCTGAAAATCCTATTTTCATAGAAAATTTGAACCAAGGTGAAACCTATTTTTTGTCTATTAATGCGATGAATCTTTTTGGTGAAAGTGAAACGACTGAAATGTTAGGCATTACCCCAACCAACGAACCTGTATCATGCTTAATCGTAAACGGATTTGATCGTATTACGGGAACAAATAACACCTTCGATTTCATTCGCCAACATGGTAGTTCTCTTCATCATGCGGGGTATGCATTTAATTCAGCATCCAATGAAGCTGTAATGAATGGTACTGTCTTACTATCAGATTATAAATACATTGATTGGATTTTGGGCGAAGAAGGGACAGCAACCAGCACGTTTACAACCACTGAACAAAATCTGGTAAAATCATTTTTAGAAGGTGGCGGGTTTTTATTTGTTTCAGGATCAGAGATTGGGTATGACCTTGCTGGACAAGGAAGCAATTCCGATAACCAGTTTTATACAAATTATTTAAAAGCGGATTATTTATCAGATGCTGCAGGGAATAATGTTTATAGCGGGTATGGCGTCAGCAACTCTATTTTTGAAAGTATACCAACTATCACTTTTGATGATGGCAGCCAGGGAACTTATGACGTAGATTGGCCCGATGGCATTCAACCGGTGGGCGGTGCTTCCGTAAATGTGAAATATGTGGGTGTGAATTATGCCAGCCAAGGCGGGATGGGAATAGACTATATTGGTCCATTTGGGACAAATAATCAAATAGGTGGATTAGTTTATTTAGCTGTTGGATTTGAGGCAATATATCCGGAATCACAGAGAAATGAAATAATGGAACAGATTATGTCTTTATATGAATCTCAACTTAAAATGGATGAGAATAATTCATTCCCGGCACCCGAATCAATATCCATATATAAATTATATCCAAATCCTTCTAATACATCCTTTACAATGACATTTTCTTCCACACCAAATGAACAAATTTTGATTTCTATTCATGATATTCTTGGTAGGCCAATAAAACAAACAACTCACATACCATCCAATTTTAAATCATACTTCACGTGGAATGGATTAGATCAAAATGGTCAACCGGTTTCATCAGGATTATTTATCATTTCCGTCAGTAACGGTTTTGAAACTAAATCCAAAAAAGTAACACTGTTAAAATGATATATCGTATCACTGTTTTTATTTTTATCAGTACCCTTTTTTCTCAGGGAGATCATCCATCCATCCATCAGGAACAAATGGAAAAACAAAAGCTTAATCCTAAAATCCCTGTGGAGAAAATTAATATCAAAACAGGATTAGATATTCTACTGGATTCTAAATTGGGATTAATTCAAGATAAATCAATTGCATTAGTGACCAACCACACCGGTGTTGATAAAAAAGGGACACCAAATTACAAACGTCTCATGGAAATTAAAGATGTAGATCTAAAAATTATTTTTTCTCCTGAACACGGATTATTTGGTGAAGCAGATGCAGGAGAAAAAATCCATTACTCAAAGGAGGATACTGATTTTCCTCAAGTTATTAGTTTGTACGGAAAAATTCGAAAACCCAAACCTGAAATGCTGGCAGGGATTGATTTGATTGTTTATGATATCCAGGATATTGGCGCCCGTTTTTATACCTATATCACCACCTTAGGTTTGGTCATGGAAGCTGCCGGGGAGTTAGATATTCCCGTCTTGGTATTGAATCGTCCTAATCCAATCCGTGGTGATATTGTGGAAGGCCCGATTTTGGAAATGGATTTTCAAACTTTTGTTGGATATTACCCAATCCCAATCCGGTATGGTGGAACGGTAGGCGATTTAGCCCAAAAAATAATTGAGAATAAATGGATTTCCCCTATCCCAAGAGTAGAAGTCATCGAAATTGAAGGCTGGAATCCAAGTCTTTGGTATGATGAAACAGATTTGCCTTGGGTAAAACCATCCCCAAATATCTCTGATTTAGAAACTGCCTTTATATACCCGGGAATGTGCTTGATTGAAGGAACAAATATCAGTGAAGGCCGGGGAACCCAAAACCCATTTAAACAAATTGGCGCGCCCTGGATTGACGGGAAACTTTTGTCCCAAAAATTGAATAAATACAAACTTCCGGGCGTGGTTTTTCAACCGATCTCTTTTATGCCTCTATCCATCCCCGGCATGTCAAAGCACCCAAAATTTGAAAAAGAAAAATGTTTTGGCATTGAAATAATTGTTATAAATCGAAATACATTTAAAAGTGTGGATACGGGCGTTATAACTCTTTTTACTATATATCAATTGTATTCAAGTGAAGTTACCTTCAAAGAACAGCACCTAAATCGATTGTGGGGCAGCGATAAGTTGTATCACGAACTTTTAAATAATACACATCCATTGAAGTTTTTAGAATCTTATTAAATCGATTCTATTTTAAGAGAATCATTTTATGATTAATAGCAGTCTTGTCATTGATGATTTTTCCCATTTTATTTCATTAAGTTATCTACTTATTTGACCATTACCAGTTTTATCAATTCTAATTCTGGGTGATTAACGGGTAAAGCAAAATACATCCCATTCCCAAGTTTTTTACCTGATTTATTTGTTCCATTCCAGATAAAATTTGTTATTCCCGGTTCTATTTCTGTTGCACCTATCGAATTTACTTTTCTACCTAGAAGATCATAGATTTCAATGATTACATCCTCTTTTTCCGTTAATTCAAAACTAAGGGTTGTCTGGTTAGAGAATGGGTTTGGATATGCGGGTTGAGATAAATAAATAGGTGGTAACTCCATTGATGTTATATAGTCTGTTATATCAATCCTTAATAGGGGTAATCTATACCAAACATTATCGCCAGGGCAGGCAGTCGTTCCAAAATAATCTCTGTGACCCAATAGGATTGAAGGATTTTGTTCATATGCGTCTGATAACCAACCGAATAAACGAACGATGGCATCTTTACTTTCATCACTCATAAACTCAAAACAATTAGTTTCAGGCGGATGGTAACACCCCAATAAACAGACACCAATATTCCCGGTATTCGCGCCGCCAACGTGAGCACCTATCACTGTTTCCGGCCGACCTTGGTAAATATTTCCCGCACGATCTACAAGAAAATGATAGCCAATGTCATTCCAACCACGGCCATTTTGGTGAAAATCCTGGATCCATAAAACTTGGCTTTTACCTTCTTCAAGGTTATTTGCACTGCAACAAGCTGCATGATGGAGAGTTAATTTGTCAATATAGGGATGATTGCTATAGGAGTATTTTGAAGGTTGAGCCCCCCATTCTTCCCGGGAAACAATAGTGGGTTTTGGAACATCTCCAACAATGGGAATTAACGACTTGGGTGCACCTACCCTAATTTCAGAGTCAGGAAGAAATCCGATGACGGATTTTACTTCAATTAACTCTGTAGAAATAATTTTAAAAGAAAATTGGTCAATAAATTCATTTTCAAGAGTTCTAAATGTTGCAATTGTAGTGCCAAGTAATTCGTTTCTGAAAATTTTCCCTTGGACTTTTTTCTGTGTTCCTGATTCATTAAAAAGAACAAACTCTACTCCTGTTACAAAATCCCCTTCGATTTCAATGGCACCACCTTCTAAAGAGTCAAAACTCGGTGATGATCTACCTTCAGAAATAATGAAGGATAAACTGTCTCGTGCTATTAGATGAGGAAATTGATCTAGGACTGGGCCTAACTCACCGATTTGTGCAAAGGATAAGTTAAAAAAAATAAGAAATTGAAAAGTGAGAATTCGTTTCAATTCAAATCTATATGTTCAATAATTAAAAATTAAATCCTATAGATATTCTTTTCACATCTCCTAATGGACCAAAGTCTGCAAAGGAATAATCGACTTTCAATATTGTTGCTGTACGCCAAATCCTATAATTCAACCCTGCTCCAAAGGTTGGACCTTCAATCGATTCTTCCTTGTATAATGAAGGATATCCTGCACGAATTGACACAAGGTTATTAAAAACTGTCTCCATCCCCAAATTCACATACTCAGAATTATCATTAGGGTGCAACGCATCAATAGCGTAGGATAATCTTAAATTTTGTTTATTAATTAATTCACCCGATAGCCCAACTCGGAAAATTAAAGGAATTGGAAATTGGTCTGTTTCCAGATTCGCATTAATGAACTCTACATTACCCTGATTTAAAGGATCTGGATCTACACTGATTTTTTGGTCTCTACCCTCTAACTTCATTTTACCGCCGTAATTATTAATAGAAGCACCTAGTCTAATTCCGTTAAAAGGTGTTTCAAATAGCGCTCCTAAATCCGCAGCATATGTACTGGCACTGGCATGCCAAATTGTTTGTTGAATATATTTTATATTTCCTCCAATACTGAATTTATCGGATAATTTTCTGGCAAAACTTAGATTCGCAGCTAAATCCCGAGCACCCCAATATTCACCTGTACCCTCTGGTTCAGAAATTGTACGTACTTTATCTTCTGGAACTGAAAGATTTGTGACACTTAATCCCAGAACACCAATTCTATGTATTGGAATTGAAAAGCCAAGATATTGGAGTCTAACACCTGCAAGCCAATCGCCATCAACAAACATTGTCTCTAACCTGTTCATGCTTGCAATACCCGCAGCATTCCAGTACATGGAACTTATATCACCATCGATCGCTGCAAAGGCACCGCCCATCGCCGTTCCACGAGCCCCTATACCTATTTTCAAAAATTGTGCTGCTGTTGTTCCCGATTTTGTTATTGTTTGTGAATCGTCCAATTGGCCATATACCCAACATAATTGGAATAAAATAAAAATAAGCAACACCGCTATATTGGTCTTATGGATAATTTTTTTCATTATTCTAGTCAATAAAATATTCTTATTTAATAACTGCAAATCGCCCGATTTTCTCACCTATTTCTCCTGCATCAACATGAAAAATATAAACTCCATATGCAATTGGAAAATTGTCATTTGTTGTGAGATCCCAGTATTCTTTGCCATCATCAATTGTTGAACTGTGCACTAATGATTTTACCAATTCACCTGTAATCGTATAAATCCGTATAGTACATTCAGCAGGTAAATGGTTAAAATATACTCGCCGGGGACCTCTGTCCCTTGGATTTTGCCTATCTAATCTTTCGAGGGTATTTGTTACGACATAAGGATTAGGAACAACAGAGATTTTTTCTAAATCATTAATTCCTTGATTTTCATCAATTTTTGATGCTGTTGTAACAAATGTAAAAATATCATCAGTAGTGAAGGGACGAGTTGTAGCAATTTGATAAATATCACCTTCAGTAGGAATAACGGGTGTATCCGCCGGTGGTTGTAGAAATTTTATCATCCAAGTAGGTGAACTGAATCCTTCACCTTCAAATAAAACAATTTCATCATGACTATCCCATGTATCATTACTTTCATTGGGTTGCTTCTTTATGATTGCAAACCGTTGCTTTTCAGGGATCATACCCATGGTGGTTTTATAAATTTCAAAGGGTGTCAATATTCCAGCAAAAGAACCTGTATCAACAATTGATGATGAAAACCGAACTTCATAATCCGCTGGAAATGCGTTTCCTCCTTGTGAAAATACTCCTACGACTGTAGTATAATTTGTTGGACTATATAAATTCCACCCTGTTTTACTCTCATCAATATCTAATGGTTGATCTTCTATAAAAATTTTCAATCCATCAAAAACAGGATTTGATTCTTCATTATTTAACATTTCACTGTCTTTAATTGATAAATAAGTATAGGTTACGCGATATTGTACGCCATCTTCTAAACCGCCTCCGGAAGAATCAGGAATGGCGCGAACTCGACCATAATCTGAATCCAACTCATAGTCGACACTATCAATATAAACAACAGTGCCATCCATGCTTTTCAAATTAAAGGATTCTTTTACAATATTCCTAAATGTCAGTCCAATGAATTTGCCACTATTAGCTATAAAAATTTCATCAACTGGTTTTGTATCCTCAACCGAATATCTTGTTGGTGATTCTTTAAATGTAACGCGGAAGGTATCACTGTCTTCTATTTTCATTGGATCAATAATCTCAATTCTCACATTTCCTGTTCCAATACCTTCTTCATGAAATATCCCTGCGCTGGTTAAGCTACCTTCCGTATAACCTGCTGCAGGCACTCTTGGTATAATTTGGACTGTATTTACATCGAGAAATAACTCATTTGATTCCGGATTCAAAGTGATCAGTTTTGAGCATTCAGCAGGTGCGATCTGAAGACTGTCATCTCCATGATCATAGGAAACTACAGTGTAATAATAGACTTGTCCATTAATTACATTATTTGAGTCCACAAAAGAATGTTGGATGCCGGTATTGCTTCCCAAATTATATGGAATTCCATGACCCGTGTATGGTATACTGCTCAAACCGCTGTAGTCATTTATCAGATCAAATTTTGCTGGTGCTCCTCCAACCTGCTCGAGCGGAGTAAACAAAAAGTTAGATCCATAGGCATCAGTTATTGTTTGCTGATCTAAAAATTGGGGATCTGTACTTCGGTAAATAACATAGCCTTCAAAATCATTTTTCTCTGAAATTGGATCAATGGAAGATTCTGCAATATCATCCCAGTAAAGTGTGACTTTCTCATCACCAGGGACAACGGTAACATTTGGTTTTTCAGGTGGTTTTGCAAATTGATAATTCCGCTCATAAATACTTTGTGCAGTCACCGCATTCAGTGTTAAGTCTTCATAATTTTGTCCAACTAACAATGCAATGGAAAATCGGCGAGTTTCACCCGCAGGAAGATCAATTGGTCCTGAACTGTAAATAAAAATATAATCCCCTGCTGAGTTTGCATTGGCAGAATCAAAAACGCCTGGTGTTAAAAAGTTTTCGAAAACATAATGATCATTAGAAATAGAGTTATTTCCACCGAAAGCCGGTGATGCAAATCCTGTTAGACCCACCATATCTGCTTCATCTAAATCAGTCCATTCAAAGTTTGGTTCACCCGGTTCTCTAATGTCGTATTGATCACCAGCAGTTGGGGCACCGTCTCCTTCACCGGTATCACCTGTATTTGGTATACCATCTACTCCAACATCATGTTTATCCGGATCCCAATCACCGTCATTGTCTATGCCATCACTCCTGCTTTCGTCGACCATTCCATCAGAGTCATTATCTAATCCATCATAAGGATCACCAGGACTTTCAAGAAATTTATAACCGAAGTATCCCGGTTCACGTCCGGCAATATCGCTGTGACCATCTTCATCCCAGCAATAAACCATGTTAATATCACGGTCAAAATATGATAAATCATCCTGCCAATTAGATGGACCACCAATGTGGGGATCCCCCCACATACCGAAAAGGACTTTATTCAAGTCTTTTTGACTTTTATTTGTTACCTTATAAATGAGGAATATAATATCTTCGGCCAGTGGATTTGACCATTGGTAATAACGGCATTCAATTTCAATCCCTAATCCTTTTCGCGTGGAATCTTCTGGAAAAGGGTAATATTCAAATTCTTTATTCGTGCGATCGTCTACAACAAAAAAGGATTCCATATCAGAGTTGGATGCACCTTGGCGTAATGCGCCTGGCCACTTAAACTCTTTTAGGATTTCATTGTACCATCCTTCCGGCCAACTGTCTGGTTTACCGTCACCATCCCGATCAAAATCGTTTGAGGTTGGGATATAATTGCTCTCAGTATCTGCATAAGGTACATTTTCGGAATTATAAGCGAGAGGTTGCCAGCCCCAAATATCCTTTCCATCAGGTGAAACTTCACCTCCTAAGGAAACCAAACCATCACTAATCACTCTTGCTACCCAAACAGTATCTCCATTTTCATTGGTAACCGGATTTCCATTCTCGTCAGTTTTAATATAAGCATCTAAGTGACTTTGAGGCTCGACTTCCACCTCTGCACAAATAAAAGGCCCAAATTCATACCCATATCCCAAACTTTCCCATACAATATCAGTGGTTCGGTTTCCTGGGCTTGAGATACTACCGTAATTCCAAATTTCCGACGTTATCTTGTTGCCATTAAGTATAGCTTTCTGTCTTCTAAGAATTTGATCGTCATTTTCCTCATCCATTTGTCTCTGAAGAGTATTCTCCCGCCATTTGTAATAATTCGTATATTGAGTATTTGTCCAATCTTTTCGCGGTGGTTCTTGATCATTATTTTTTTTATTTAATGGTAAAAATGCATATACTGGATTTGAAAGTATTAACACTAATCCAACTAAATATAAAATTGATTTGGAATTGTTGTATTGTGTGATTTTCAAAATTTTACCTAACTAAGATATCGTTTAAAATTCAACCGAAAGACCAGCCTGAATAGATCGAGGTGAACTATAATAATTAGGCCTAATTTGATATTCTTCCCATGTATGCACACCTGGCTCGCCATAATGCTGTATAAATGCCTTAGTTTCTTGTGAAGACCTATTCACAAATGTATAACCTGCTCTTCCCGTATCATTAAACACGTACCTTTCATTTCTACTATCAAATAAATTATATATCTTGCCAAATAATACCACATCTAGAATCCCAAGATTAAAGTTTCTATGTAATCTGACATTAACATTTTTCTGCCAGGGTTTTCTTCCACTATTCATATTCGGGATATAATTAGCAAAAGGAATATTCGGTGTATAGGGCCATCCTTGGGCAAGTTTACCGATGAAACTTATACCCCAATTTTGCGGGGCACTAATCGTAACTGTCGCATTTAATATATGTCTCTGATCCCAATTGAGTGGAACAATCCTTTTTTCTTCTTCTTCTCCTGTTAATGAGTTGAAATAGAATGAACCAGATTTCAGACTATTTCCTTCTGCAATTTGATATGAGTAATCTAGAAACGCTGATGTTTTTGATACTTTATCGTATCTTTTTGTTAGACTAAGCGTAAGTCCCTTTACAATTCCATAATCTTTATTCATATAAATAGAATAAGAAGAAGGGCCATAAGTTGGCGATAGATAGTCAATAGATTGGAGTGCAAGGAGATCTCGAATATCCTTATAAAATACACTTCCCTCGATGGCTAATACTCTTGTAAACTGCTGTTGCAATCCAAACTCATAGAGTACAGTTTTTTCCGGTTTTAGATTTGCATTGCCTACTGATGGAGAAATATTGGCTCCAAAAATACTCGTTTTATACAGTCTACGTAAGGTAGGGATTTGATAAAAATGTCCATAGCTAAAGTGTAGAATTCCTTCATCAGTAATTGGAAAGGACACACCTAATCTTGGGGATATCATTGATTTTTTATTGGCTTGAATTCTCTGATTTTCAGGATTGATCAGATCCTCTATATAGGTATCATTTGGATCAAAAGAATCATATCGAATACCTACATTAACTATCATATCAGGGTATTCTACTTTATCCTGAAGATATGAACTAATAAATACCGCTTGATTTTCATAATAATTATGACTGGGTGATTCATTCACTGGTGGGACTGTTGGCTCTGGATATTCATAGCCATCAAACAAAACAACAAAATTATCTTCTTCAAGATTATCAATTCTAAAATTTGCTCCAATTTTCACTTCATGTCGATTTGTAATTTGACTGGTGAAATCAAATTTTCCACCTTGAGAGTTTGATTCTCTTGAATAATGCCCCATTTGAGTTCCTCCAAATGCAAAGGTTGCAGAAGGTGGAGAACCTAAAATTGAATTTGTAGATACATATTGATCATCTGTAGGGTCTTCAAATACATACTGTTTAAAATCTGTTGTTGAGTTGAAAAAATTTGCTTCATAAAAAGACCGTGAAAATGCTTGAGTCAATTTTATAGAATAATTATTATTTTGTGTAAAATAGTTATAGGTACCATCTGGATTGTATTTATATACGTGGGAATACGATTTCCAATCTCGACTATCTTGGAGCATTTGCAAAGATAATTTAAGTTTTGGCGTAAATCTGTATGTCAGTTTCGAGAGCAGGTTCAGTTTTTGTGATGGATTCATAGGGACATATTTATTATCACCACCAAGTTGTATTATCCAATAATCTGAAACCCTAAAATCTGCAAAATCGTCCGGTTTATGTTCACGTTGACCAAACAAATAACCTTCACTGTCACTATATCTACCACTAATGTTAAATGTTAGCTTTGATAAGAATGGTACTGGACCGCTGAGTGAACCATCAAAGATTTGATTTGCACTGAAATTAACATCATCGATATTCATAAAAATGTCAGTTGCGTCCGAAAAATAATCGCCGGAGTATATTGAAACACTCCCATGGTAATCGGGGCCACCCTCTTTAATTTGGAGATTAACAATACCACTCATTGCATTGCCATATTCTGCATTGAATGCACCACTGACAACCTTCATTTCTTCCAGTGCTTTATTTGAAATATTAACGGCAAGGCTATTGGTAAAAAACGGGTTTGCTACAGAAACACCGTCAATATAGTATCCGACTTCATTAGACCTCCCACCCCTTATATGAATTTCTCCACCTGCACCTTGATTTACGCCTGCCTGAGTGGTAAGAACACCTAAAAATGATTCCACAGGTAAATTTTTTATTTCTTCAGATGTTGTAATTCTTTGTGATGCAGTTAGATCTTTTTGCACCAGTGGTCGTTCAGCCAAAACAATAATTTCCTTACCTTCAATAATTTCGGGAGTTAATTGAATGTCTTGGGTCGTAGTTTGATCTAAACTTACTCTTAAGTTTTGAACCACATATTTTGAATACCCAATGTAGGATGCATCTATTGAATGGTAACCAGTTGGTACATTCATAATTACATAGACACCAAATTGGTCAGTTGCTGACCCGATATTTAAGTTTTGAACCATAACATTCACGCCAGGTAATGGTGCGCCCGTTTCAATGTCCGTTATCTGACCTGAAATCTTTCCTCCAGAAGCAAATAAAGCGGAAATGCAAAGGAGAACCGAAACTATCTCATGTTTATGATTCATTTATATTCCTTTTTGTCTTTGTCAAAATTCCAACCTGTTAGTTTACAAATATATCAAACTAATAATATTTAAATAAAATTATACTAATCGTACCAGAATATTAATTATATTTGTCTGTTAGTAAACAATAAAAAAAGAAAACAAGGAGAAAAAATGAAAAAATCAGTTATTAATTTTTTCGTTCTATTAATTACAAGTACTGTGATTACTGCTGATGGCGGTTTTGTTCAGACAGCTGTTGCGCCAAATAATATATCCGGAAGTGATACCCTTTTTGGCGGTGTACCCTATGATGGTGGTCGTGGCGTGTTAACTGGTACCGACTTGGACGGAGACAACATGCAGGAAGTTTGGATTACCAGTTATCAAAATGGTGGACAAGTTTTCTGTTTTGAAGAAGCAGGAACAGATACATTCGCGTTCGTATGGGCGTCTGCCGAAATAACCGCAGACTTTAGCGCACCCCGCGACGTGCATACCGGAGACCTGGATGGAGATGGTATGCATGAAATTATCTTTCACGTAGGACGTTGGCCTGGGGCAGAGAATCCTGACGCAGGTTTGCATGTCTATGAATACGATGGAACAGATAATGGATATGGTACCGAAGCTGCATTCAGAGTTGACTTCATGGCCGCTCTTAATGACTCACTTGCTGAATCTCGAGTAGAAGGATTTTCTGTTGGAGATATTGATGGAGATGGTATGCATGAAATTCTTCTTGCAAACAACGGAACAAGTGATCCTGTTTGGGGAACTCAAGATGGTTCAACACCTTATTCAGGTGATCGGTTCATCATTATGTCAGTTACCGGTAACATAGGTGACTTTGGAACCACTATTGTAGAAGAATTCTCCATGTCACCTCGTGATGTTGATAAAGATGGCGTCCGAGAAAATGCTTTAGGTGGAGGAAGTCCACAGGATATAGTAATCTGTGATACGGATGGCGATGGTCTTCTTGAAGCAGCCTGTTTCTCATGGAATAATCTTGCAATGTTCTTCATCGAAGCTACGGGAGCCAATGAATACACTATTGGTGATACAAGTTATTTAAAACTCGGTATCTCTGACGATTGGACCTTAGGCGCTTCCGCTGCTGATATGGACAATGACGGCAAGCATGAGGTTTACGTTACTGGATATTATGACGGCAGTCTTTTTGTGGTCACTGATTCAGATGGCGATGCCACAAGCCTTGATACCACGAGCGACTGGACAGCCAATTCAGAAGTAAGTATCATAAACGAGTTTGGTGCATATGGTGGTCATGGTGTAAGTGCGGCGAGTGGATTTGGTGTTGTAATGGGCGGCTCAGCCGGCGCAAGCGACATAAACCTTCTTGAACTAGCTGAAGGTGGAGATCCGTTAGATGCAACACATTGGACCTTGAGTACTTTTGCACTAGAAGACGCTACAACCGGCTCAGTTCAAAAAACCAATTTAGCCGACTTCGATGGCGATGGTAACTGGGAGATGGCTCTTCCTTACAAAGGTGTCAATGACAGTACAGATACAGGTTACGATTGGGATGCAAACAGAGTTTTTCGCTTAGCTGAATGGGATGGCTCATTATCATCAATCAGAGACATCACTTTGATTACGCCCGATGATTACAGGCTTGCACAAAACTATCCTAATCCATTCAATCCATCTACACGAATCGAATACTATCTTCCAGTAAATAATACTGTTTCATTAACTATCTATAATATGTTAGGAAATGAAATTGTAAAACTGGTTAATAAAGAGTTAAAAACTGCAGGAGCCCATTATGCCATTTGGAATGGTACTGATAAAAATGGAATTCTTGTCGGGAGTGGAACATATATCTATGAACTAAGATATGGAAATCTCACTAAAACTCGTCAAATGGTATTTATGAAATAAATAACAAACTGTTCAAAAAAAAGCCCTCTATGAGGGCTTTTTTTTTATATTAATTTAATGCACGGAAAGAATAACGTGAGCCTACATAAAATGAAATTCCCCACCACCCTTTTTCTTTTATTTTTTTTGCCTAGTTTTATCAGCAGTCAGGACAATGCTCTTTTAGTTCAATCATATACACTTCAAAATTCTTCAACAGTGCTATCTGTAAGTGATTCAGCTATTCTAAGCTATAATGAACAACATGTTTTCAAAAATGGTAATTCAATCTATGAAATCTCCAAAGGAAGGATTATAAAGGTATTAGCAAACAAATTACCAGATCTATTAATGGTTGTTTCGTTAATAATTCCAAAAAATAAAGAGCAGGCTATTTTAACATTCCAACCCATTTCAAATTTTGCAATTAGAAATTCCCCTTGGCAAATCGAAATTCCTTATGATTCAGGGATTCCAAATATCATCATTTTTAATGAACAAATATTTATTCTATGGGCTGAATCACAATCATATTCAGTCTTTAATGTGAATGGAGAATTGATAGGCAAATTTAATCTTTTCGGTGAAAGTCCCTGGACTACAGAGAAGGTCATCCTCAGCCAATCTCACAATAGCCAACTATATTTCTTAGGAATGAAAACAGCAAAACTAAATTCCAGAAATAATGTAACATTTTTTCAATTAAAGGAATCATTAGAATCTAAACCAAGCGTCACTTTTGACATGGTTCAACCATATTTCACATCCATTTCACCAAAAAATATAGTTTCTGTTGTTGGGACAACCAATCCCACCGAAAGAATAAATCCAATTCCTCATTTAACTTTATTCGACCTTAATAATTTGAATAAAATTATGTCTATGCCTTTGGCAGTAATGCCTCGAAAAGTCATCTGGATAAACAAGCAGTTAGCTCTTATTTATAAGGATGGTGTAACAATTTATGATCCATCAAAAATAATGGATCCGATTAAAATAAAATTTGATGATGAAGTATTCCCTATGGAGTGTATGAATTATGATAATTTGTTATTAATTCTCACATCAAAATCACTATCACCATCCCCAAATGGATTATTTTACGACAATATAAAACTTCTCCAATATAATTTTTTAAAGGAGACTCTCACTACTCATGAAATTTCCAACAAATCGTATAAAAATGTGAAATTTTCAAAAATTGATAATTCGGATACCTTTTTTATCCAATTAGATAATACTATTCATAGATATGATCTGGCAAATTAATCCATGTGTCGTCTGAAACTCTTTATAAGCTTAATCTGTCTATTTAGACTTCTATTTTCCCAATCTTATAATTGGCCCTGCGAACCTTTCAACGAACCTCATTGGATTAATGGAACATTTTGCGAATGTCGTTCCGGCTCATCAGGAAATATCGACCACTTTCACGATGGAGTTGATATACATCTACCCCAAGGAAACGCAGTTTATTCTGTAATAAATGGTACAGTAACCAGTATTGGGACGGTCAATAATTACGGAATTAATTCTTGGGTTCGAGTTGGAAGGTATGCTTATGTCCATGTGGACCCAAACCCTGCACTAAATGTGGGCGATAATATTACTGCATATGAGACTGTCTTAGGCTGGACTAATTCATGGAATCATATCCATTTTAAAGATGGATTTCCAGGTAATGAGATAAATGCTATTCGACTTGATGGTGGTTTAAATCCTTTAGATGATAATTTTGATCCTCAAACACATTGGGTCAAATTTTATCAGGATAATAGTACATCTCAATTTGTAAATAATAGGGTGACGGGTTTAGTAGATATTGTTTGTAAATCTACGGATCGAACTGATGAGGGGCCCATCAGTGATAATAATGGAATTTATAAAATAGGATTTGAAATATTTAACGGTGATGGTGAATCTACTTATGGTCCACATCTACCCTTTCAATTTGATGAAATTCCTGTTTCGGATAGTTATATTAGTAATGTTTATTTCCCGGGCTCCAGTACTAGCACTTATCTATATATCGTTTCTAACAACCTTTATTCAAACAATTCTTTAAATGTTACAGATTGGAACATTGGTAATTATACTGCCAGGATCTATGCATTTGACCAATATTTAAATGCAGATACTATGGATGTGGTTTTTGAAGTTGTTGCACAAGATACAAGCCCGCCCGCCATTCCGAAAATGGTTTCAATTCTTCAAGAAGGTAATGGATTCAATATAACATGGCTTGCCAATACAGAAGATGATTTGGCAGGGTATCGCCTTTATTTCAGTTATGATATGGAAACGTGGTATAACACGCATGACGAGGATTTTTTAACACAAGAAATAACACAATTTCAAGCTGAATCATTTAATAGTTATACAGGATTTTTTAGGATGTCTGCCGTGGATAATGCGTCATTTCCAAATGAAAGTGACGTTTCTGATATTTTTGTATTTCGTCACAGCCAATTTGGAAAAAGATTATTAATTATTGATTCCTTTGGTAAGCAAGACGGCTCCTCAGAATTCCCATTTGCAGGAGGAATAGGATTGTTGGCAGATAGTCATGGAATCGGAATTGAAACTGTTAATGATACAATTTTTGCGATAGATACATCCTATACAATTTCTACAACCTATTTGCCTATTGTTCTTACGGGAAATTCAATTAAACCTATTCCTGTTGGATTAATTAACCAATTAACAAACTCTTCTTTTTGGATCCTCGGATCAAAACTGAGCGAATCACTTATGATGTCATCCTCCGGTATAGAGTTTTTACAAAACTATCTTGAAGTTGAATTCGGCAGTTCCCAACCCATCCCTAGTGAAATTATTGGTATTGATGTTCCTTATAATAATTTTTCAACTTCAAACTTAATTACAACAACGGGAATTGACAGCCTAAATAGCTTTGCAGGAATATTGGATGAAACTTTATCTTACCCAATTGTCATAGATACTTCAGGAATTATCTTTGGCGTTGGTGTAGCAGATCCACCTTCCTTATTATCCTCAATCCCATTGGAAATATTAGAGGAAAATGACAAAATTGAATATTTTAATCGAGCCCTGGAATTTTTGGTAGATACAACACTTGCAATCCCAACTGATAAATTAATTCCAACAAAATCAACTTTGTCCTTTTACCCAAATCCATTTAACAGCAATGGTATATTTCAAATAAATGCGGAAATTGGATTGTACCAAATAAAATTATTCAATATTCTTGGGCAACTGGTATGGGGGAAAAATCTTTCCTTTACACGATCAGAAGAAATGACTTTTACTTTACCAAATAACATCCGAAACAGGTTAACATCAGGACCTTATTTCATTCAATTTGAAAAAAATGGACAAAGGATTGCTTCAAATAAAATTCTTCTCCTTAAATAATTACCAGATATGAATTTAAAATCCTTAATGGTTATAGACCCGTCCCTGATTGAACCAGAATTACAATCATATAACCATATTTCATCTCGATCCCCTGTACCCACTACGTATCATTTACCTGCTTTATTTGATCCCAAAAGTATGGATGAAGTGATCGGCGAGACATGCGGGATTATTTTAATGGGAAGTGCTGCATCCGTTTACGATAAACATAAGTGGTTGACAAATATTTATACAATAATGGAACAAGCCTTTGCTCATTATATTCCGACTCTTGGGATATGTTTTGGCCATCAATTCATCGCTAATATGTTTGGCGGAACAATCGATTATCTTTGGGATGATAATGAAAAAAAAAGAGGAACCAGACAGGTAAAACTCAACAGCCACTCAATATTGGAAGATTCCGCAGAAGGAGACCTTATTTATTCACATCGTGAAGGTGTTACAATTTGTCCTTCTGAATTTGAAATTTCAATCTCCAGTGAAATGGTTAAAATTGATGGGATTACTCATCAATCAAAGCCAATTTGGGGAGTCCAACCCCACATCGAAGCGACATATGCTTTTGCAAAAAGAAGTGGTGTTTTAGAAGATAGATTTCACCCGGCATTCCAATTTGGTACACGGATTCTGGATCGATTCCTGGAAAAATTAAAAGGGGAGCCTTTTGACAAAAATTAAACTTCTATTTTTTACAGCTCTGTATGTGGCCTTTTCTTGTGCTCCTCATCCTGCATTGTTTAACAATATGGGCAACTATGCTCTAAAAAAATCCATCAATTCATTTATTATAGACTCTGACCTCGATGTGAACATGAGCATAAAAGTGACATCGCTCAATTCAGGCGAGATTATCTATTCATTAAACAGCGGTAAGAAGCTAATGCCCGCCAGCAACAATAAATTATATACATGTGCTGCTTCTATAGTTAACCTTGGCCCCGACTTTACTTTTGAAACATCCATCTATAGAAATAATAAGAATCTTTACTTGAGAGGTGGCGGTGATCCGGACTTTTCGCTGGAACATTTGGACTCCCTCGCCAAAATTGCAGCAGGAAATATTAAAAGTGTGGACACACTTTTTGTAGATGAAAGTTTGATGGATACACTCCATTACGGCGAAGGCTGGATGTGGGATGAGGGTCCTTGGTGGTATGCTGCTCCCGTGAGTGCACTTTCATTGGATGATAATTGTATAGATTTTTTTGTTCACCCAAATCGTGTCGGGAAAACTGTATCAATATCCACCAAACCGAAAACAGACTTTATACAAATTGATAATCAATCTATCACTGTCAATGATACAGTTGATTTTAAAAAATTTAAAGTTGTCCGAGACTGGGCAGGGCGAACGAATAAGTTTATTGTTACAGGTGAAAAATTGATAAATGAATCTGCGGATACCCTCGTCAGAAATATCGTACACCCTCCTTTATTTGCAGGAACAGTCCTGAAAGAAATGTTAATGAAGTATGGAATAACTGTAAATCAAATATCCATAGGAGCAACACCAGAAATTGCAGAAAAAGTAACTTCTCACATATCGGATTCACTATTTTATTCTGCCAAAAATCTGATGAATGAAAGCGATAACCTTACAGCGGAACTTTTCATGAAAACGATGGGCATTGATGAAGAAAACCCGGGAAATTGGGAAGATGGAATAAAAAAAGTAAGATCATTTTTAGCTGATTCTGCTGGGATTGACACATCGGATATTCGAATTGCCGATGGCTCTGGTGTATCCCGCTACAACCTCACTTCTGCAGATCATTTTATTCAACTTCTCACCTATCTGTATCACAGTCCCTATAAAGATAATTTCATTGATGTGCTGCCCGGAGGTGGTTCAAAAGGTGGAACTTTGGAAAAGAGATTTAAAACAACAGGTTCGAACATAAGAGCAAAGACGGGAAGCCTATCTGGTGTTAGTTGTTTATCTGGATATGCTTTTTCTCCTAAATATGGACCTTTGGCATTCTCAATACTCATGAATGGTTATGTTGGATCATCTAAAGAATATCATCGTCTCCAAGATCGCATTTTAGAAGTGTTGATTTATGATTAAACCTCCACCATTAAAGCCAAATGCTACAATTGGTATTGTGAGTCCATCTTCATGGATGGAAGAACAGGACTTAAAAACCGCCGTATTTATTTTTGAAGAAAAAGGATATAATCTTGTTTTAGGTGAAAGCGTTTTTTTGAGAGACAATTCATTTGCCGGAACGCCGGAACAAAGAGCCAATGATATTAATGGTATGTTCGCCAATCCAAAGATCGATGGTATTATTTGCGCCCGGGGTGGATATGGCGCAAACCGTGTCATTCCTCTTCTTGATTATGAATTAATCAAAGCGAATCCAAAAATATTTATGGGATACAGCGATATCACTGCTTTTCTCACATCTATCACACAGCGCTCGGGATTAATTACTTTTCATGGTCCCATGCTGACATCATTCAAAAAAGGGATGGTCGACTATAATTTTGATCTCATGGAAAAAACTTTATCCGGTGAAAGCGGAATTGTTGTCCGAGCACCTTCTGAGTTACCAACTAAAGTTTTAAAACCGGGAAAAGCAACGGGACCCTTATGGGGCGGAAATATTTGTCTATTGGTCAATCGTTTAGGCACGAAGGATCAACTCAATACAGATGGAGTTATTTTATTTCTTGAAGATATCGAAGAATACCTTTACGCTTTTGACCGCATGGTGGTTCATATGAAAGAAGCAGGCATGTTTCAACATATTAATGGATTAATCATAGGGGAATTGGTTGATATAACTGATCAGGAAATACCATTTGGAAAATCTACCGATGAAATTGTAATGGATGTGTGTGGCGATTTGGACATTCCAATCATTTCAAATTTTCCATGTGGACATGGCAAGTTTCAAGCTACAATGCCTACATCTATTCCAATACAATTGGATGCAATGTCTGATTCGCCTGTGGTAACATTTTTAGAATCACCGGTAGAGTAAGGAAAATTTAGATGCTGAATTATATTTGGTTTGGAATGATGTTTATCGGTGTTGTGGTCGGAGCATTTACCGGGAATATTGATGCCGTAACGGAAGCAGCAATTGATATGGCGAAAGTTGCTGTCAATCTGGCAATCGGACTCATTGGCATCATGGCAATGTGGTTGGGTGTGATGAAAATTGCAGAAGAATCCGGACTTATTCGAATCATTGCCAAAGGATTACGTCCAATTACAATTCGATTATTCCCGGATGTTCCGGCGGACCATCCTGCCATTGGATCCATTGTATTGAATATGGCTGCTAATATCCTTGGTCTAGGAAATGCAGCAACACCTCTTGGGCTTAAAGCAATGGAGGAGCTACAGGAACTAAATCCAAAAAAAGATACAGCCACAAATGCCATGGCTATGTTTCTGGCTCTCAATACATCCAGCGTTCAACTCATTTTGCCGGCAACGGTAGTTGCACTGATGGGATCATATTCAAGCCAAATTTTTATAACAACAATCATCGCTACTAGTATGTCCACAATTGCTGCTGTTCTAGCAGTAAAATTTTTAGAAAAAAGAAAACGGTTTGATATTATCTACGGAGACCAAAAATGATTGAATCTATTGTTGGCAGTATTAACGAATTTTCAAAATACATTATTCCTTTCCTATTAGTTGGCATTCCATTTTATGGTCTTGTTTTTAAAAAGATAAAAGTCTATGAAACATTTGTGGAAGGTGCAAAGGATGGTTTTACTATCGCAGTTAGAATCATTCCTTATTTGGTGGCTATTTTGGTAGCTATTGGGATGTTCCGAGCCTCAGGCGCATTAGACTTATTACTGAATTTCTTCTCCCCTGTGTTAACTTTGATTGGTTTTCCACCGGAAAACCTTCCGTTAGCGCTTATGCGACCTCTATCAGGAAGTGGATCTTTAGGTCTATTAACTGACTTGATTAACCAACACGGTCCTGATTCCATCATAGCCAAAATTGGCGCCACTATGTTTGGCTCAACTGAGACAACTTTTTATGTGCTTGCTGTTTATTTTGGATCTGTTGGAATCATAAAAACCCGCCATGCACTTGCCGCTGGCTTGATTGCTGATGCTGTGGGTGTTTTGAGTGCGGTTTATATTTGCCAATTCTTTTTTAATTAATAGCAAAGAGATCTTTCAAAATTTAATGTTTCATAATTATGTCTATGTGATCTTATCTGCTGTTATAGTAAATATTTATGAGTGAATATAAAAGAGACCTAGGGCTAAAAGAGTCTGTTGCCATTGTGATTAGCAGAATTATCGGCTCAGGGATCTTTCGGACTCCTGCACCTATAATGGCATTGGTGGGTTGTACCTCTTTGTTTGGTTTGGTATGGGTCATTGGTGGAATCATTACTATTTTTGGAGCGGTCATATATGCGGAACTAACCGCAATGCTGCCAAAATCAGGCGGACCCTATGTTTTCTTGAAAGAAGCTTATGGACCCTATGTCGCATTTCTTCGTGGTTGGGCCATGTTTTTTGTTTCAGAAACTGCATCCATTGTGGCAGTTGCACTGGTATTTACAGAATATTTGAACGCCATTTGGGAAATATCGATGGGTGCCCCTTTCTCCCTTCCAGTAACGTTTGCCATTTCATTAATAACTATTTGGGGATTAACCTGCATAAACTTGTTTGGCGTTAGTCTAAGCGGAAAATTCCAAGTCATTTTCAGTATAATTAAAGTTTGTGCTGTGGGTGCCATAATCGGCATGACGTTGACATCCTTTTCAACAGGGAGTTTCGATCATTTTGTGAATCCACTTTGGCCCGAGACATTTGGTTGGGAAACGATACTTGCCATTGGGGCTGCACTTAGGTATTCGTTCTTTGCTTTCAGCGGATGGGAAGGCGCAACTTATATGGCAGAAGAAGTCAAAGAACCGCAAAAAACACTTCCGCTATCGCTTTTCCTCGGTATCGGTGGCGTTACGCTTCTTTACATCGGAGCTAATCTTGGATATTTATATCAACTGGATGTACAAACCATTATTGATAATAAATGGGTGGCGACTGAAGCAATGAAAGTCGTGATGGGCGCTACGGGTGGTATTTTGATTTCTATTGCAGTCGCTGTCAATGCTTTTGGGAATATCAGTACACAGATTTTATGCAAAGGTCGTACTTGGCATGCTATGGCAAGAGATGGACTATTCTTCGATAAGTTTAAAGAGTTACATCCGGTGTATAAATCACCAAATAATGCTTTACTTGGACAAGGAATCTGGGCAACTTTTTTATTGGTCTTTTCTGTCCTTTCGACCTATTTACAATCCGGTGTGAGCGGAACCAATACTTATGAAATAATTATTGATTTCTTTTCTGCAACCAGCACAGTTTTTAATCTATTGACGTTTGGTTCTATTTATGTACTCCGAAAAAAATGGCCTACAAAAGAACGACCTTATAAAGCGATTCTTTATCCGTGGAGTATGATTGTTGTTCTTATTCTATATTTTTCATTTTTGATTATCACTCTCATCACAGCCTTTATCCCATCTTTGGTTGGAATTGTACTCACATTCAGTGGAACATTTTATTACAAATACAAAATAAAAGTGTCTCGTGTACAGTAATTATTCTTGAATTAATTTCAAAATTTACATGCTTTATAAATACACGTTTATTTTTATTATCTTTGGACTAACCCTTTCCTCGGCTTCCCCATCAAATACTGAATTTAGATCGACCTGGGTCATCACCTGGGATCACATAAACCGATATGAGCCAGCAGTGCAAAATATGAATCGAGTGGCAAAAATTATGGATGACCATGTAGACGCCAATATGAATGCAGTTATTTTTCAGGTTCGCCAGGGTGGAACTGCTTATTACCAATCATCTTATGAACCTTGGGGTTATTATGCCGGATATCAATATCCCGGTTATGACCCTTTGGCTTTAGCCATTGAAGAAGCCCATGCCCGTGGATTGGAGCTTCATGCCTGGTTTAATGTATTCCAAACCTCAAGCACACATAACGGTGCCCCTGCAGCTGAGCACCCGGAATGGATTTGTCGCGATCAAAATGGAATACCGATGGCCTCATACCGATCTTTGTCTCCCGGATTAGATGCAGTTAGGAATTACACCTTGCAAGTAGCTATGGAAATTGTTCGAAATTATGATATTGATGGGTTGCATTTAGATTATGTCCGCTGGAATGAGCACACAAATTCTCAACGAAACTCACCGTCTCATCAAGAGCAATTGAATAGAATTGATGGATTCATAACCCAACACGAAATTGAAGAATTGACTTCAAATCCATCAGGACGATATTTATACGATTATGAACATCCCTATTCTGCCGGTATCCCAAATGGATTCAGTTCTTGGGAAGACTGGTGGCGATGGAGCGTGACAGAATTTGTGAGCACACTCCATGATTCAATCCAAGCGGTGAAGCCCCATGTAAAGTTGAGCGCTGCAGTTTTAGGAAAATACAATTGGTCCGGGTGGCAAGGGTATGGCACTGTTTACCAAGATGGAGCGCTTTGGTATAATGAAGGTTATTTAGATCACATAATGCCCATGAGTTATCATTGGACGACTTCTGAAGGATTTATAGACATGCTTTCCAATGATTGTCCAAACTGTTGGGAATTATTTATTCAACCGGGAATCGAATCTGGGCGGCCTTTCACAGTTGGACCGGGATCCTATATTTTGTCGGATAATAATGTTTGGAATAACCACAACAGTATTGTCAGTGCCATCCGGGAATTAGGATGGGTTGATGGTTTCCAATTTTTCAGCTATGCAACTTGGCGGGATCATAATTATTTCACCACAGCAGGGGAAACATTTTTTATCGAGAAATCAAAAATAAAACCAAATCCGATTGGCACTCTAGGATCAATTGACCCTCCCACCATTGTTTTGTCATCCGGCGAAGAAAATGAATATCAATTGGAAGTTTACCCAAAAGAAACGGAGGAACCGAATTGGATCATAACCTACCAATCCACAAGCCCAACTGCTTCTAATGAGTCTGCAAATATTTTTGATATCCATTTTTCGAAAGATTCTTTTGTTATACCCATAGACTTTTCAAACTTAGATACATCGCAAACCCAATTTTTCTTTTCAACCACTTCAGACCGGTTTTGGAAAGAATCAAATAAATCCAATCTTATATCTTTCACCTCTAATGAAGATCAATTACAAAAATCTTTTTATCTCACCCAGAACTATCCCAACCCATTCAAGGATGAAACCAATATTTTAGTGGTAACATCCTATAAAAGAGAAGTAGCACTGGTCATTTGGTCCCTCACTGGGCAAAAAGTAAAAACAATCCTGAACGACGAATTGTATCCCGGATATTACTCTTATGATTGGAATGGGATGAATGATGACGGACAAGAAGTATCTTCCGGCATTTATTTTTGCACATTGAGTTGGAATAATAAAATAATCGATTCCAAAAAACTGATTTATGTAAAATAAATTCCTATTTTACCAATCGAATTACTCGCTCAGAGATAAAACACATTCCGATATTCACAGCAACAGAAACAAGGATGAACCAAGTCCATGCTAACCCAATTTGTTTTAAATAGAAGACAATTAAGCAACTGGAAATGAGTCCAATAATTAAACTGGTGGGGTGAAAAGATTGATTGAGTTTACTCAATAAAAAAAGTCCTAATAAACCCCCATAGGTAAATGAGGCAATTTGGAGTCCCATGATAACAATGGCGGAATCACCTTCATCAAAAATGAGAGCAATTCCTATCAGGACAATGGCCCAAACCCCACTCACCAATTGTGATTTTTTAATATCCGCTTCGCCTTTTAGCCAATCTGTAATGGTAGATGAAGCCAAGGAATTGATGGAAGAACTCAAGGTTGACATTGCAGCTGATAAAATACCCGCCAAGAGCAATCCTTTCACACCAATGGGTAAATGGCCAACAATAAAGGTTGAAAATTCTCGATCTTTCTCTAATTCGATCCCGCCTAGGTAAATATAGATCAAAGAACCGGCCAATAAAAAAATACCAAATTGGAGAAAAACAAATACACCGCTGCCGATCATAGCCTTTTTACCGGATTCTAAGTCTTTCGTACCTAATACTCTTTGAACCATCATATAATCTGCCCCATGGGAGGAAAATGATAAAAACATCCCTCCAATCACAGCGCTAAAGAATAAATATGGTTCGTGAAACATATTACCTGTGAAATTCAAGAACTGCATTTTCCCGGCGGTGCTTAATTGTTCCAGCGCAACCCCAAGTGACATATCCATATTATATACTATATAATAAATAGACATCAGTCCACCGGCTAAATAGAGTACAAATTGAAAACTGTCGATCCAGACTATTGTACGTATCCCACCCAGCAACGAATAAACCAATGTAACAGCGCCAATGACCAAAACTGCTGCAGGAAGCGACCATCCGGTGACAACTTGGACAATCACTGCTGTAGCAAGATAACGAATCCCGTCAGCAAGAATTCTCGTAATGAGGAAAACACCTGAGGCAACTTTTTGAATTTCAGGACCAAATTTTTCACCAAGAACTTCATAGATAGATGTAATGCCAGATGAAAAATATTGCGGTAGTAAAAACACACTCACCAGGATTCTGCCTAAAATATAACCGATAGCCAGTTGTAGAAAAAACCAGTTACCGCGATAAGCGATTCCCGGAATGCTGATAAAAGTAAGGACTGATGTTTCTGTTGCAACGATGGAAAACATTGCCACAACCCAAGGAAGGTTTTTGCCACCAAGAAAATAATCTTTGGTGGTTTGATTCAACCTGCTCTGCCACCAGCCAAAGCCTATGAGCCCAGTTAAAAATAATAAAATGATTGACGTGTCTATCCAGTGCATTTTATGATGATTAGAATCTTTTATTCGTCACCCGAAATATATTTCCACCTGGATTTCAATTTCAAATTTGGGTTTTGCTCTGTAAATCCCAGAGATTCATAGACCGCAGAATGGATACGTTGCCGCCAGTCAAAATATTTTGGGTTTTTTGCTGATCGATTGGGATGAACTGCATTTGTGAGTAGAATAACAATAACCTGATTCTCAGGATCAATCCACAAAGAGGTGCCTGTGAATCCATTATGTCCATAACTGGAATCACTTAAATATATTCCGCCGGATGCTTCTCCATCCGGGCTGTCCCAGCCCAAACATCGTGAACTCCCCTCAATGATATTGGCGCGCTGTGTAAATAACTCGATTGTTTCTTGTCTAAATATTCTTGTCCATCCGTAGAGCCCTTTATTCAACATCATTTGGGAAAATCGCGCCAAGTCGCGAACGGTAGAAAAAAGACCGGCATGACCCGAAACACCCCCAATGCAGTGAGCGTTTTCATCATGGGCTTCCCCTTGAATCAATCCTGCTCGATAGTCTTCAGAAATTTCTGTGGGAACGATGCGATGAAACTTTTCTTGAGGCGGATTAAAAAAAGTTGATGTCATACCTAGGGGCTGAAAAATGAGCGAATCTGCAAATTGGTCCAAAGTAACATCGCTTACTTTTTCAATCAATTTCCCCAATACAATCAGTCCTATATCCGAATAAATCGTTTTCTCTCCCAAGCCAGATTCCGGTGCTGTATTAAACACACTATCCAGTTTCGACTCAATAGATCCATTCATTTTGTAGTATTGTTTGAATGACGGCAATCCGCCTGTGTGGGTTAATAAATGCCGGATTGTTATTATCGATTTTTGAGAACCTGCTGCCTTTTGTTTTCCGGAAAATTCAGGCAAATGTTTTACCACAGGATCATCAAGATCAACTTTGCCACTTTCAACCAATTTCATGATAGATGATGTGGTGGCTATGACTTTTGTAATGGATGCCAAGTCAAAGATATCACTGGTTCTGACGTCTCTGTTTTGGTCATAAGTATGAAATCCAAATGCTTTTTTCGAAAATATTTTACCATTCTTGGCTGCTAATAGCACACCACCGGGCCAAGCCCTATCTCGGACTGACTCTTCTAATAACTGATTCAGTTTATTTGTTTTAACACCAAGTTCAGTCGGCAATACCTGAATAATTTCAGTACTCGGTTTATGTGCTTTTTTTTGTTTTACTGTTCTTTGTTTATCTAATACAATTCCTTCACCAATCATTGCTACACCGGGAATTGAAACAGGTAGTTTCCCTGATATTTTAGTTTTTCCAAGAAGTGCTTTGACCAATGCATTTTGCATGACTGTATTATCCTTATAAGCGCAAATGTAAACCGGGATTTCAGGAAATTCACGAATGAGGTAAGGTGTCCCTAAACTTGCTAAAATAATATTATCAGTTTTTTTGACAAGAGAACGAACAAAATCAGATAATTTATTTGATAAATTAATCTGATCCTTCCATGCTTTTGGGTTTACAAATGCATTAATGAGAATAGGACTGTTTACGGGAATATCTTCTAAGACAGTATTCAAATAATTCCTTGAATCGGATTCATCAATCTGTATTATCTTTACCGCTGTCCCTAATTTTTTAATATCCTTGGAGACTAATGAATGAGAATGGTTATTCCTTGAATCAAAGAGATCAATCACGAATAAAGGATTTTTCTCATTATTCACCAAGGGAATCAAATTCAATTCATTTTTTACGCATGTGATTGCTTCTGTTGCCATTTGATTCGCCACGGTCCGATTTTCTTTTTTACCAATGGTTTGTCGTGCATAATCAGAAGTGATGAATTTTGATTGATTTAAACCGGCTTTCATTTTTATTTGAAGCATTTTCAAAGCAGATTCATTTATTCTATTGATTGGGATAAGACCTTGGTGGACTGCTTTTTCAACAACATCAATAGAACCCTTCAAATTATAATTTTGAATAATTACATCGCTGCCTGCATTGATTGTTTCGATTAGGGCGTAAGCGTCGGAATAATTTTTTGTCACGCCACCCATGCCCATTGCGTCTGTAATGACAACGCCATCAAATCCTATTTTTTGTTTGAGAATAGATTGAATCCAAAAAGGGTCTATTGAAGCAGGTGAATCTGATTCCGGTTGATAATCCGGCGCATGGACATGGGCCACCATGATGGCATCTACACCGGCATCAGCCATTGCTTGAAAAGGTGGAATTTCCACAGACCATAGGCGACCGGAATCACTGGGAATCATGGCAAGAGAAGAATGAGAATCTGTTTCAGTATCACCATGTCCCGGAAAATGTTTGGCTGTTGCCAATACACCATTTTCTTGTAATCCTCTCATGTAAGGAATTGCAAAATTAGTGACTAAATCGGGGTGTTCGCCAAATGAACGCGTATTTATGATTGGGTTTTCCGAGTTATTATTGACATCAACTACAGGAGATAAATTCCATTGAATTCCCGCTGCTCGGGCTTCTTCGGCAACTATTTTCCCTGCTAAATAAGCATTATCAGGATTATCCGTCGCTGCTATTGCCATGAAAGGAGGTAAATCTGTTCCCGAGGGAAAACGCTGATGAAGTCCATATTCCATATCAGCATCAAATATGATTGGAATTTTCGACATGGCTTGCATATCATTCATGATGACCAAAGAACTGCTCACATCACCATACCAAAGGTGGATTCCACCAATACCATCCGTTTCAAT
>CAXFCD010000051.1:0-11491 GCA_964001155.1 uncultured bacterium | reverse complement strand
GATTGATCCAAGACCTTCACCCCTTGGCGAGTGAGCAATAATGCGCTGGGTGTTTCTTTTTGGTCCATTGCCAAACGGAAACATGCTGCTGTCTCTTTTGCATCGGCAGGGCGGAATACATTGAAATTGGGAATCGCCCTGAGTGCCATGGCATGCTCGATGGGTTGGTGTGTGGGACCATCTTCCCCCACCCAAAATGAGTCGTGTGTGAATTCATGAATGACACGACAATGCTGGATGGCCGCCAATCTAAGGGCCGGTCGTTCATAATCAGCAAAGACCAAAAATGTACCACCAAATGGAATCACACCGCCATGAAGCGCCATCCCATTCATGGCTGCTGCCATTGGGAATTCACGTACACCGAATGCGAGATTTCTTCCACTTCGGTCTTCTTTGGTGAAGTCCCCATAGGTATTGGCAAAGTTGCCTGTATAATTGGATGGCTCCAAGTCAGCGGAACCGCCCACAATAGACGGTACCTTTTCAGCAAATTTATCTAATGTGGCACCGAATGCTTTTCTCGTGGCTAGGGAGGAACCGCTCTCAAATTCTGGGAAGTCTAAATCTGGTAATTCATCTTCAACGGCTGTTTCCCAAAATGAGTTTAATTCCGGAATATTTAAACAATCTTCTTTCTGCGAATTCCAATCTGCAACAGATTTATGAAATGATTCGAATCGAGATTGAAAATGATCTTTGACTTCATCAGGGCAATAGAATGACTCCGGTGCTAAACCCAGTTTTTCTTTCGTGGCATCAATCTCATCTTGAGGAAGCGGCGCGCCATGCGTATCGTGGTCACCTTCCCTCGTGGCGGTACCATAAGCCATAATGGTTTTTCCGATAATGATGCTAGGCTGTTCCATGACCTGTGCCTTTTCAATTGCCTCCCGAAGCGCATTATGATCATGGCCATCTATCTCTTGAACGTGCCAGCCAAATCCATCAAAAACGGTGGCATAGTTTGTTGAATCAGAGCGAGATGTATTTCCGGAAATCTGGGCTTCGTTTGCATCATAAAAAATAATGAGTCGTGACAATTTCAAATGTCCAGCCAAGGAAGCAGCACCCAAAGCAATAGGCTCTTGCAAGTCGCCATCGCTTGCCAACACATACGTGAAATGATCCACCAATCCTTTGGCAGTATCTGTGATTTTTTCTGTGGTGTGACGCAGAAATGATTCTGCAAATGCCATCCCAACGCCCATACCAAATCCTTGGCCCAACGGACCGGTGGTACATTCAACACCAGGAATTTCCACTTCCGGATGTCCCGGAGTTTTACTGTGGAGTTGACGAAAATTCCGCAAATCATCCATGTTCAAATATCCCTGAAAATGGAGCAGGGAATAAAGTAGCATGGACATATGTCCGCCTGAGAGAACAAATCGGTCGCGATTAAACCATTCCGTGTCTTTGGGATCGTAATTCAAATAGTCTTTAAACAATATGTAAGCGAAATCTGTACAGGACATGGGCCCACCGGGATGACCACTGTTCGCTTTTCGGGTGGCATCCATGACCAACCCTTTCATCACTGATATGGAGAAATTGTCTTGGTCTTCCCGACTCCAATTTTTAAAATTTTCTAAATCTTTGTATTTACTCATTTGTCATTTCGCAATGTTATAAAATTCTTGAATAGTTTTTATTGGGTCATCTGATTTAAACACTTCGGAACCGGCCACTAAAACATCGGCGCCCGCATCCAACACTTCTTTTGCATTATGTAATTTGACGCCGCCATCCACCTCAATCAAAACTTGATCCAATCCATGTTCATTTAAGTAGGATTTAATTTTGGCGATACGTTCATTTGAACCAAGTAAGTATCCTTGTCCCCCGAATCCAGGCTCCACTGTCATGATCAACACAACATCCACTTTGTCCAATAGCGGGAATAATGAATCCAGCGATGTTTTTGGTTTAATAGAAACGCCAACTTTGCAACCAGTGGACCGAATTAAGTCAATGACATTTTCTGGATTATCTGTGGCTTCCAAATGAAACGTGATATTGTCAGCCCCTGCTTTGGCGAATGGTTCAACCAATTTTTCCGGTTCTATGACCATCATGTGGACGTCCATAAATTTTTGCGTTTTTGGGCGAAGGGATTTTACCACCGGTGGACCGATTGTTAGGTTAGGAACAAATTGATTATCCATCACATCCACATGGATCCAATGGGCGCCACCGGCATCGCAAATTTGAAGAGCAGATTGCAAATCAGAAAAATCTGCAGATAATATGGAAGGTGCTAATTTGAAATTTTCAGACATTTTAAAGGGGAGAAATTATAACATAGAATTTGGATTAAAATTAGGAATTAAGAATTAGGATAAATGAACTCCACAACTTCTTTTAAATTTCCTGACAAACTCCCACTTACCGGACATGTATGGGCGGCTCGTTCTAACTTTTTTTGATCTTTTGGTTCAATTAGTTTTGGGAAATTTATTTTGATTCTGATTTCACCAATTCGACGAGGGTTTGAAGCCATTATTTTTTCTACCTCAGCTGTAGTCCCATCCATATCAATGCCATCTCGCCGAGCTACAATTCCCATAATGGTTATCATACAAGATGCCAATGCAGTGGCTACCAAATCTGTGGGTGAGAATGCTTCTCCCTTTCCTTCGTTATCCAAAGGTGCATCAGTGACAATTCTGTTACCGGATTTTAAATGGATGGCTTCTGTTCGTAAATCACCTTTATAAATAACTTTCGAAATCATCCTGTTACTTCTCTAAATACTCGTTTAAAATTTCCACCCAATATTTTTTTTACATCTCGTTCAGAGAATCCACGTGCTAATAATCTTTCAGTTAAGTAAGGGAGTTTGTCGATGGTTTCCACGCCTTTTGGCAAAATTTCCACACCATCCCAATCTGCGCCGATGCCCACATAATCTACACCGATCAAATTGGCAATGTATTCAATATGATCAATCACATCATCCACATCAGGGACAATCTTGGCTAAATGTGGATCCAACATTTCATTTTCTTTATACCAATATTCATCGGAATCTGGGTCATACAATTTTGCCAGAGAATCCAAAGGTGATTTGAATTTTTCTTTCACAATATCGTATTTCTTGGAATAGGTTGAATCAATATATCCGGGATAAAAATTCACAAATACAACACCGCCATTTTCCTTGATAGCGATAAGTTGGTCATCTTTTAAATTCCTGAAATGTGGACACAAATTATAGACAGAAGAATGTGAAGCGATGATAGGCTTGGTTGTTGTTTCAATAATATCCCAAAATGTTTGATCTCCTGCATGAGACACATCCACCATGACACCCAATTCATTACACCGTCGAACAACATCCTTTCCGAAATCTGTAAGACCAATAAAATCTAACGAATCTCCTTTCTCCACTTCATCTTTTGCAGAGGTCGCCCATTCGTTCGAGTTATTCCAAGTGACGCCCAAATACCGCATGCCTCGGTCATACAATGCATCCAATTTTGATAAATCATGTTCGATGGAATGGCCTCCTTCTACGCCAATCATGCAAGATAAAATACCTTTTTGGTCATTGTAGATTAAATCTTGGTAAGTTTTTGGAATCGCCCATTTTCCCGGTACTCTGGAGCATAAATATTCCATTTGAGAAATCATATCATTGGCCCGCTGATAATACTCTCCATCCTTGAATTCAAATGGTGAAACCCAAATGGAAAACACCTGACAATCCACCCCACTAGATAGAAACTTGGGTAAATCGGAGTGACTTTCCGGAAGATCTGTGAGTATATCCCTGCCGATCATGGAACGTAGCAACACATCATTGTGTGTATCCACCACATAGGCTTCTTCATGGATTTGTGAAGCGTCTTTTTCACATGCAGTAAACAGGACAAAGATTAGGATTAGGAATTTGGAAATTGGATTATGGTTTTTCATTGGATTGGGTTTAGTTGAGTTTGGATTTGGGAATGGACCTCATCTTTAGACATTTCAGCATTCATAAATTTATTCATTAATTCAAATTGAATTTCACCACGATTGTACACTTCTTTGTACGGGATTTGGTGAAAAGATACCATGGAATATCTGGGAATAAATCGATCCGGAAATTGTTGTTCTAATTCAAACTCCAATTGGCGCCTTTTTTTATAATTCGCATCATTTACAGAGTCTCGCATCTCGATATAATTCTCAATGGCCATATCTGCGATTGCGTGGCCATTGGCCACATGAGTTGAAGAAAATTTATCAAATGTTTTTCCCCAATCACCACTGTTTTTCACAAGGAGATTATTTAAAACGGAACAATCTTGAAAGGAAGCATTCATCCCTTGCCCAAAAAATGGGACCACTGCATGGGCCGCATCTCCAAGCAAACATGCTTTATCTTGAAAATGCCAAGGGTCACAATACACCGTTGCCAAATTTCCGGTGGGATTATTTTGAAATTCTTCAACTAACGTTGGCATAAATTCCAACGCATCAGGAAAATATGTTTGAAATAAATGAATAATATCTTCCTCCTCTTTCACAGTTTCAAAACTGGTTGGACCCGTCATTGGAAAGAATAAAGTACAAGTGAATGTTTTATCCATATTCGGGAGTGCAATAAGCATGAATTCACCTCGTGGCCAAATATGAAGTGCATTTGGTTCAATCAAAAATTCGTTTGTAGATGAAGGTGGAATGACCAATTCTTTGTAACCATGTCCCAATGGTTTCTTCTGATATGTCGCACTCGTTTTTTCAACAATCGCTTCTCTCAGTTCAGAAGAAGATCCATCACAACCAATCACCCTTTCAAACGGAACGGTTTCATTTCCAAAACTCAACTGTTTGTTTTCTAAGTCAGCAATTTCCAATTTTCTCTCGAAATAGATTTTAACTTGTCCAGTCTCTTCTGCGAGCGTCATGAGATCCATATTCAGTTGAGCTCTAGAAACTGAATAAATCACTTCATCCTCCCGCTGCCCATAAGGTTGAAGATGTGTAGACCCATCAAGATCGTGAATCATTCGTCCCTGCATCGGAATTGTGATAGGTTTTATTTGCTCATAAAGTCCAACTTCCTTCAGCGTATTGATGCCACGGATTGAGAGGGCCAAATTGATGGAACGTCCTGCAGATTGGGTGTTTTTTCGCATATCGGAACGTCGTTCATAAATGTCCACTGAATATCCCTGTTTTGCCAAATAGGTTGCCATGAGTGGCCCGGAAAGTCCCGCACCGATTAAGGTAATTATTTCTTTATTCATTTTTTACTTTGAACGTAAAGACGCAATGGCGCAGAGTTGGTTGTAGATATGTTATAATATGTTTGCGTTATTGCGTTAAGATACTTTTTTCAATATATCAACAAACCGGAATACATCCTCGAATGAATTAAAAAGTGGATGGGGTGCAATTCGAATCACGTCCGGTTCGCGCCAATCACATACAACATCATTTTCACATAATGTATCAAAAACAGATTTCCCACCGGGGACAACCAGGGATAATTGGCAACCTCGACTTTCCGGTGTAATAATAGAAACAGTTGGACAATTTTCAGAAATTAAATAATCTAAAAATCCGGTTAATAAATCACCTTTTACTCTAAAGGCTGCCATCCCCACTTCATCAAAAATTTCCATAGAAGCCAACAATGGCACCATGCCCATGACAGGTGCATTACTCACCTGCCAGCCTTCCGCAGTTTGGATTGGATCAAAGTCCGGCCCCATGTCAAATCGTGTTTCTTTATTTTGTCCCCACCATCCTACAAATCGTGGGCCATGCCAATCATGATGTTTTTCATGAATAAAAATTCCTGAGGGTGCTCCCGGACCAGCACATAAGTATTTATAAGTGCACCATGAGGAAAAATCCACATCCCAATCGTGGAGATTCAAAACCAAATTCCCTGCAGCATGGGCTAAATCGAATCCCACGAATGCTTCAACATTATGTCCAGCAATTGTGATGGCTTTTATATCAAATGCCTGGCCGGTATAATAATTCACGCCTCCTAACATAATAATGGCAATTTCATCACCAATTTCTTCGATTACGTTTAAGATATCTTCCGTTCTCAGTGTTTTTTCTCCCTCTCTTGGCGTGAGTTCGATTAAACAATTTTTGGGATCCAATCCATGAAATTTGATTTGAGATTCCACCGCATATTGATCTGATGGGAAAGCACCTTTCTCAATTATGATTTTATTTCGACGACCTTTAGGTTGATAAAATGAGACCAATAAAAAATGGAGATTCACCGTCAAGGCGTTCATCACTACCACTTCTGATGATTTTGCACCCACGAGTTTGGCAGAAGGTTCAATCAATCTCTCATGAAATTTTTCCCATCGTCCATGCTGGCCCATGACACCTTCTTTTTCCCAAACAGATAATTCTTTTTCCATAAAGGAGCGGACAGATTTGGGTTGGAGTCCCAACGAATTCCCACATAAATAAAGTAAGTCTTCTCCATTATCATTTTGGGGATAATGAAAATTTTCTCGGTAGGTTTTCAACGGATCTCGTTGATCCATTGATTCTGAAAATGCTTTTGAATTTTCGTAAATCATTTAAAGGTATCGTGGGTAAGCCCTAACCAATCCAACGCATTCTTAAATAAAAGTTGATCTTTTATATCGTGCGAACATCCGGAAGATTCAATCAATTTTCCCGGTTCCAATTCACTCAAAGGGAATGGATAATCTGTGCCCAAAGCAATTTTGGATTCACCCACTTTCTTAATAATAAAATCCAATGCATCCGGATCATGAACTAAAGAATCCACCCAAAATTTCCCAAGATAATCTTTGGGGTCAACTTGGTTGTCCACTGCGCATAAATCGGGGCGAACATCATAGCCATGCTGGACTCTACCAACTGTAGCCGGGAAACATCCACCGCCATGAGCAAAGGCAACTCGAAGATTTGGCAAACGCTCGAACACGCCACCAAAGATCATAGAACAAATTGCGCGACTCGTTTCCGCGGGCATACCCACTAGCCACGGGAGCCAATATTTGTCCATCTCATCCTTCCCCATGATGTCCCAAGGGTGGACAAACACTGCAGCACCCAAATTTTCTGCAGCTTGAAAAACAGGGAAGAGTGATTCATCACTGAGATTCTGACCATTTATGTTTGAGCCAATTTGGACACCCAACAAATTTAGATCTTTAACACATCGCTCTAATTCCCAGATCGCAATTTCAGGATCTTGAAGTGGAATGGTTCCTAGGCCTAAAAAACGAGATGGATTTTCATCCACAACTTTGGAAATATGGTCATTTAGAATTTTGGACAATACGAGAGCATCGTTTGGTTGTGCCCAATAACTAAACATCACAGGAACCGTGGACAACACTTGAACATCCACTCCAAATTGATCACATTCTTTTATGCGGACTTTTGGATCCCAGCAATTGGATTCAATGGTACGAAAGAATTCATCATCCTTCATCATGTTTGCTTGTCCAGTCCGCCGATGATCTAACGAAACCCAGCCACCGTAACCGAATTCTTCCTTCAGGTTGGGCCAGTTTTCCGGTAGGATGTGAGTGTGTATATCAATCTTCATTAATTATTTAAGTGTTAACGTGTTCCGTTGTTCGTGTGTCAACTTCGTGAACACCTGAACACTTTATTAAGGTTTTTGTTGTACGGCACCGCATGACTCACACGTTCTGGCATCCATGGAATTCCAATACGCTTCAAACAATGGGGGCAGTTGGGTTACAATATTTTCCAAATCTAAGGTCACTTCATGAAGCATTTTATCGCAGTCATCACAGTACCACTGAAATGCATCCAAGGCACCTTCCTCCCGTTGATATTCTACCACCAAGCCAACGGTATTTTCAAATCGTTGGGGTGAATGAGGCACATTTTTTGGGAGTAAAAATATTTCACCTTCTTTGATAGGCACATCCACTCGCTTGCCATCATCCATAATTTTGAGAAGCATGTCTCCTTCCAATTGGTAAAAAAATTCTTCCACAGGATCTACATGATAATCCTTTCGTGAATTGGGACCACCCACCACCATGATCATAAAATCACCGTCCTCATAGACAACTTTATTTCCAACAGGCGGTTTTAGGAGATGTCTATTTTCTTCAATCCAATTTTTAAAATTTAGTGGAGTCGTTACTGGCATATTTTATTCCTGGCTATAAACTGCAATGCATTCTATTTCTACTCTGGCTCCCATTGCAAGTCCTGTCCCGGCAAAAGCACTTCTAGCTGGCTTATTATTCGGAAAATATTTTATGTATTCTTCACTCATTGCAGCCCACTCACTTATATCTGCTAGCATACAAGTACATTTAACAACATCATCCAGAGATAACCCATTTCGTTCCAAAACTGACTTTATATTGTCCATGGTTTGCCTTGTTTCAGCCCTGATTCCTCCCTCTATTAATTCAGTTTCTCCAGGGATGTTTGTATATACTTCTCCAATTTGTCCTGAAAGAAATAAAAGATTCCCTACTCTCACTGCTTCAGAAAAGGGCATATTTGTTTGCTTAAATTCTTCAGATTGTAAAAATTCAACTTTTTGAGCAAATAGATGACTCATAATGATAATTGGTATAAATAATGTTTTTAACATAATTCCTCCTAATCAATGGTTGCAATGCACTTGAGTTCAATGGCAATGGGTGTTGGCAAGGAAGAAATTTCAACCGTTGTTCTGCATGGTTGATTATCTTTGAAATAGTCTGCATAAATCCGATTGTACGAATCAAAGTCTCGCTGCATGTTCGTGAGGAATACGGTCACATCTACCAAATTATCCCAAGAACTTCCAGCTTCTTCCAAAATAATACGAACGTTTTCAAATACGGAATGGCATTGAGTTTCGATATCGTGCCCCACCGCATTTCCTTGGCCATCTACCATGACCCCGGGAATCACCTTTGTACCAGGTTTTCTGGGACCCACGCCAGATAGAAATAACAAATTCCCTACTCGCCGGGCATGAGGATATGAACCTACCGGTTCTGGGGCTTTATCTGTATTTATTTTTTCATTCATTTTGATTCTCTAATCAATTTTAGTTCGTCCCATGTTTCTGGTGTGGCAGCTAATCTGGTTACGATGTCATTATTTAAAATGGAAGTTTCAAAAATTTCCTCAACATCATCCACTATAACCTGCGTGTACCAAATATTATCCGGATAAATTACAACTGCAGCACCTATTTCGCAGACATCCATACAACCGCTTTTATTGGCTCGGACTTTCCCTCTCAAGCCATGTTGATTTATCAGTTGCACAAATTTGAGCCGAATGTCTTTCCCGCCACAACGAGCGCAATCGCCTTTGGGATTATCCGGATCCCGTTCATTGATACAAATAAAAATGTGTTTTTGATATTTTGGTGTCATGGTGTACTGCAAATATTTTTGGGTTCTGTGAAAAATCTTAATGCTTCTTCGCCGCCTTCTCGTCCTAATCCGGATTGTTTCATTCCACCAAAGGGTGTTCTCAAATCCCTTACCAACCAGCAATTTACCCACACCACACCGGCATCAATTTGAGAAGAAACTCGATTCGCTTTATCTCCATCCTCCGTCCAAATCGTGGCTGATAATCCATACTCACTTTCATTGGCCTTGGCAATGGCTTCGGCTTCTGATGAAAAAGATTGAAGCGTAACAACAGGGCCAAAAATTTCTTCTTGATTGGTTCTACTATTATTCGATAATCCTTCAATAACTGTTGGTTCAATAAACCAACCAGATTCACACCGTCCGTTTACATTATATGATTGTCCACCTGTGAGAATTTGTCCACCTTCATTTTTTGCTAATTCCAGATGATGGATAACTTTATCAAAGTGCCCTTTGGATGAAACTGCGCCAAATTGTGTTCCTTCGTTACTGGGATCACCAATGTGAAGCTCGGTCACTTTTGAAATAAATTCTGTTTTGAATTTTTCATAAATAGACTCTTCAATCAAAATTCTTGAACTGCATAAACAAATTTGACCCTGGTTCGAAAATGAGGACCGAACAAGATTATACACTGTTTTATCAAAATTGCAATCACTAAAAATGACGGCAGGATTTTTTCCACCCATTTCCAAGGATATTTTTTTAAAGGAAGATGTAGTTTTTTGAGCAATCATTTTTCCTGTAGCTGTTCCACCGGTGAATGAAATTGCTTTCACATTTGGATGGCTCACCAATGCATCACCGGCAGTGTTCCCTTGCCCATGAATAATATTGAGTACACCTGGGGGAAATCCAACGTCATTGCAAATTTCGCCCAAAATAAATGCTGTATATGGAGTGATTTCTGAAGGTTTTGCCACCACCGTATTTCCTGCAACGAGAGCAGGCGCAATTTTCCAAGTAAACAAATATAGCGGAAGATTCCAGGGGGATATGCACCCTACCACACCTAATGGTGAACGAACAATTGTGTTATTGGATTGGTCACTATTTAGCTGAGATTCAAATTCAAATGATTGGGCAAAGTCGGCGAAAAAACGAAAATTTGAAACAGCTCGTGAAATATCGACCGATTTTGCAAGTGAGACTGGTTTACCTGTATCCCGCGATTCAAATTGAGCTAACTCATCCAATCTGGATTCGATACCATCTGCAACTTTATTTAAAAAATTGGCCCTGTCATCCATTGAAGTAACAGACCATTTCCCAAAAGCATTCTGAGCTGCTTGGACGGCATTTTCTACATCTGTATCATTTGAATCTGCAACTTTGGAATAAACTTGACCTGTTGCCGGTTCGTAAACATCTAAGTATTGATTGGATGATGGCGGTTGAAATTGGCCGTTAATAAAGTTTAGGATTTGCTCCACTATTCAAATTCCAACTTAATATCCACCGCTGGCGCATTCGCCGTAATAGCGCTCATGGAAACACCGTCAATGCCAGTACAGGCGTAAGACTCCAATGTATCATAATTGATGCCACCGCTGGCTTCTACAAAAATGGCATCGCCACCTTCTCTATTCCGAATAATTGACACAGCTTCTTTTACGGTTTCAGGACTCATATTATCCAATAGAAATCCATCCACATCCATGTCCAATCCTTCACGGAGTTGGTCCAATGTATCCACTTCCAATTCGATGGGTAATTTTTTTCGATTCATTTTTCGAGCCATTTCGATAGCAAATTCAACACCGCCGGCAGCTTGAAGATGATTATCTTTAATTAAAATAGCTGAAGACAAATCCAACCGATGATTCCACCCACCACCGACAGTGACAGCGTATTTTTCAAATCGTCTGAGTCCAGGCGTGGTTTTACGTGTATCCATGACTTTGAAATTTTCAGGTAATTTCAGATTACAATATTTTTTTGTTTCTGTGCTGATGCTGCATAATCGCTGAATCAGATTCAATGTCACCCTTTCATGGGTTAATATTTCCCCACCAGGTCCGGTGATGGTCGCCAATGTGTCTCCAGAATGAACATGCTGTCCATCGGAAACTTTCAAGTCAACAGCACAGGATTCAGGAAGGCAGAATGGGATTATG
>CAXFCD010000050.1:0-1575 GCA_964001155.1 uncultured bacterium | reverse complement strand
TGGGAAATAGCCATTGTTAAACGGTTGGCACAAAAACAACTGGCAGATTCTTAATTCAATGACAGCAAAACAACTGCTCTGTTTTTTACTCCTTTCCGTTGCCTACACGAACGAATTCAATCAAGTCAACATTGATAACTTATCATCCACCAGAATTCTTTCTATTGCCCAAGACAGCACAGGCTTTGTCTGGGTGGGGACTGATGATGGGTTAAATAGATACGACGGATTCAAAAACAAGATATATCGTTCCGATGTGTTTGATGAAACAACAATTTCCGGCAACAGGATTTGGAAAATCCATGTGGATAGAACCAACACGACTTGGGTATTAACAGACAAGGGTATTTGTTACTACAACCCACTGCAAGACCAATTTGAACGAATTGAAACCAAATCACGCCCCCAACATATTCAAGACGAAAAAAACACGCTTTTTGTTTCAACGCTAAACCACGGCATTTATGCCATTAATAAAGAAACAAAAACATTTAAAAACTATCTATTTGATCCGCTGGACCCTTTCTCCATTTCATCAAGTAAGTTCAGTTTTTTACAGTCCAAACCAACTGCCATTGACGGTGGTGACTTATGGGTCGGCACACTCAACGGACTCAACAAACTTAACTTAAACACCGGCCAGGCGAAAAGGCTTTACAGCAATAAAACAAACTATGTAAAAAGCGACACAATCACCGCGGTCCTTTTTGTGGATGATGTGCTTTATGTTGGCACCCATCGGGGATTGGGTTTATATACAGAAAACAACAGCGCATCGGATCAGTTGGGTGAATTTAAATCAAGTAATATATTAAATTTATTTTTGATCAAAGAAACAAAGGCCGTTGGCGTTGTTTCTGAGAACAGGCTTGGTATTTTTGAAAAACACACATTGTCAAAAACAATAAAAGCAGATAGGCCATTAAACCTTGTTCGAGATTTGGGCCCCGGCCAATATTTATTAAACTCATCAAAAAATAAAAACGCGATACTCCTTTCTATTGACGTTGATACCGATGATATATATCAGACAAATAAAATAAAACTACCCGTTAAAACATCGGATATATTGGTAGACAATGAGGGCGGTGCATGGTTGGTGGGCGATGGCGGATCAGCTCGGGCAAACAACATTGAAGTGCCGGCAACATTTACACCAATTTCCTACCTGAGCGAAACACCCTTTGATCAATTTGAAAAAAAGATCTACGTATTAAATCAAAATAAAATTGTGCGTCACGCCCCGGGCGAAACTCCGAAGCAGACGAATATTTCGGACAATCCCAAAGCATTCGGAAACCATCAAGGATTATACGTTTGGAACGATGACCAAAAGTATATTTACAATAAAAATCTCTATGAAATATCAGGAGACAACCACCCTACTTTATTGGCTGATTTTGATGCGCCAATCAACGGCATTGAGATGAATGAATCATCCATATTTTTATCTCTTAAAAATAGCGGACTGGCCCACTACGACAGAATAACAAAAAAATTAACCGATTATAGAAAAAACAGGCTTTTATCCAGAAAATTACCCACCGGCGCAACGTCTCTTCTTTTGGATGGAAC
>CAXFCD010000049.1:0-5939 GCA_964001155.1 uncultured bacterium | reverse complement strand
TATCCCTTTACAGCTGATGCTAAAGCCATTCCTTGTCCAGTATTACCGGAAGTTGGCTCAATGAGTGTATCACCAGGCTTAATCCGACCACTTTTTTCTGCATCTTCAACCATTCTCCAACCAATCCGATCTTTCACCGATCCTCCGGGATTGAAATATTCACATTTCACAAATAAATCACACGGTAAATCATTGCCAATTTTATTCAGTTTTACAACGGGCGTACCACCAATTGTTTCTAAAATAGAATCATAAATCATTTTTTAAACCTTATAAAAAGTTCTCTTTTTAAGTAAATCGTCTTCGATAAATTAAGGGAGTCAAATCGTTCTGTACACGGAAAACATCCTTGATCAATACATCAAAAAAATTAACAGGTCCATTTCTGGTAGACATCCGGAACAAATTCCAGGAAATTGCGGGTGAAGATCAACTCATCGACCGCACTGAATTCCGGCAAGGGTTGGAAATTTCCAATGAAGAAATTTCAAATCGGCTCTTTGACATCTTTGATAAAGATGATAGTGGTTCTATAGATATAGCGGAATTCATGGAAACAATTGAATCCATCATCGGTGGAACTGATCAAGAAAAAATCAAATTTGCCTTTGACCTCCACGATTTGGATGACAGCGGTTTCATTGATCAAACAGAATTGAAAATCCTGATTGAACAAAGTTTTATCGAGAACAATTTGGATTACGATGAATTTCAATTGGATCTTTTAGTGGATGAATTCTTTAAGCGGGCTGATACCGATAAAAGCGGCACCATTGACTTTAATGAATTCTTAAATGTAGCTCACGCTTTCCCTGACTTTTTAGCCGGATTTGCTGTGAATCCTGTAAGTTGGCTCGTCCCGGATCGATATGAAAATGGTAACGATGAAAGCGGAAGTCGAAAAAGACCGAAAATTCAAAGTTCCATCCAGGTCCAGGATATCGGTGTTCTGCAATGGCTGCTAATACCCCGACTCATTTTTCTTTATAATGTTCTTATTAACAGGAAAAAGAACAGGACTTTTGTTGATCTAAAAGCCATCCACTTACTCCCTTCTAAAATACTGGAACTCACCATTTCCGCACCGGAGGGATTTGCATTTACACCAGGAGATTATTTATATGTCAATTGCCCGCAAATTTCCAAGATGGAGTGGTATCCTTTCAACATTATCCATTACTCGGATGAGGGACATTTGATTCTCCATGTGAAATCTAATAATCGTTGGACTGGGAAATTATACCACGAAACTATGGAAGGTCTCCGTAAAAATGAAGACCTGAATTGGTCCATGCGAATTGACGGACCTTACGGCTCTTCCAGCAATAAAATTTTAGAAAAGGAACATGCGATTTTTGTTGGTGCGGGTAATGGCATTTCGAGGATGGCACCTATTTTGCAGGACATCGCCGTACGGTCGAAGCAAGAGCCGGATGGCTTTCAATTAAAAAGGGTTGATCTTTACTGGCTAAACACAGATGATCATTATTTTGAGTGGTTCACGAAAATTTTGGATGAAATAGAATTTTCCAACACAGACTCTTTTTTTTATTATCACATTTACTTTGTGGATAAAAAACCGGAAGACATGAAAGAAAAAATGATGTACATCTCCACCAATATTTTGGATCAAGAAACGGATGTCACTCTTGTGGATAATCTCTGGGGAAAATCCAGTTTTGGAATGCCGGACTGGGGTATGGAATTAAAAAATATATGTTCCAAGAATGGAGAATTGGATGCCGGTCTATTTTTTAGCGGTCCTTGGACAATGAAAGGAGATCTCCAGAAAGAATGTAAAAAACTCAATATTGATTTTCACCAAGGAGATTTTTAACCGATATGGGATTTTTAGACAATAAAATTGCCCTAATCACAGGCGGAGGCCGTGGCATCGGGAAAGCCACTGCACAACAATTTTCAAACGAAAGTGCAACGGTCATTATAGCAGAATATGATAAGGCATCAGGCGAAGAAACGGCGGAAGCAGTTAATGGTCATTTTGTAAAAACCGACATCAGGAATGAAAAGAGTGTTTCATCACTATTCGAATTTGTAAAAACAGAATTTGGCCGATTGGATATATTGGTGAACAATGCAGGGGTCCTTATGGACAGCACCCTCAAAAAACTGGAATCGAATCAATTTGATTCAGTCATTAATGTAAATCTTCGTGGTGTGTATTTGTGCGGAAGAGCCGCTGCAGACATCATGAGAGAACAAGGAAGCGGTGTCATTTTGAATGCTTCATCTGTGGTAGCGCATAACGGCAATTTCGGACAAACAAACTACGTTGCCAGTAAAACCGGTGTTATTGGGATGACCAAAGTTTGGGCGAGAGAATTAGGGAAAGATGGGATTCGGGTAAATGCAGTGGCGCCAGGATTCATACAAACCGATATGACTGCGGGAATGCCCGAAAATATCATTAAAATGATGAGTGACAAAGTGCCCCTAAAACGGTGGGGACAACCGGAAGATGTGGCCAATGCATATACATTTTTAGCCAGCGATGAAGCAAGTTATATTAGCGGGACTGTCTTAAATGTGGACGGTGGTGTTGTTGTTTAAATATAATTGTTGCAACGTAGACGAAGTTTCACAAAGAAAGATGAATAAATTATTAAAGATTGATTCCTCTTTATTGAATTTTAGATTTAATGTTTCTTAGCGACCTTCGTGGCAAATAAACAAAATTAAGGAAATAAATGAAAATTTTAATTGTATCTGCTTCAAAGGGAAATAATTACAAACTTGGTGAAAAATTGAGTGGAATGCTGGAAGTTGACCATGAGCTTATTTCTTTAGAAGATTATCCACTTCCATTGTTTGTTCCCGGTGGAAAAAAACCTGATGAATCAGTTATCAATGAATTGGTTTCTAAATTTGATGAAGCAGATGGATTTATCTTTTGTGCCCCGGAATACAATGCTGGGAGCCCACCTATCCTGACTAATGCTATTACTTGGATTACAGTTACTACAAAAAATTGGCGCGATGCATTTAAAAATAAAGTCGCCTTGATTGCCACATACAGTGGCGGCGCTGCCTATTGGTTTTTATCCTCTTTTCGAGATCAATTAGAATATATGGGTTGTACCGTGTATCACCGAAATATTTCAGTCCATCGAAATGCTGAATTTAATCCTGAATCTGTGGATCGAATATTGACTGGTTTTAAAAATCTTTTAAAATAAAAAAAGGTCAGCCAATTGGCTGACCTTTTTTTGTGGAACCATCAGCAGAGGATTAGCTGATTTTGATTTCTCTTTCTTTTGGTAATGCAACTTCATGTTTTGGGAGATTGATCGTTAAAATTCCATTTTTGAAGGATGCTGAAATATCATCTTCTTTCACTGTTTCAGGTAAATTGAAGGATCGATTGAATGTTCCGAAATGTCTTTCTCTATAATGAAAGTTTCCCGAATCTTTTTCATTCTGAACAATTCGTTCACCGCATATTGTTAAAACATTATCAGTCACATTCACTTTTACTTCTTTTTTAGTAAGGCCTGGAATATCTGCAGTTAACGTAAAAGAACTATCAGATTCCTTTACATCCACAGCAGGTGACCAATTTGTAGTTGATCGAACCGGAAAATTCCAGTCATTATCAAAAACTGAACTGATCATTTTATCCATATTGTCAAAGATTGAAGGTTGTCTGGGTGTCCATTTAATTAATGTCATGTTTAACTCCATTTTATTGTTTTTGAAAATTCACCCTATTTCAACAATTGGAGTGCCATTCTTTGATTTATAGCAACTTTTATACACATTTTGCAGATATGGCGTAAACAGCCTTTTTTTGATTTTTTTAAATGCCGATGTGGCAAAGTGGTATGACAGATTGAGAAGGTTATTAATAAAGAAGTTATTTTCAGGTTATAAAGTCTTCCAATAAATACGACAACTCATAATTCAGCCTAAGAATAAAAATTAAGCCAAAGTACCAATCAGCTCATATTCGTTGGCATTTTCGATTTCAACATCCATAAAAGTACCTTTTTCAGCATTGCCTTGAATATGAACAATATTATCAATTTCTGGTGAATCATATTCCGTTCGACCAACGCTTACATCTTCCCCGCTTTCATCCACTAAGACTTTCAGCGTTTTGCCAAGAAAGGATTCATTTCGTTCCAAACTGATCTCGTGTTGAATTTCCTGCAGTAAGTTTTTTCTATCATCTTTGACATGCCGGGGTACATTATCATCTAGATGTGCAGCTATGGTTCCTTCTTCTTCTGAATAGGTAAAAATGCCAAGCCGGTCAAATCGAATTTCTTCAACGAAATCCCGAAGTGAATTAAAATCATCTTTTGTTTCACCAGGATAGCCAACGATCAAGGTCGTTCTCAAAGCAATATTCGGAATAGATTCTCTCAACCTTTTAATCCGGTTTCTAATTCCATCTTGTCCCAAACCACGTCGCATGGATTTTAATACATTATCTGCAGCGTGCTGGATAGGCATATCCAGATAATTACAGACCTTGTCGCACTCAGCCATGGCATTAATAATTCGTTGTGATAAATGGGCAGGATGGGCATAATGCACGCGAATCCATTCCAAATCAGGAATAGTATTCAATTCAAAAAGTAGATCGCTCAAATACACCCTTTTTTCCAAATCCCAGCCGTAAGAGGTTGAGTCTTGGGCGATGACCAATAATTCTTTTGTGCCATTCGCCACCAACCGTTCTGCTTCATCCATGATGGCGGGAATTGTTCGGCTTTTTTGGAGTCCCCGCATGAGTGGAATGCTGCAAAAGGAACAGCCATTGTCACAGCCTTCCGCAATTTTCAAATAAGCATAATGGTTCGGTGTCATCAAGGAACGAAAAAATAAAGGATCATCTTTTGCATAATCTTTTCCCGTAAGAAAAGATACAATTTGTCTGTGATCGTTGCTGCCAAAAATGCGATCAACTTCAGGGATTTCCTTTTTCAATTCTTCAGGGTATCGCTCAGACAAACATCCCATGACAACCAGTTCCTTCAGGTTGCCAGATTTTTTCAATTCAGCGGCTTGCAGGATTGTATCTACCGATTCTTCCCGGGCGATGTCCAGAAATCCGCATGTGTTTACAACAATGGTGTCTGCTTCTTCAGGATGATCTGTCAGGGCAACATCTGTTTTCTTTAATCCACCTAAAAGGATTTCAGAGTCAACCAGGTTTTTAGCGCAACCAAGACTAATGAGATTTAATGATTTTTTATCGGACATAAATAGGGCGAGAATTTAAAGGATTTTTGGTGATTGGTAGAGCGGTAACTCGTGAGTGGTAACTGGTGAGTGGTGTTTTGGTGATTCATAATTCCAACAAACCATTCATTCAAATATCCATTCGAATCAATCAAAAATCTTTGGCAAAGAATTGATAATTAATCATGGTCTTTTAAACCAAGCAACCCACTCACATATTCTTCCGGATCAAATGGATCAATATCGCTCAAGTCCTCTCCTACACCGATAAATTCAACAGGAATTTGTAATTCTTGGTAAAGTGGAAATACAATGCCACCCCGAGCTGTTCCATCCAATTTTGTTAAGATCGCTCCTTCCAATTTGACATGTTTTCCAAATTCTTTTGCTTGAATAATAGAATTTTGTCCCAAGCTGGCATCCATGGTAATCAAAGATCTATACTCAAATTCCTGAAACCTATTTTCTATCACACGATACATTTTAGCCAACTCGCTCATGAGATTAGTGTAGGTATGGAGCCGGCCTGCGGTGTCCACAATGACTACATCGCTTTGGTTTGCTTTTGCTGAGGCCAATCCATCAAACAAAACAGCAGTTGGTTCAGCGGTTTGCTCGTTACACACAAGGTGGCATCCTACTCGGTTTCCCCAAATCTTTAATTGCTCCACAGCAGCGGCACGATAGGTATCTGCAGCAATCATGGTCACAGTTTGGCCCAATTTTTTATA
>CAXFCD010000048.1:0-8523 GCA_964001155.1 uncultured bacterium | reverse complement strand
TCCAAAAGGAAAACCATCTTTCGGTGGGAAGCTTGGTGGCACCATTCTCGTAGGCGAAGAGAAACTCAAAATTCGCGAGTTGGACATTTATGAATCATCTGTGAGTTTTACAGTGGATGGAAAACCCATGGGCTTTAAAGGTGCGTTGGCTTTTAATGGTGAAATTATCAAAGATAATATTTCCGGTTCCGCTCATGATGGTTCTGGCGATGCATTTTCATTTTCAGCAACACGAACAAAAACGGTTGAACCCAAACCAAGAACGCCGGATGTAGCCAGCGATGCGCCTGTGTTTTTTCCTGAAGGCGCTTATGGATTATCAGGTGATTTGATGGCACCGAATGCAGTTTTAATTGATAATGCTACGCTTTGGACTTGCGGACCAAAAGGGGTTCTAGAAGATTGGGATATTCTCTTTGTAGACGGAAAGATTGATAAAGTTGCACCGGATGTGACTGTACCACAAGGGAGCGCTCTTGTAATCGATGGGACAGGGAAATTTGTGACACCGGGACTGATTGATTGTCACAGCCACTCCGCTGCTTCATCTATAAATGAAGGAGCGCAAAATGTAACAGCGGAAGTCCGAATCCGTGATGTGCTTTATGCTGATGATATTAATGTGTACCGTCAGTTAGGTGGCGGACTCACTACAGCCAATGTGCTCCATGGATCCGCCAATCCAATCGGTGGACAAAATGCTGTGATCAAACTTCGGTGGGGTGCTGGTCCGGAAGATCTCCTTTTTGACAAAGCACCACAAGGTATCAAATTCGCTTTGGGTGAAAATGTAAAACAAGCAAATTGGCCAGGTACAAGATATCCTCAAACCCGGATGGGTGTAGAACAAGTGATTCGTAATGCATTTCGGGCAGCTCAGGATTATCGCCATAAACACAAAACCTATAACCGAAATTCCAAAGCGCAGCGAAAGAAAGTCCCTCCTCGAATAGATCTAGAATTAGAAGCTCTAGCAGAAATCTTGGAGGGAACACGATTACTTCACTGTCATTCTTATCGTCAGGATGAAATCCTCATGCTGACGCGAATTGCTGAGGATTTTGGCTTTACCATTGCCACATTCCAACATGTCTTGGAAGGATACAAAGTGGCTGAACGGATAGCAGAACACGGCGCCGGTGCATCAACCTTTTCTGATTGGTGGCAATATAAATATGAAGTCATTGATGCTATCCCTTATAATGGAACCTTGATGGCCAGAAATGATGTCCTTGTTTCTTTCAATTCCGATGATGATGAATTGGCTCGGCGAATGAATACGGAAGCAACGAAAGCGGTGAAATATGGCGGATTAGATGAAGAAGAAGCGCTGAACTTTGTCACCATTAATCCTGCCAAACAGCTTGGAATTGATGAATGGGTTGGTTCATTGGAAGAAGGCAAAGATGCTGATTTTGTCATTTGGGACGGACCACCATTGTCCATTTATTCCCACGTGCAAGAAACGTGGATTGAAGGTGTCCGGTATTTCTCAAAAGATGAAAATGCAGAATTGGAAGATAGAGATAAAACTGTGAGAGAAGACTTGATACAAAAGATTTTAGCCACAACTTCAAGTCCCGGTGGAAAAGAAATGAAACCCAGTGAAACCAATCATAACCATGAACATAGTTGTGACATTGAAGATAAAGACTTAATGGGATGGGAGGCTTACTAATGAAACATTTATTATCAATACTTCTTTTCTCATCATTATTTTCGAATGACCAAATTCCGGGCATGGATCAGAAACGTCCGATTCTTTTAAAAGGCGGCACACTGCATACCGTTTCGGGGGATGTTTTAGAAGGTTATGACCTCTTGTTTGCAAATGGAAAAATTGTCACAATAGATCAACAGATTCAACCCTCACCTGAAACAGATATCTATGATATTTATGGGAAGCATGTTGTCCCCGGTTATATAGCAGCTTATACCAGATTGGGTTTAACAGAGATTGGTGCAGTAAAGCAAACCAATGATCATTCAGAAATTGGTGAAATAAATCCAAATGTAAGAGCCAATGTGAGTTATCACCCTGATTCTGATTTAATACCAGTGACGCGTTCCAATGGTGTTTTGGTGGCTAACTCTGCCCCAACTTCTGGACGGTTCCCCGGACAATCATCTGTTATGTTAATGGATGGCTGGACTTGGGAAGATGCCACGTTGAAGCATCCTGCTGCTCTAAATCTGAATTGGCCGAATATGCGTTTCAATTTCAGGAAAGATGCAAAAAAGAAAGAAAAAGATCAACGGGATGCCTACAATAAAGCTGTTAGGGAAATTGATAGAATGGTCAGGAATGTGCAAGCCTATCACCAACGTCGTTCTGTAAAAGAAAGAAAAGCTGAACAAAAACAACAATCGGATCTTCGATTGGAATCCATGGTTCCCTTTATCGTTCATAAGGAACCCATTCATGTCTTTGCCAACGACATTCGCCAAATTGAAGCGGCAGTCAAATGGGCGAACAAACACGATTTCAATATTGTAATTGTTGGCGGTCGAGATGCTTGGCGGAATCCTGAACTTCTTGTTAAAAATAATATTCCGGTGATTTTGGTTGGTGTCCAAATGACACCACGACGACGATTTGAACCAGTCCATACACCATACAAAGTTCCTACCATGCTCCACGAGGCAGGCGTGCGGTTCTGTATTTCCACGGATACCGGTTACACGTCCGATGGACAAGTACGACTACTCCCAAATGAAGCTATGCGTGCAGCTTCCTGGGGGCTACCTAAAAGCGAAGCCTTGCGATCAATTACATTATCTGCAGCTGAGATTTTAGGTGTGGATGATAAAGTTGGTTCTTTGGACCCCGGGAAGGATGCAACATTCTTCATTGCAGATACACATCCATTGATTCAAACTACAAATCCAACCAAAGCTTACATCCAAGGTCGGGAAGTGGACTTAACAGATCGCCAGAAAAATCTCTGGGAAAAATATAAAGAAAAGTATCGCAGGCTCGGCCGGTTAAACGAATAAAGTATTTTTAAACACGGAGCGCACAGAGGTCACAAAGATAATTTCCTTAGAGTTATTAGATTACTATGTGTTTAAATATTTTATATAGTAGGCAGGTTGGCGATGTAGCCTGTGCCAGCGATGGCAGCGAGAGATGTTACAATCTTTGCCCAGAGAAGATGATCCGGGATACCAACTGCAACTGCGAATAATACAAATCCCCACATGAAAAGAAATGCCATGACTTTTGCTCGTTTTGGCATTCCTTTTCCTTCACGATAATTTTTAACGTGATGCCCAAATAATTTGTGTGAAATCACCCAATCATAAAATCGTTGGGATGATCTGTAATAACAAGCAGCGGCCAACAACATAAAAACTGTTGTGGGCAGCCCCGGCAGAATGATGCCGATAAAACCAATCACCACGAAAAGACAACCTGCGATGAACCAAGTTGTCCTAGCGGTTTTGTTTGTTTTCAGTTGGGCGGTGTGGGGACTCATGTTTAATTAAACGCAAAGTTGCAGAAACGCAATGTACTTTTATTGAAACCACCCCCAGCCGGCCACACCACGTGTCTGGCTGGCAGGTTTGTTTTCCCTTCCTTATTTAAGGAGGGGACATCAAAAATAAGTATACTAAAAAATATCATGAATAGGGGTGGTTTTAGAAATCAATTTAAATATTCTTTTCGACCTAGCGTCTTTGCGTTAATAATCAGTCTAAAAATTAGCATCAATATCAATGATCATTTCTGCATTATCTTCATCTAATGTGAAACTTGAAATTGGTGGAACTAAAGGATTTGGATAACTACCAAGTAACGTATAATCCGTGCTTGCAGTTGAATAACCATTTGGCCAATAAGTCACAGTTAATGCTGCAAAATCACCAAAAGCAAGCTCGTTAAATGAGTAAACATAGCTATTATTTTCTAAATCTGATTTTGCTATCATTTTAAATCCAGCGGGTGCACCTTGTGGTGGATATGCTGTATCAAGCGTTAACATTACAGAACCTGTGTCTGGGTACGTACCAGTAAAAGTTACTACGCCAGATATGGTCGCGCTTTCAGGTTTAGATACAGTTGGATCATCATCTTCACACGCTGTTATAATAAATATTACTGAAGTAAGCGATAAAATGAGTAGGTTTTTCATGAGTTTCATTTGTATGTCCTTTTAGTTTATAAGGATTTTGTTAAGATTACATGCCAGGTTCTTCCAGGCATGGGGTAGTCTTGAATCAACTCATATTTTGTATCAAGTAGATTCGAAATTTTTAAAGATGCTTTATAAAAATTCACCTTCTTACTAATTATCAATTCAGGGATGGTTTGTGCCGGCAGAGTTCGTAATGGGAAAATAATTTCTGTGCCAACCATTTCATAATCATGACTTAAAAAATCATCGTATTGTTGTGCACTCCAAGATCTACCAGAAAGCTGGCAATCTAAAAATGATGAATTTAATTGAACTGAAACTTGTCCCTTATGTTTTGACCGATACAAAATAGGATCGTTCCCTCTATCTTTCATGTCCAAATATTCATATTGTCCAGAAAAAGAAATGGATTCACTGAGACGCCAAACGCATTCGTATTCCAATCCTGTCCCGGTAACCCCTTCTCTATTGACAGCAACGATTGGCAAGCTGTAAACAAAGTCTATCATATTTTCATATTCATTATAAAACGCTGCGATTTTCCATTGCCACGAATCTGAATGAGGATGATCATAAGAGGCTTCAACAGCACGGACACTTTCCGGCAATACATTTGGATTTCCTTTCATGGTAAGTCCATATGCGCTGGAATGTTTTAGATACAACTCAGATAAAGATGGCGCACGAAATCCTTCACTGTATGCTAACGTAAATGCCCGCTTACTTTTCATGGTGTACATAATGTTAAATTTGGGTGACCAGTTGGTATATTCACGTACAGTGTATCCATTCCCAGGATCAGAATTCCTAAAATCGTAACGAAGTCCCGTTCCCATACTCCAGCCATTTCCAATGGAATATTTTGATTGAAAAAATGACCCAAAAGAGAATTGACTGGGAGATTCATAAATGGGATTAAATACAGTCACATTAGATTCACTAAAATCTAAATCTGTCCCTAACATGACGATCCAACGTTCCCATTTTGTGATCAACATTTCTGAGCGCAAACCTGCGGAGAAATCTTCATAAAGTCGTTCCCCTTCAACCTTGTTTTCAGGCACGCCCGATTTGTCATAATATTTTGTATCGAACTTATTGAAATAAAGAGAGTGGGACATGGACATACCGGGGTTGATTGGGTAAAATCCATGGCCTTGTAAATAATGAGATGTCCGTTTTGATTTCCGCCAGGATGGTGTGCTGGCAAATCCGGGGTGACCATTATCTGATTGGGATAAAATATGGCTCAGCCGATAGGTCCTGCCTTTCCTATCTGCATATTTGAGATAAGAACGAATTCGACCAGTTTGGTCGTCAGAATTGAATCGATGTCCTTCTGATGTTCGACCTTTACCATTGAATCCAAAATTCCAATTCCCTTTTGTATAATGATGAGATACTGAAGTTTCTGCTGTAGAAAACGTGCCGCCACCCAATTTCAAAATGGTTGCCTGATCTCTCCCGTTGTAGTCTGTAATCAAATTAACAACGCCTCCCATGGAATTATGTCCGTATTGGGCAGAGGCAGGACTGTTGTCTATTTCAATCCGTTGAATACTTTCGAGAGGAAGTGAATTCCAATCCGGGGCTCCACTGTTGGGAATTTGGATTGGGAATCCATCAAGGAGGAGAAGCACCCGGTTGTTGTAACCGCCGGGTTTATAATCCGAAGAGCCCCGGATAGATAAATTTGCGTTGCGTCCGTTTGCGTGGGCGAATTGCACGTCTACGCCGGGCAACATTCTTAAAACATCGGAGATAGATTCCTTTTCCATGGACTTAATTTTGTCCCCAGAAACCACATCCACAGATTCATAACCTAACCGCGTGGTGAACAATCCTTCCACAGAAATTTCACCAAATTCTAAAATGGTAGATTCTAATTCTACATCCAGTTCGATGGGTGCATCAGCGATCGTGATTTCTTGTTCAAAAGGTTTGAACCCAACATTGGAAATGTGAAGTGTATATGTCCCTTGTTCCAGTTCAATTTCAAAATGGCCATAAGGATTGGTGACGGTTCCAATAGTTGATTCAGGTAAATATACATTCGCGTTGGGAATGGATTTTCCATTGGCTTTATTATTGACTGAACCGGAAACAGTAATACCAAATCCAACAGATTGAATCAAAAATATTATAAATAAAAAATGCCGCATTAGTGCTGTGTTGGGTCCGCGATCAATTGATTCAATAATTCTTCCACGTCTTTTTCAGACACAGGATCTTTCCGATCGCCCATTAGCACCAATCCCATAAAAAGTCCGCCCATAGCCTTGAACAAGAGTTGTGGATTGATGTTTGGGAATTCTCCAGCTTTTACGCCATCTTCCAATAAACCCTGAATGGTGCCATACATGCGATCTTGATATTTTTTCCAAGGTTGTTCTTCAAAATGGATCGCTTTCGGTGCATTAAATAAAAATTCATAAAGACCCGGACGATTCCGTGCATTCTCTGCAATTTTCAATAATACATTGATGAAGATTTTTCTTGGCCCTTCATCGCCGGAAATAACAGGTTCTAGGCTTGTCCAAAGTTTCTCCCATCCATCTTCTAAAATGGCGGCAAACACTTCTTCTTTAGAGTGAAAATAATAATAAAGTGTGGCCTTGCCAAATCCGGATTGGGTGGCGATTTCGTCCATGGTTGCACCGTCCAAACCTTTGGATTTGAACACTTCAAGTGCGCCATTTAAAATGCGCTCCTGGCGCATTTGTCTTTCTTCGAGTTGTCTTTGGGAAACGGACATAAATAAAATAACAGTTTAATATTCGAATACTGAGTCGAAAATTAAAACAAAAGAATGACAGACCCAAATTTTCTTTTGATTTTTTCTGATGTTTTATCAGAATAAAGATAACCGTTAAAACGGTTAATGTGCGATGATGATCTACAACTCAGGACTGGAGTTGTGGGTTAATATTTACTTCTTTTTTAAAAGGAGTTCGTAAAGGATAACTGCTAAGATTAAGTAATAGGAGATGTAGGTTAAAAATCCAAAAACCATAATTGCCATGCTCCAAAAATCAGAACTATAGCGGACACCCCAAATAGATCCGAATGTCCCCAATACTGAGACAAATGGTTCAATCAAAAGAAATGTTTTCCATCCGCCGGTGATGATGGAATTCATGTAAAAAATTGCACCTAAAAAGAAAAAGATAAATGCAAACGAAATCAAATGAGTATGTGTTGTTAGTAACATACTCTCAAATTCTTTGGGATATTTTTCCGGAATATCAATTTCATCTTTTATCTCAGAGCCCGCATAATGTTCTGTTGTACCTTGTCCTGTCATGCCCGTGGTTTGATTTACATAAACCAACCCTACTGTAACGCCAATAGTCATGAGCACCAGAAAAGCACCAAGAAATAATTTAACCTTTTGGGGTAAGTCAACCAGTCTTGGGAGCGTGTTAGTCATTCATCTTTTCCAATAGATATTGAATAACAAATGTACTACGATGAATCCCTCGCGTCACAGCATTTACTGAAATGGTAGCGCCACTGATACCATCAATGTGTTTTCCCACTTGATAATCAGAAGCCGTGGTTTTACCTAAAAATTGTTTGAGCCAATGACGATTGGCAACTTCTCCACCAATGGGCTCCCGGTATTTAACAATGTGAGAATTCATGACAGCCCCATTTGCATCATAAAAAACGGCATAAGTGATGGGTTGTGATTTACCTTTCACATTATCAAGAAAGGCCAAACCAACGAGTGAATCATTTTTGGAAATTTCCCAGAGATAAATTTGGTTTCGCATAAAGCGCAGACGTGTATGTTTTTCTGCAGTTGATTTAATCTCCATGGGGATGGAAATCTTTTTAAATAAAATAGAAACAGAATCTCCGTAATGATCATAGATCAGAGATTCTGTTTCTTCTCTCAGGCCGGCGGTAAGTATTGACAGACTCGCTACCAATCCAAAGAGATATGTGAGACGCCTACTTGAACTTTTGTGTAGGATTAGATTGTCTTGTATTTTGGAACCGTTCAATGTAAGTATCTCTTTTTCGATTAAAAATTGTAACCAACGCCTGCGTTAATTTGAATATTCGCTTCGGAATCGGATTCTATTTTATGAGACCCAACATCAAACTTGAATGCAATATTGGGGATTGGCCAGTAGGTTAATCCTGCACGTTGAATGATAGTATGTTTATCAGGATTGACTGTCCCATCAGTGGTACCACGATTATAATCTGAATATCTCAACCACGGCATCAATTTCCCGTCTAGGCCAATCATGGTTGCAACATTGTAACCTAAATCAACATAGAATCCACCACTGGATGTATATCCATCAGGGTTATTTTCGTAAGAAATGTTTCCATTTTCAAATACAGCATAGATGTTATTTGCATCATACTT
>CAXFCD010000047.1:0-4191 GCA_964001155.1 uncultured bacterium | reverse complement strand
ATCTCAAGTGTGGATGAGTCACATGGATCGCGTCACAAAACTTCCTGATGGTTGGCACACCTTAGCCCATTCTTCCAATGATGTGATTGCTGCCATGGCCAATGAAGATCAAAGTTGCGTGGCAACACAATTCCACCCTGAAGTGGTTCATACGGAAGCAGGGGAAACCATTCTCAGGAATTTTTTATTTAAAGTCGCAAATTGCGACCCGACCTGGACTGCGGGAAACTTTATCGAAGAACAAGTTGAACTGATCCGGAAACAAGTAGGAGCTGGGAGAGTTTTAGTTGGCGTCAGTGGCGGCGTGGATTCTACGGTAGTGGCTGCCCTGCTTCATAAAGCCATTGGAGAACGATCCACAGCTGTATTGATTGACCATGGACTTCTTCGGAAGGATGAAGCCAAAAATTGTGTAGAAACATTGAAAGATGGATTAGGGGTGAACATTCATTGTTATGACGAATCGGATATTTTTCTTTCAAAATTGGAAGGTGTAACTGATCCGGAGAAGAAACGGAAAATCATCGGCAACCAATTTATTTATTCCTTTGATCGGATTGCCGGCGAAATGGGAAAGATGGATTTCCTCGCACAAGGCACGCTTTATCCGGATGTGATTGAGAGCGGTGTGAGCAAAGGCAAAACAGCCCATGTAATCAAAAGTCATCATAATGTTGGTGGTTTGCCGGAAGATATGGAATTCGAGTTGGTGGAGCCCTTACGAGAATTGTTCAAAGATGAAGTACGAAATGTTGGGCGAGAATTAGGGTTACCTGAAGCGTTGATTGAGCGCCACCCCTTTCCCGGGCCCGGATTGGCTGTGCGAATTATTGGCGATATTACGAGAGAACGCATTCAAATTTTACAGGAAGCAGATCAAGTGTACATGGATATTCTTCATGAAGATGGTTTATATAATGACATTTGGCAGGCTTTTTCTGTATTGATTCCTGTTCAGACGGTTGGTGTTATGGGCGACCAAAGGACCTACGAAAATCTTCTAGGAATTCGGGCTGTAACCAGTACCGATGGGATGACTGCAGATTGGTTCCGCATGCCCGCGGGTACATTAACAAAAATTTCAAATCGTATTGTGAATTCTGTTCGCGGCATCAATCGTGTTGTCTATGACATCACCTCCAAACCTCCCGGAACCATTGAGTGGGAATAATCTGTAATGTTTAATATTTTAATGGTTAATTGTTAATTGGGTTGAGATGAGGGAGAATATAGTAAAAGAAAAAAGTTTGGATTTTGCTGTCCGTATTGTGAAACTTTCTCAATATTTATCTGCTGAGAAAAAGGAATTCATTTTAAGTAAACAAATAATGCGTTCCGGAACTTCAGTTGGTGCAATGGTGAGAGAATCTGAACATGCAGAAAGTAAGGCAGATTTCATTCACAAATTGTCCATTGCTCAAAAAGAGATTAATGAAACTATATATTGGCTTGAGCTATTAATGAAAACCAATTATTTAGATCAAATCGAATATGATAGCATCAATGCGGATGCCATTGAAATTATTAAACTACTCACCAGTATCATCGTCTCAACTCGAAATAATATCAAAAACAAAAACCCCAAGTAATTAACAATTAATAATCAAATAATTAACCATTAAAATGTGTGGCATTGTAGGATATTTAGGGACAAAAGATTCAGTCCCAATTTTATTAAAAGGTCTTAAAAGATTAGAGTATAGAGGGTATGATTCAGCTGGAATCGCTCTCATAAATGGTCAAACTGTTTCTTCATTAAAGAAAGCCGGAAAGGTGTCTCAACTCCAATCCTTGGTGGATGATTCTCCTTTGAAAGGTCCCATCGGGATAGCCCATACACGCTGGGCGACGCATGGCGAACCAAATGATATTAACGCCCATCCTCATGTAGATCAAACTGGAAAAATTGCCCTCATTCATAACGGCATTATTGAAAATTTTGAAACGCTGAAACAAGTCTTGGAAAATCAAGGTGTTTCATTCACAAGTGATACAGATTCGGAAGTCCTTGTTCAACTTATTTCAGCGCTCTATTATAATGGTGATTCCTTAAGTTTCGAAGATGCAGTTCGCGGAGCACTCCAAGATGTGGTTGGCGCTTACGGCATCGTGGCCATTTGTGCAGATGAACCGGAAACCATCATCGCAGCTCGCATGGGAAGTCCATTGGTTTTGGGTGTGGGAGACGATGAATATTTTCTCGCCAGTGATGCATCACCCATCGTTGAACATACACGAAATGTGATTTATTTAGATGATGGTGAAATGGTGAAATTGACGCCAAATGAACATCTCATTTCTGAAATTCATTCTAAAAATATTGTAACCAAAAAATTAAACGCCATTGATCTCAGTATTGAAGAAATTGAAAAAGGTGAATTTCCCCATTTTATGTTGAAGGAAATTCATGATCAACATCAATCTATTTCTAATAGCATGCGTGGCAGACTCAATCTGGAAGACGGCACAACACAACTGGGTGGCATTGCAGATTATATTCCAAACTTGATGTCAGCTTCTCGGATTTATATCACAGCTTGCGGTACATCTTGGCATGCTGGCCTCATCGGAAAACAATTGATCGAAGATTACGCCCAGGTGCCGGTACATGTGGAATATGCATCAGAATTCCGATATAGAAACGCCGTCATCGATTCCAACACTGTCTTGATCGCTGTGAGTCAGTCGGGTGAAACTGCTGACACCTTGGCCGCCATCCGAAAAGCAAAAGAATTGGGTGCTGTAACATTAGGGATATGTAATGTGGTTGGCAGCACCATCGCACGAGAAACAGATGCAGGTATTTATACACACGCCGGACCGGAAATTGGCGTTGCGTCCACAAAAGCATTTACGGCTCAAGTCACCGTACTTACCATGTTGGCGTTGATGCTCGGACGAAAATTGGGCATCGCAAAAGACCGTGGACAAAATCTGCTGAAAGCACTTACCAGAATTGACGAGGATGTGGCAACTATTTTGGGTTCAAGACAAAGAATTCTGGAAGTGGCAAAAGAAACCGTTCATGCAAACAATTACCTTTATCTCGGTCGTGGACTCAATTTCCCTGTGGCCTTGGAAGGCGCATTGAAGTTGAAAGAAATTTCCTATATCCATGCAGAAGGCTATCCCGCTGCAGAAATGAAACATGGCCCCATAGCCTTAATCGATGAAAATATGCCGGTGGTATTTATTGCACCCCAAGATGCAACCTTCTCAAAAATTTTGGCCAATATCCAGGAAGTAAAAGCGAGGAAGGGGATTGTCATCACCATCACAGATAAGGCCAATAAAGAGCTCGCATCTTTGTCGGATTATATTTTGGAAGTGCCGCCAACAGATCAACATGTATTCCCTATTACCAGTTCTATCATTTTGCAATTATTGGCTTATGAATTAGCCGTCCTTCGGGGTTGTGATGTGGACATGCCGAGGAATCTCGCGAAGAGTGTCACTGTTGAGTAAAGAATGATAGTTCTTTTTGGTCAAAAAAAAGTTAGAAGAAGATAGGGAATAAATCTTTTCTCCATCTTTTACTTTATATCCTTTACCCCATTCATCCCAATTCAACTTTCCACCTTTTCTTACTAATCCATCACCTATAATCGGGTATTTATAGTGAATGTTTATGGTATGTTGTTTAGTAGTATCATTCCAATCCAAAGTGATTTTATCTATGTAAAAATCTATCACTCTCCGTCTTTCTTTCATTTCAGTAATCTTTAAGTAATCATCCACATTCTTGTTGTGATGGTTTAACCAATCTATCCATTCTTCTCTTTTGTCCATCAAGAGTTCTTTATCTTTTAATTTATCTAACTCGTGTTCTTTTTCTGTAATCCTATCATCTATACTTGAAATGATTTGGTTATAGTCCAATTCTGTTAGGTTATTTACATATCGGTCTTTGATAAACTCAACTCTGTTTTGTTGAAAGGTCTTGATTTCTTTATGAACTAATTTTATTTCTCTATTCAGTTGTTTTCGTAGAGAACTAATACCATATCTCTCACCTAATAACTCTTTCTTTACTCGTTCTTTTATCCAAGATGATTTCCGTAGGGTAGAGAGTAGGTTGTTCCAAATGTATTTATCTAATACATCTCCATTTATTCTTTTTGGTTTAGAACAATTCTTTTGATGTAGATGACTACGAGTTGGACTATTTCTGTAATATCTTCTTTCATTATT
>CAXFCD010000046.1:0-32679 GCA_964001155.1 uncultured bacterium | reverse complement strand
TTTTGTTCCATCATCTTCCTTTGGTTCATCCACAGGTTTTTCTTCTTCTTTGGGTTTCCCTGCATCTGCTAATTCTTGTAATTCTGTTTCATCTGTGGTTTCTTTCAAAACACCATCCAACTGGGCGATCATTTCATTGGTAACAGCCACATTTTTGACCAGATAAAATTCAAGGAGTGCTGTACTTTGGAGTAAGGCTCTTGCCCGTTCTGAATCTTGGATGCCTGCCAGCTCGACCACTATCCTGTGTTTACCTTGTTTTTGGATGGTGGGCTCAGCCACACCGAATTGGTCCACACGATTTTGGAGAATTTCCAACACACGATTGATGGCATCGTCCGCTTCATCTTTCAGGGCTGTCATGATGTCATCTAAAGAAGCGCCATATTGATGATAATAACGGGAGAGTTTGATGCCATCGGCTTTCACATCCTGCTCAAAAACCGTGAAAAAATCCACATCAGGTGCAGTAGATTTTTCCTTTGAAGAAGCAAGGATGCCTTCAAGACGTTCATCCTTCATATCGGTTAGATTCGCCATTAAGGTTGGGATGTCTGCCTCGAGGACAATGTACATACCACCTTTCAGGTCAAGTCCCTGACGAATGATGCGGGATTCGATTTGTTCAAGTTCTCCGGCAGTACGGAGTTCTTCTTTTTCATCGGCGGACAAATTTTGGAATTGCCACGTTGGCAATAAGGCATAAATCGCCCACGCAAGGATGACGCCGATGATTAAGTATCTAGGTGTTAAATTACTTTGCATTATAAAAGTGAATTATAGGTTTAAAAAAAGCCGGAGAATATAACCAGCGGCTTCTCACGAGGGCAAGGATGATGGGGGAGTTTTATTTACTGCAAGATGCCTAACTTTTTCCCCACTTTCGTAAACGCTTCCACTGCTTTATCTAAATGGTCTTTTTTCATGGCTGCGGAGATTTGAACACGAATTCTGGCTTGTCCTTTGGGCACTACAGGAAAATAAAATCCAACCACATAAATGCCTTCCCTCAGCATTTCCGCTGCCATATTTTGCGCCAACACAGCATCATAGAGCATAATGGGAACAATGGGATGGATTCCGTCCAAAATATCAAATCCTGTTTCGGACATCCGTTGCCGGAAATACAATGTATTTTCTTCTAACTTGTCCCGGAGTTCAGTTGTTTCTGAAAGCATATCAAACACTTTAGACCCAGCCGCAACAATAGCAGGTGCAACTGTATTTGAAAAAAGATAAGGTCGGGAACGTTGTCTCAAAAGATCAATAATTTCTTGTCGGCCAGTGGTGAATCCACCGGAAGCACCGCCTAAAGCTTTCCCAAGTGTGGATGTGAAAACATCAATCTTGTCCATAACGCCACAATGTTCTGCAGAGCCACGCCCCGTTTTTCCTGTAAAACCTGTGGCGTGGCTGTCATCAACCATCACCATGGCATCGTATTTTTCAGCAAGCGCAGTAATTGCATCCAATTTGGCAATGTAACCATCCATGGAAAAAACGCCGTCCGTGGCAATCATTCGAAGTCGAGCACCTCGGGCTTCTTTCAGTTTTGCTTCGAGGTCATACATGTCGCTGTTAGCGTAACGATACCGTTCTGCTTTGCAAAGACGAATTCCATCTATGATGGATGCATGGTTTAGTGAATCTGATATAATGGCATCTTCCGGGCCAAGGATGGTTTCAAAGAGTCCGCCATTGGCATCAAAACAGGATGTATAAAGAATGGTGTCGTCAGTGCCAAAAAAGTCGGAAATCTTTTGTTCCAGTTCTTTATGTAAATCTTGAGTGCCGCAAATAAATCGAACAGATGCCATCCCAAATCCATGATCATCCATGGCGGCTTTTGCCGCTGAAATAATGTCTGGATGATTGGCGAGCCCAAGATAATTGTTTGCACAAAAATTGAGCACTTCACTGCCTTGTTTTGTGGCAATACCAACACCTTGCGGCGTGGTAATAGTCCGTTCTTTTTTATAGAGTCCTTCCGCTTCAATCTGGGAAAGAATTGCAGAGTAATGTTGTTTTGAATTTATCATAATATTTTTTAACGCAAAGGCGAAAGGACGCAGAGAATTTTTATAATTATACTTTGCGACTCTGCGGCTTTGCTTTCGTAAAAATCTACCATTCCAGGACGACTTTTCCGCAATTCCCCGATTCCATAATTTCGAATCCGTCCTGGAAATCATCCACAGACATTTTATGTGTTAACACATCAGAAATGTCCAAACCACTCCGGAGCATTTGGGTCATTTTATACCACGTTTCATACATTTCACGTCCGTAAATGCCTTTCACTTGGAGACCTTTGAAAATGATTTGATCCCAATTGATTTGCGTGGATTCCGGGAGAAGTCCCAGAAGAGCAATCTTACCACCGTGGTACATATTTTTTAACATACTTTTGAACGCAGCAGGATTTCCAGACATTTCCAATCCAACGTCAAATCCATTGGACATATTTAATTCTTCAAATACGCTTGACACTTTTTCTTTGGTCACATTCACTGCTTTTGATGCTCCCATTTTTTTCGCCAATTCAAGACGGTAATCATTCACATCGGTAATGACCACATGTCTTGCGCCAACATAATTGCAAATGGCCACGGCCATCATGCCGATGGGCCCAGCACCGGTGATAAGTACATCTTCGCCCACCATTTCAAAAGATAAGGCTGTGTGGACTGCGTTGCCATAGGGATCGAAAAAAGCGGCAATTTCCAATGGAATATCTTTGTGGATAGGCCAAACATTGGATTCAGGAATAACAAGGTACTCAGCAAATGCACCACCTCGATTTATCCCAACGCCGATAGTTCGGTGGCATAAGTGTGTTTTGCCTGCACGACAATTTCGACAATAACCACAGGTAATGTGTCCTTCTCCGGAAACGCGATCGCCCGGTTTGTAATGGGTGACGCCGGGACCGATTTCTTCTACAATGCCACAAAATTCATGGCCGGTAATTAATGGCAATTCCAATGTACGTTGCGCCCATTCATCCCATTTATAGATATGAAGGTCTGTGCCGCAAATGGCCGTATGGGAGATTTTGATCTTTACATCATTTGTTCCGCATGTTGGCTCGGGAACATCTTCCATCCAAATGCCAAGTTCTGGGGATTTTTTAACAAGTGCTTTCATGTATAAAAATAAAATTTGGTAATAATTTGAATTTGAAATTTAATGCATTAATCCGATTCAAATTTAATTTTAACGCAAAGCAGTAGAGTCGCAAAGTTGTCCTAGAATAAAAATGGAGTGATGGATTTTTGAAATAATGGTTTTCAAGTCTCCATCACTCCAATAATCCATCAGAACTACTCTGCGTCCTTGTGGTTTTGCGTTTTCGTATTAATTTGTATCAAACCCATCTGAATCCTAACCTAAATTCCGTGCCCGAATTTTTTATATTTTCATTCAATGGCTACTATATTAGCATTCACAAATCAAAAAGGAGGTGTGGGAAAAACCACATCCGCCGTCAATGTGGCTTTAAGTCTTGCTGTGTCCGAAGTACGTACACTTTTGATTGATTTGGATCCCCAAGCCAATGCGAGTACCGGACTCTCGGACCTTTTTGAAAATCCTGAAGGGTCGATCTACGATGTTTTGTTGAAAGGAGACGGCATCAAAGAAGCCATTAATCAGACATCTTTTCCGTACTTGGATATTGTACCCTCTACCAATGATCTTGTGGGCGCTGAGATTGAATTAGTCAGTGTCATGGCTCGTGAATATCAACTACAGAAAGCGCTCAAAAAGATCAAAAAGAAATATAACATCATTATCATTGATTGCCCACCATCACTGGGGCTTTTAACCATCAATGCGCTGACGGCTGCCAATGCGCTGGTGATTCCAATCCAGTGCGAATATTATGCATTAGAAGGGTTGGGGCAATTGTTGAATACTGTTCGCTTGGTTCAGCGTCATTTAAATAAAAAATTGGAAATTGCGGGCATTTTGATGACCATGTATGACTCCAGATTAAATTTATCGAAACAAGTGGTGGAAGAAGTGGATGGATTTTTTAAGGATAAATTGTTTAAAACATTGATTCATCGTAACGTCCGACTGAGTGAAGCACCCAGTTTTGGTAAACCAGCTTTGCTGTATGACGCCAATTCCACCGGTGCGCGAAATTATATGAGTTTGACAGAGGAGATACTCCAACGTGTCAGTTAATAGATTAGGGAAAGGGCTGGAAGCCCTGATTCGTCCTGAAAAGGAGCAGAAGAAAAAACCGGTCAAAAAGAAAGTTGCTGCCAAACCGGGTGTAACAGAAATCCCATTAAAGGAAATTCGCCCAAATCCCAACCAACCCCGCCGTGATTTTGATGAAGCCGCATTGGATGAACTGGCAGCATCTATTAAAGAAAAAGGCGTGGTCACACCGGTCACCGTTCGAGAAGTGAAAGAGGGTTACGAATTGGTTGCCGGGGAGCGTCGTTGGCGTGCTTCGAAAAAATTAAGAAAAAGAACTATTCCGGCTTATGTGATTGCTGTGAAAGATGATGCAGAAATGATGGAAATGGCTCTCATTGAAAACATCCAGCGAGAAGACCTGAATCCGTTGGAAGAATCTGAAGCATACGCTGTATTGAATTCAAAATTTGAAATGTCCCACGAAGCCATCGCGAAAGCAGTGGGGAAAAAACGAGTCACTATTTCCAATTCATTGCGTTTGTTAAAATTGCCGCCGGACATTCGGAAAAGTCTACGAATTGGTGAAATTTCAGCGGGACATGCTCGGGCAATTCTCCAAGCTAAAACCGGCCCTGCCATGCATAAGATTTGGAAATTGATTCTTACTAGAGATTTGAGTGTTCGTGGTGCTGAAGCATTGGTGAAAACACTCACCGAACCACCGAAAAAGAAAAAAATAAAGATCACAAAAAGTTCACCGCAAGTCCAAGCACTTGAAAACCAATTAATCGGAATTTTAGGTACAAAGGTGAAACTGAAGCCCGGGAAAAAAGGTGGCTGTATAGAGATCTCCTATTTTTCTGACGATGATTTGGACCGTATTTTAGATTTGATTAATTCTATTTCTTAATGAATCATGAAACCGGAAAAATATACCGTCATGTTCATTCCGGATGATGAGTCCGGTTCTAAATCTTTTCACCTGTCCAAATTCATGATTCAGGCCATTATATCATCCTTGGCTGTTTTACTGATTAGTATTGTTGGAATTCTGTTTTATTATATCCCAAAAATAACCGATTATGAAGACATAAAAGAACAGCACACTCAGTTTGTTTCAGAAAGGTTGAAAGTATTGGAATTGACTCGTGATTTAGAACGATTGAAACAAATGGATGATTTGGTCCGACATTCATTGGGAAAAAAATTGGGGATAGACGAACCGCCTGTGGTATCCGATTCAATCACCGGTGCTTTTTCTTCAGCGAAAAAACAAGTTTCATTTATTGACAATATTCCATCAGTGGCACCAATCCAGGGCTTTGTGAGTCAACGGTCTGGCAAGGCAGGACTTTTCATCCGAAAGACCCATCACGGGATTGACATTGTGGCAAAAGAAGGCGAACCTATTTTAGCCGCTGCTTCCGGTGTGGTTGTTTTTTCCGGTTGGACTTATGAATTCGGAAATTTGCTAATTCTATACCACGGCGATGATTATTTCACCCATTATGGTCACAACCAGCAGAATTTGAAAAAGCAGTTGGATACGGTCACTCGCGGGGAGGTGATTGGTCTTGTGGGAGATACAGGTGTTTCTTCCGGCCCCCATCTGCATTTTGAAGTTTGGCGGCAATTCACTGCCATGGATCCGCTGATCTATTTTCCAGAATACCGTGCAACAGATTTAACTTCTCTCAATGAGTAAGATCAATTTTCAAAATGTTCATACCATGATTGGTGCTGATGCCCGTATTAATGGACCGGTGAAACTCCAAGAAGGGATTATTATCTACGGGCAGGTTCACGGCGAAGTGGTGACAGACGGCCCTGTTCGTGTAGCGCAGGGCGCCTTTGTCCAAGGAAATATTTCGGGGAGTCATATTCGCATCGGCGGAACTGTTGTTGGCAATATTGCAGCGGATGGCCAAGTAATCCTTGGGAAAAAGTGTGTTTTAAAAGGAGATATTATTTATCGGAAACTCTTGATTGAAGACGGCGCCCAGTTTGAAGGAAAATGTGATATTGCCGTGCGGGATGCCGAATCGGAAGAATCCGAATCTTAACCATGTCGGAAAATCAAAATAGCCATGGATTTGATTGGGGAAAATCTTTCGCTTATTTTCAAAAAATCATTAAAGATTCCGGCCCTGCTGCCACTGCATCTTACACGCTCTTAGCATCTGTGCTGGTTTTTACCTTATTAGGTTGGTATATAGATACAGTGAAAGAATCGAAACCGATAGGCATTTTGGTGGGTTTAGGCATAGGATTGATCACAGGTTTTTATCATCTAGCAAAAACAATATGGACACCTAAAAATTGAAATTATTTCTCTACGGGTTGGTAGCATCCGCAGGAATTCTTGGATTGGTTGCCGGATTTTATCCAGAATTTCGACTTGAACTGTTTTTAGGCTGGATTATTCCCGTTATAGCTGGAGTTATTACAATCTATTTTGTATTGGATGCTGCGAAAAAAGATGCGCAACTCGTCACAAAAGTGCTCACAAAAGGGTTTGCGATTAAGATGGTTTATTATGGTGCAATAATTTTGATTATATTTAAACTTTATGCTTTTGAACCGGTCCCTTTCATCTGTAGCTTGGCGGGCTTTTTTCTAGGGCTTCACGCACTGGAAGCGGTCATTATAAAAGACATTTCAAAGTAAACGAACTCTTAAGCCAAATTTTAACACAGAAGTATGAGTGCAGCTGAAGCCAGCCACGCCTCCAAAAGCGTGATGGAACAGGTGGGACCCAATATAATCCACCACGTCTCCAATTCTGACATTTCCCATCCTATTCTTCATCTTCCTACCCTTTTTGGGATTGATTTCTCCGTAACAAAACATGTCTTTATGTTATGGTTGGTTGCTGCCTTGGTAGGGGTTGCTGTAATTGTTCCTGTGCATAGATTTTTAGCCAGTGGTCGTCCCGTACCTAAAGGCTGGATGAATGCCTTAGAAGCCATTGTCCAATTTATTCGGGATTCAATTGTAAAACCCAATGTTGGTTCCAAATGGGTCATGACCTGGACACCGTTGGTTCTGACATTTTTCTTTTTTATCCTGTTCGCCAACGGGATTGGAATGGTTCCCATATTTGATGTGTTAGGTGCTCTCAACCGATTCGTTCTCGGTGTTCCTTCATCTGATTCCCATAATTTAATAAATCACATGCTCCATGGCGGTCCTACCGCTACTGGTAATTTTAACGTGACAGCAGGATTAGCCACCATAACCTTTTTTGCAATCATGGTTGCAGGGACCTTAGCCCATGGATTTATCAAACATTGGAAGAATTTAGTGCCCCACGGTTTGGCATGGCCCGTTTATATTATTTTAATTCCCATTGAATTGATGGGACTCTTGGTAAAACCCTTTGCGCTGACTATGCGGTTGGCAGCCAACATGACCGGCGGGCACATTGCCTTGCTGGCTCTTTTATCATTAATGGCCATTTTTGGCGAAATGTTTTCAAGCACAGTTGCGGGAATTGGTGTAGCCTTTGTCTCTGTTCCCATGGCTGCTGCAATCTCAGCATTAGAAATTATTGTTGTTTTGGTTCAGGCCTATGTCTTCACTTTATTGACATCTGTCTTTATCGGAATGGCAATCAATGTACATCATTAAAAAACAAATAAAGGAAATAAAATGACTATGGAAGCAACTACATTTCTCCCTCTCGGTATGGGATTAATCGTGATCGGCGCCGGACTTGGTATTGGACGTTTTGCTGCTGCGGCTGCAGAAAGCATTGCCCGTCAACCGGAAGCTGCTGATAAGATCACCGGTGCTGTGAACCTGCCTCTCTTTCTTCTTGAAGGTGTTGCAATTCTCGCAGAAGTGTTCACGTTTTTAATGCTAATTCTTTAATCAGGAAATCTTTAGAATATGATGGATCAAATTTGGGGTATCCCCGGCGGTGATGAACTGCATGAGACCACTGAGGCTCATGGTGGTGCAAGCGCCCCGAATCCCTTAGTTCAATTAGATCCAGGTCTGTTCATTTGGACGATCCTGACCTTTTTGATCCTGTTCTTTGTTTTGGCGAAATTCGCCTGGAAGCCTTTGCTTGCTGCATTGGAATCCCGGGAGAACACCATTAAATCTTCCCTGGAAGATGCGGAAAAAGCCAAGACAGAATTGGAACGTCTCAATACTGAATCTGAAGAAATTATGGCCAAAGCCCGTTCGGAAGCCCAGACCATTCGTGTAGAAGCAAAAGCTGCTGCTGAAAATATCAAAGCTGATGTGATGGTCCAAGCCGGTGAAGATGCGAAAAAAATTCGCGAAGAAGCTGAGAAACAGATTCAAGTTGAGAAGGATAAAGCTATAACCGAAATTCGCCAAGAAGTGGTGAACCTTACCATGAATGTGGCGGAAAAGGTGATCAGGAAAAACTTGTCCAAAGAAGATAATCAATCTTTAATCGAAGATTCTCTGAAGAATCTAAAAGGCTATGACGCATAAACAATCTGCAAAACGCCTCGCTGATGCATTGTATTCTGTCTCGGAACAGAACGATATGTTGGATAAAGTTCACCATGGGTTAAACCGGGTGAACCAATTGGTGAAAACAGAATCTCAATTTCGGGCTTTTGTTCAATCCAAGCGAATCCCAAGCGAGCAAAAAGCAACTATTCTGAATACAGTGCTGGGAGACGAAGGCCATCCATTGGTGGCTGAATTACTTTCACATTTAAAAGGGAGTCAAGCGATATCAATTTTACAACAAGTCGCTGAGTCGTTTAATCGTCTATACAAAGCCGGAAGAAATATAGTGTCTGTGAGTGGGACTTTGGCTAGCGATATCAGTGATGATGAAAAATCTTCATTGAAATCGTCATTGGATCAAATTCTCAATAAGGATACAGACCTATCTTTGGATGTGGATGCGTCTTTGATTGGCGGGATCAGACTTCGAATCGAAAATACATACCTGGACGCCTCAGTCCGGAACCAGTTGCAAACGCTCAAAACAGAGTTGTTGCAATCGTAAGAAATTAGGAAATCATGGAAATACAAACTGATCAATTAACCCAGTTACTCCGCGAACAGATCGAGAAATTCGATGGTACGGTTGATGTAGCTGAGGTCGGAGAAGTAATTGAAGTGGGCGACGGTGTTGCCCGTGTCTCCGGTCTTGAAAATGTAATGAGTTCTGAATTGGTTGAGCTCCCAAATGGTGTATTTGGCATGGCATTGAACTTGGAAGAGGATAATGTTGGTCTTGTACTTTTTGGTGAATCTCGATTGGTAAAAGAAGGTGATTTAGCCAAACGAACCGGTCGTGTTGTTGAGGTCCCTGTTGGGGATGCAATGCTGGGTCGTGTTGTGAATCCATTGGGACAACCTATTGACGGAAAAGGTCCAATAGATACACCCCATTCACTTCCCATTGAACGGAAAGCGTTGGGTGTCATGGCACGTCAACCTGTAACAGAACCGCTTCAAACTGGTATTAAAGCCGTAGATAGTATGATCCCGATCGGCCGTGGTCAACGTGAGTTAATCATTGGTGACCGCCAAACAGGAAAAACCGCTGTTGCTATTGATGCCATCATCAACCAGAAATACACCCATAAAACAGATAAACCTGTATATTGTATTTATGTAGCTATTGGTCAAAAAGCATCAACAGTTGCAGCACTTGTGCAAGAATTGGAAGCCAATGGCGCCATGGAATACACAACCATTGTAGCTGCGAATGCGTCCGATCCTGCACCAATGCAATATATTGCACCCTATGCCGGTGCTGCCATGGGTGAACATTTTCGGGATAATGGAAAGCATGCGTTAATTGTTTATGATGATTTATCAAAACAAGCTGTAGCATATCGTCAAATGTCGTTGGTACTTCGCCGTCCACCGGGACGTGAAGCATTCCCTGGAGACGTTTTCTATCTCCATAGTCGCCTGTTAGAACGTGCATCAAAGTTGTCCGATGAGTTAGGTGGTGGTTCATTGACAGCGTTGCCAATTATTGAAACACAAGAAGGTGACGTGTCAGCATATATTCCAACCAATGTAATTTCTATTACAGACGGACAAATTTATCTTGAAACAAATTTGTTCAATTCAGGAATTCGTCCTGCGATTGACGTTGGATTGTCAGTATCACGTGTGGGTGGAAACGCTCAGATCAAAGCAATGAAATCTGTAGCAGGTACCCTAAGGTTGGACTTGGCACAATATCGTGAATTGGAAGCATTTGCAAAATTTGGTTCCGATTTGGATAAAGCAACCTTAGCTCAATTGACCCGCGGTGAACGGATGGTCGAAATTTTGAAACAGGGTCAATATGTTCCTATGGATGTTGAAAAACAGGTGGCAATTATTTTCGCTGCTTCCAAAGGTCACCTGGATGAATTGCCTGTGGAACAAGTTGCTGATTTTGAATCAGGATTATTTGAATATTTAGATGCAAATGCGGGTGATGCTCTAGCTTCAATCGTTAGCGAGGGTAAAATCTCAGACGAAACAGCTGAAGCATTGGATAAAGCGATTGTGGATTACAAAGCAGGATTTAACGCGTAGAGTTTCATGGCCAACCTAAAGGACATTCGTAACCGTATCAAATCGGTAAAAAGCATTCAAAAGGTGACCAAAGCCATGAAAATGGTTGCGGCTGCCAAAATGCGCCGTGCTCAGGGACGAATGGAACAATCTCGTCCTTATAGCCAATCGTTGACCGAAGTGATTCAACATCTTCTTCCAGATGTGGATCGCAACATTTTACCACTTTTGGATGTTCGTGACATCAATCGAAAAGCATACGTTGTAGTCTCTGCAGATCGTGGATTGGCAGGTGCCTTTAATACCAATTTGCTGAAAGTTGCTCAAAAAGCGATTGACGAATTTGGGAAAGAGAATGTTGATCTTTTCTGTATTGGTAAAAAAGCACGAGATCATTTCAAGCGCAGAGAGTATAACATTATTGAAAGTCATGTTGATTTCTGGGCTGATATGGAATTTGATTCTGCTATGATGATTGGTCGGAGCATTATTGACCATTTCACAAGTGGAAACGTTGATGAAATTCATGTGGTATACAATTATTTTGTGAATGTAGCACAACAGGAGGTTAGATCTGAAGTTTTATTGCCACTCATTTATGAAGATGGAGACGGTTTAACACATGATCGGTTGTATGAGCCATCCAAAGAAGAGTTAGTATCATCATTGATTCCACGACATCTGAATGTTCAGATGTGGAAATATTTACTTGAATCTTATGCCAGTGAGCAAGCAGCCCGGATGTTGTCTATGGAAAATGCCACCACAAATGCTCAGGATATGATCAAGGATTTAACATTAGAATTCAATAAAGCCCGTCAAGCGTCCATCACAACAGAAATGCTTGAAATTGTTAGCGGCGCTGAGGCTTTAGCTTAACCCTAAAAGGACACCATTTTATGTCAATGAATGGAAAAATCTCACAAGTAATGGGTGCGGTGGTAGACGTCGTTTTTGAAGACGGCCATCTCCCGGATATTTATAATGCATTAAATGTAGATCGCGGAGAAGAAGGAATCTTGGTTCTGGAAGTTGCACAGCATCTCGGAGATGGCGTTGTTCGTACAGTAGCCATGGATACCACAGATGGACTGGTTCGCGGTCATGTTACTGAAGATACGGGATTGCCCATATCGGTACCTGTAGGTCAAAATACATTAGGTCGGTTATTTGACGTTCTGGGAAATACAATTGACCAGAAAGGTGAATGTGTCACAGAAAAGAAATATCCAATTCACCGATCAGCTCCGAATCACGAAGATCTTTCAACATCAACGGAACCACTTGTAACAGGTATCAAAGTTGTGGATCTCATGGAGCCTTATACAAAAGGCGGTAAAACTGGATTATTCGGTGGTGCAGGTGTTGGTAAAACAGTATTGATCCAGGAATTGATACGAAATATTGCTACTGAACACGGTGGGTTTTCCGTATTCGCCGGTGTAGGTGAGCGAACTCGAGAAGGGAACGACCTTTACAACGAAATGACCGAATCCGGTGTGATTGATAAAACAACCATGGTTTTTGGCCAAATGAATGAACCGCCAGGAGCGCGTCTTCGTGTAGGATTAAGTGGATTGGCAATGGCAGAATATTTTCGGGAAGAAGAAGGCCGTGATGTTCTTTTATTTATTGATAATATTTTCCGTTTCACACAGGCTGGTTCGGAAGTATCTGCACTACTAGGTCGTATGCCATCTGCAGTAGGATATCAGCCTACATTATCTACGGAAATGGGAGATTTACAGGAGCGAATCACTTCAACAAAAAACGGTTCAATTACATCAGTTCAGGCTGTTTATGTACCCGCGGATGACTTGACAGATCCGGCTCCGGCAACAGCATTTGCTCACTTGGATGCAACATCTGTATTAGAACGGAAAATTGCTGAGCTTGGTATTTATCCTGCGGTTGATCCATTGGCATCAACTTCACGGATTTTAGATCCAAGAATTATCGGTGACCGTCATTATAATGTGGCTCGGAATGTTCAGTCTGTGCTTCAGCAGTATAAAGATTTACAGGACATTATTGCTATTCTCGGTATGGATGAATTGTCCGATGACGATAAAGTCACCGTCGCAAGAGCTCGTAAGATTCAGAAATTCATGTCACAGCCATTCTTCGTTGCTGAGCAGTTTACTGGAACCCCTGGCCGTTATGTAGGCCTTGAAGATACAGTATCCGGTTTTGAAGCTATCTTAAATGGTGAAGTGGATGAACTCCCAGAGAATGCATTCGCATACGTGGGAACAATTGATGAAGCCATTGAAAAACATAAGAAATCAGCTGCCTAATGTCTTCTTTCAATCTTGAAATTGTAACACCGATTCGCGAACTGGATGAAGGAAAAGTGGATTATGTTCGCTGTCCTGGACTGGATGGTTCATTTGGTGTCATGTCTAATCATCGTGAAGGGATTATTGCTTTGACGGTTGGAGAGATAAAAGTCACCCGTAGTGGGAAAGATGGATTTCTTGCCACCAGCGGTGGTTTTGCACAAATCATGAAAGATAAAGTAAAACTGTTGGTGGAATCCGTGGAGACGGCGGCCGAGATTGATGCAGAACGGGCTCAAAGATCATTGGAACGTGCAACATCCAGGAAAGCAGTAAAACCCGAAGATATGGATGAAGCGAGAATTGATGCTTCCTTAGCGAGAGCGATTAACCGATTGAGAGTTTCAAAAAGATAGATTCTTTAAAAATTTGAAAGATGAAACAGTAAACTCGAAACGATATCGTTTCGAGTTTTTTGTTTATAAACTAATTCAAAAAAATTCTAATAAATTCAACCATGCAAAAAAGAACACATACAAACGGTGAACTCCGAAAAAGTAATGTCGGAGAAACAGTAACCTTAAACGGATGGGTCAATACCGTCCGGCTCCATGGACAAGTGGTCTTTGTGGATCTCCGGGATAGATATGGTAAAACTCAAATAGTCTTTGACGCAGATTCATTTCCTGGTGATTTCGAAGCGGTCAAAAAATTATCCATGGAAGATGTTTTATCTGTTTCAGGTACAGTGAGAGATCGAGCTGAATCAGCTATAAATCCTAATATGGATACTGGTGAAATTGAAGTTCTGGTTTCTGAATACACCATGCTGAATGAAGCGGCGCCACTGCCGTTTGTTTTATCTGATCGTGACAATGCGGAAGAAAATCTTCGACTTAAATATCGGTATTTAGAACTTCGGATGGAGGAACTACAACACAATATTTTAACACGTCACGAAACATATCAAGCCACACGTTCTTTTTTGTCAGAAAATAATTTTGTAGAAGTTGAAACACCTGTTTTGATGAAATCCACACCGGAAGGTGCTCGGGATTATTTGGTCCCCAGCCGGATTCATCAAGGGCAATTTTATGCATTGCCCCAGTCACCCCAGATCTACAAACAGATTTTAATGATCTCCGGTTATGACCGTTATTTCCAAATTGTGAAATGTTTCCGGGATGAAGACCTGCGGGCAGACCGCCAACCTGAATTCACTCAAATTGATATTGAAATGTCATTCGTGGATGAGGAAGATATTTTTTCTCACATGGAAGGTTTAACGCGCCATGTATTTAAATCTGTCAAAAATATTGATCTGCCGAATCCATTCCCAAGACTCACCTATGCTGAAGCTATGGAAACATACGGTTCCGATAAACCGGACTTGCGCTATGAAATGACTTTACAAGATGTTAAAGAATTCACCGATGCATCTGATTTCAATGCATTCAAATCTGCTGAAAAGGTCAAAGGATTGGTGGTAGAAGGTGGGGCTAAATATTCCAGAAAAATAATTGATGGACTCACCGATTATGTGAAAAAATATAAAGCCAAAGGATTGGCGTGGATGAAGGGAGAGAATGGCGCACTCACCGGCGGCATTTCCAAATTTTTCTCAGAAGAATTACAATCATCCATGTGTGAAAAATTGGGCGTAAAAGATGGCGACATTTTATTCATGATTGGTGACACATTTTCCGTTACGTTGAATGCATTAGGCCAACTTCGAGTTGAAATAGCAAAGCGAGAATCTCTCGCAAATAAAGATAATTTTAAACCGGTTTGGATCACAGAATTCCCCATGTTTGAATATGACGAAGATTCAAACCGTTTCATTGCTATGCATCATCCGTTCACCGCACCAAGGGAAGATGATATTGCCATGTTAGATTCTGACCCATCAAACGCATTGAGCCGCGGATATGATTTAACCATGAATGGTTATGAAATCGCCGGTGGTTCCATTCGGATTCATTCGCCAAAAGTGCAGGAAAAAGTATTTTCCTTGCTTGGATTAAGTCAGGAAGAAGCGATCGAAAAATTCGGCTTTTTGATGGAAGCATTGACTTACGGCGCACCGCCCCATGGCGGGATTGCTTTTGGCTTTGATCGTTTGGTGATGTTACTGGCGGGGACGGAAAATATCCGAGATGTAATAGCCTTCCCAAAAACCACTTCTGCAACATCGCTCATGGATGAAAGCCCCAGTAATGTTTCAACAGACCAGTTGGATGAATTGGGGATTCAGATTAATGAATCTGAAGACTGAACTATTTCAATAAAATCATTTTTTTAATCTGTCGATTATTCCCTGAGATTAATTCAGCAAAATAGATACCGCTTGAATGGTTGGAAGCATCCCAAAAAGCTTTTTGATGCCGTGATTCAATATGTTGATGAAAAATTCGTTCTACAACACTACCTTTAATATTGATTATTTGTAATGAAATAAACTGTGGATTTTCTAAAGAAAATTGAATTGTGGTGAATGGATTAAAAGGATTTGGATAATTTTGAAACAATTCAAAGTCATATGGAGTGGGTGGGTTTTTAATGGACACCGTTTCTTCTTCAAAAACTGTCATCCCTTGTAGCATTTCACCATTAAAATCAAACAAAGCCAAATTTTCCCAAGGACTTTCAAACGAATCAGTAGATATCCATTCCGGAGACCAATAACAAATTCCTGCACCCATTTCGCTATTTTCAATAATCTCCTTTACATCTAATAAAAAGTCCAATTGACCAATTTCTGTGGCAGGATACCCTTCCAGAAGTTGTGATTCTATTCCAACTATGTTATTTGTGTTATCATTCCAGGAAAGAGTGAATGGATAGGCAGTTTCCAGTAGAATTATCGGTTTTTGAAATTCAGTTTCCAGAAGAGATAAATTATTTGAAAGATCTTCAAATGTGCCATGCCACCAAGGATAATAGGATCGACCAATTATATCAATCGATACATTTTCTTCAAATAAATTTGATAGGAACCAAGGGTGAGCTTGACTGGTGTGTACAATTGTGAAAACGGTATCAGATTCATCAATAGCATCTGAAATGCCATCCAAAGCATGATGAAATAATATTCCCAATTTTTCCCATTGAGCCTCGGTATTGTTTTCATCACATACATTTCCATCGGGCCAGAGAAATCCACAATCTGTTTCATTTCCAATTTGGATAAATTTGGGAACCGTATTTTGAGATTTAAATTGAGACACCATTTGATTTGTATATGTATAAACACTATCACAAAGAATGGGGAAGTCTAATGCATCCCAAGCTGACGGTTTTGTTTGATGTCCGGGATCAGCCCATGTATCAGAATAATGAATATCCAACATGAAATCAAATCCAGCACTATCAATTCGTTCAGCCAACAAAAGTACATTCTCTATGCTGTTATAATTTGATTCTGGTGTATGCCATAATTTTAATCTGATTGTATTTACACCGTGATTTTTGAAAATGTCTAACGCATCTTTTTGAATGCCATTTTCAAAATATTGCCCATTATTATCTTCAATTTGGTCTAGGATTGATATATCCACCCCACGAATAAATTCAGAACTTTGTCCAATTAAATTTGAGAAAATTATTTGTATAAAAAGGATATTCACCTTCAGAATTAAAGGGTAACTAATGAATTTCATATGAATTGAATTATAAATAAAGTATTTCCAAAAACTCCGTCCCAATGGAGCTATTTAAAAGTGAATAGTCCACCCCTCCTGGAATGGTAATGGAATCGTCAGCACAAAGTTTATATTCAATTCCATCAATTTTGAGTATCAATTCTCCTTTGAGCAGAAAAAGAATATGGAATTCTGTATTTTGGTTTTCTGTAAATGATTCTGCCTTATCTACCGTACGAACAACTTGAACTTGAGCCAATTTTTTGGTTGCTTGTAATATTCCCAAATCTCGCATTTTAAATTCCGGTTGACGCCAATTCTCCCACATTGCAGAGTCTGCCTCATGAAAGACAAATGATTGTCCATCAAACTTTCGATCCAGATTGATCTCCTCATTAGGTAATATCATTTTGGGATCGGTACAGGTCATGTGCCGAGCCGGTGAACTGATTTCAACCACTTCAAATCCTTGTGAATTTTCCAATACTCTATGACGAATCTCTGGTGGCTGTAGAATGCAATCTCCTCCCTTAAAAATGAATGGATCGCCTTGATCTTCATAAACCACTTTTGCCCAACCGCTTTTACAGTAAATCACCTGAAATCTGATTTTATGAAAATGAACATAATCAGCAACCGGACCTGCTTTGGGAATTCGAATATGGGAGGCAATAAATTGCCCGCCATATCTATCAGGAATGAGGTCTCGATATTCCATGCCGGCGCGACCAATTTTCCACTCTGCATCCTGAAATTTGGAATGGTGGATTGTTTGAGTCTCTTCGGGAATGACACATGATTTAATTGGATCTTGGAAGCGAATTTCAGTTCCATTAGGTGCAATAATATGCGGGACAACTTCTTTTCCAAGAATTGTGATGACGCCGGGGTGAATCTCTTCTTTACATTTAAATCGAATTCTCAATCCATAGCCGGACATGAGAGCTTCTTCAGGGTCATCGGCAGGGAAGATGGATTCAAGTTGAAATCCTAACTGGTTTGAGAAAAAGGAGATGGTATGATCCAAATCTCCTGCAGGTAAAACGATTTCAGCTCGTTGAGTCATTTTTCATTTCTTCTTCTAAGTCCACACCCAGTCCGTCAGCAATGCGATTGATATAATTAAAATAAGAAACAACTTGTGCTGCATCACTAATGGCAGACTCAGAAAATCCATTATTTTTCAGAATATCAATATCTGATTTTCCCATGTCGCCCGGTGTGATGGTCAATTTTTCCGCCCAATTGCATAATGCTTTATCTTCTTCAGACAAATTTGCTTTTCGCCAATCTTTCTTTAATTGTTCTGCCAATTCTTTGTCGCCGACTTCATCCCGGAAGTCATCCCCGTGGGATTCAGTTCAGTACTTGCAATGATTCACTTGGGAAACAACGGTGGCTATCATTTCTCGTTGTGCCCGGGATAATTCCGATTCGCCGTACATGATGGCGAGATAGAGTCTCATGGACTCTTTCAGCGCTGCAGGACTTTGGCTCATAATCTTCAAAATATTATAAACACGGCCTGCACGTTTGATTCCTTTATCATATTCTTGTTTGACAATGCCTTCTGCTTCATCTGGTTGAATGGTTTTTATGTACGCCATATTTAACTCATATCTTCCTTTAAATCTTGATCCATTCGATTGTCATAATCAAACCCTTCTTTTTCCCCTAGTGATCGCCCCATCCAATAAATCGCTGTTCCTATTAATCCGCCAATAATCACCCAAAGGTATACATCCGGAAGTGTGGTGAATGTAAAATATCCCATGGTGATTACAACAACACTTCCCATGATCCATAGAAATGGGATGGGTGGTTTAAATTGCGCAGAATCGTATAAGGGACGATTAAAGTAAGGAAGGCAAATCAAGGCAATCCCCTGAACCATGTAAATTATAAAAATGCCAATTAATCCTGTATTTAATAAAAAGAGTGATGATTTTGTCCAAATGAGTCCCACACAAATAATAGCACTTATTATGAGACTGATGTGTGGTGTCCGCCAAGTTGGATGAACCGCTGAAAGAATGGGTGGGAGTAGGCGGTCTTCACTGAAAACAAAAAACATTCGTGATGGTACAAGAATGGAACCATTGATACTCGTCAGGAAAGCACTCATAGCGCCGATGGCAACAATAGCTGAACCCCAAGAGGGTAAATAAACGCCAGCCGCATCTGCCATGGCTGATTGGGAGGTGGCCAATGCATCAGCAGGGAGGACGCCAAAGGCCACAAAGGACATAAAAAAGAAAATTACTACAGATGCCAATACGCCTCGGATAAAAATTTGTGGTAATGTTTTGGTGGGATCTTTGGTTTCTCCGGCAACTTGGGACAATGTTTCAAATCCTGCGTAACTGAAAAAGAGCATGGGCATGGCTTTCATGAGGCCACTAAATCCTTTTGGGAGCATGGGATCATAAAAAGAAAGATCTACCGCAAATAATCCGGGCATTACCAAAACCAAAATACTGATCATGAGTACAATCAACATGAAAGTTTGAATTTGCCCGTAATACCTAATGCCCACCATATTGATGCCATAGAAAATAATGAGAGCCAATGAGCCCCAAAGTCTTGGATCGGCAGTTGGATAAAAGAAAGTTAAATATTCACCGAAACTGGTGGACATGAAAGAGATTGCGCCAATGAATGCAATAAGTTTCATCCACATGGCAATGAAGCCTAGATAATAATTTTTAAAAGTTCTTGAGATATGGATGTAAGCACCGCCGGGACGTGATCCTAAGGGTGTGGACACAAACACACTATAGGTCAATGCTGTGCAAATCACAATGGGAGCGAATAGGAGGTAGGCAAAAGGTACGGATGAACCCGCGACTGCCCCAGCTTCTCCCGTGACTCTGAAAATGCCAGCACCGACTAAAATTCCAATAATAGTGGCATAACCGGAAATTGGGCCTAAATCCCGTCGGAGTTTGTTTTGATTTTGTTTCAAATAATGTATTCAGTTAAAAGAGATAAAATTAAAAAGCCCCGGTGTATTAAACAGGGGCTTTTTGCAATTGAATATTTAGGAAATGAATTAACTCATTTTTTCGGTCTGATAATTTTCTATTCCGATTCTTTTGATAAGATCTAACTGGGTTTCCAGCCAATCCACATGTTCTTCTTCATCTTCTAAAATGTCCTGGAAAAGATCCCGGGAGACATAATCTTTTTCGGATTCAGAATATTTAATCGCTTCTCTTAAATAGGGAATGGCATCCATTTCCAGAGCCAAATCGCATTCCAGGATTTCTTTGGTATCTTCGCCAATTCGAAGACGGCCAATATCTTGAAGATTGGGAAGACCATCTAAAAATAAAATACGATCAATGACATTATCGGCATGTTTCATTTCATCAATAGATTCTTTATACACCGCTTCGTGGAGTTCTTTCAGTCCCCAGTTTTCAAACATTTTGGCATGACAGAAATATTGGTTAATGGCGGTTAGTTCGTTTTTGAGCACACCATTTAAGTATTCTATGACTTTTGGATCACCTTGCATGATTTTTTCTCTCTTTTGTTAAAAATTCTACAAGAAAGTTAGGGTAAAAATTAGATGATGAGCAAGCGTAAGTTCAATAATATCAATACTTGCGATAATGAGAATCAATTGCATTAATTGCAATCAATCAGGAGAGTTTTTTAGGGAATCCTTTTTTGTTGAAGGGAATTTTTAAAAGCTCTGAGATGGGTGTTTCTTCTAAAACGACTTTTTGAGCCGCGTTGACACATTGTCCGCATTGATCTCCAACGCCGAAATTTTTCTTTAAATCGGACAAGGAACCGCGACCGCAACGGGCTTCGTTACGGATGGTTTTATCATTAACGCCATGACAAATGCAAATGTACATGGCTTAAAATTAACGCTAATGAGAATGAGTATCAATAAAGATTATAGACTGATTTAAGTTTTGTCTCTTCGTAAAAAATAGAGGAAAAGTGAAGAAGACAGTCCTACAGCACTAAAAATCATACACATGACCATGATTTGATATCGTACGGCAATTAATGGGGAAACACCGGAGAGGATTTGGCCTGTCATCATTCCGGGAAGAGAAACGAGCCCAACCGCAAACAAGGAATTGGTGATTGGTATCAAAGCCGCTCGCAGGGCAATCCCGCGGGAATCCAAATAGGATTCACCTCGGTTCATTTCTGCATGGAGACGTTCCGCCGCTAAGCTGACACCATTCATAGAACTGGCTAAAATCATGCCTGCTAGTGGAATCATATATTGTGGCAAAAACCATGGATTCAGCTTCAGTACGAATTGAGTGACCAAGAGCAACGTAAGTCCACCTCCAATTAAGATGGAAATAAGGGCATAATGGAAATAGGGTTTTCTTTTCTCCGGGATGGTTCTGAGCGCGATCCAACTTGCAGCAAATACCATAACAGATAATATCCCAATTGTGAATATTGCATTTCCAGATTCAAAAATATAGGTTAAACAATAACCGACGAGGAGGAGTTGCGCCACCATACGAAGGACAGCATAAATAGAATTTTTCCAATCTAATGACCACGAAACCAAAAGTCCTACAACAATGCCAACCGGAATGAAAATGATGGTAAGTTGTATTAGAGAAATAATTGTGATGGATTCGTTCATTTTTCTAAATTATTAAAACCACTCCTGCTCAGGTTGTTTTAATTATTTGATTTGTTTCGAGTCCATCCCCTCCCAGCCTACGGCAGGAAGTCTTTTCAAGGAGGGGACCGAGGGGTGATTGAAAATGTTAGGTTTAGCCATTCTACTTTTTTTCAAAGACGACCACATCCTGGAAAAATAAACCGGGAATTTCCTTCCAATTGCCCTGATATTGGATTTTTACAACAAGGCCGGATTTTGAGATCATTTTATCCAACCCATTTTCTGTAACCCCAATGGCATTTTCCGGAATTTTTACCCAACCAGGGCAAAACCAATCTTGGGAATCATAGGCAGGTTTATCAAAGATCCACTTTTTTTGGTCTGTACTGTGAAACCGTCCTTTGCCAACTGTTCTTTTTGGAAGGGATTTTTGATACAGTTCATCTAAGATAAAAAAGGTTATGACAGCCCTACCGCCGGGTTTGAGGACACGGTGCACTTCCTGAAGATAAAAAATTGAATCCGGTTCGTTTAAGTGAGTCCATACAGATAAAGCGGAGACTAAATCGAAGGTATTACTGTCCAAAGGCCATGGTTGATGTTCCGATTTTTGGGATGGGGCGTAGAAAGGATTATTCAAATCAAAATGGATAAACTCATGATGTTCCGACGGATAATGCTTTTTACAAAAATCAATATCCTTTTTCATTACATCAATTCCTACATATTTCCCACCATTTTGGACGAAAGGAGAACTTGCAATTCCCAGTAAACCTGTCCCGCACCCAACATCCAGAATTTTATTCCCTTTTGTTGGTTCCAATTGTTGATAAAAAAGCGTTTGAAAAATGCCTATCACATGAGCCCATTCCGCATAGGAATGTTTGCCACCTCGACGGTTGGATTCCGTTGGGATGTATTGAAGATTTCTTGTTCGTAAGATTTGTGGTTTATCCAATGAATGGTAAAACCAGTCCAATAATTTATAAGGGATCAGGCGAGCAAGTTTTAGGAGAATATCGAAAATCCTGTTCAAAATAATAGGTTCCTTGATAAAAATGTTGAAAATGCCAGTTTAAATAGGCGGAAGTTTAATTATGGTTTCAAATATTTTACCATGATCAAACAAGGATTCTTTTCACCCCAAAGATTATTTTCTTCCAAGTGTTTAAACCCCAAATGCTCGTAAAATTTTCTGGTTTTTGCATAGTTAGGGTCAGGGTGGAAAGGAGCCAAGGTTTTCACCTGAAAAAATTCTACAGATTTATTTCGCAAACTTTTTTCAGCATCTTCAACTAATTGTGATCCACAACCTTGCCTGTGGAATTTTGGTTTTACAGCCATGACTTGGAGCTCTGCTGAAATTTCAGTATGGTGTTTGATAGTGATGAAGCCAACGATTTCATTATTATTTTCGGCGATTCGGGTATCCATACTTTGAATATCTTTTACATAATCTAAAATCGCTTCCTCTATGCCAAACCATTCCGGGAGTGACCGTAATATTTTTTCGCAGAATTTGTATTCGCCATCCTTGATCGGGCGAATTAAAAAGGACATAATTTAAAGTTTGATACCAAACTTTCCCAAAGCCAGGATCATGAGCCAATAACATCCCATGGTAATTAAAATCGAGATTCCCATGCTTGTATAAAAATTCACACCTGATTTGAGAAGAATGGGTAGGGCGATAAATAGGGCTAGGGACGGAATCACCAGCCAAAGGATACTGGTGGAAAGCGCGCTGACATTTTCTACATCTTTTGTATCCACATACAACCAAACAATGGCTAGGACAGAGATCAAGGGAATGGATGCAATCAACCCGCCGAGATAGGTATTCTTTTTAGCAATCTCCGAGACCAAAACGATAATGCCGGAGGAAATGAGGAGTTTAATGAGAGTCTGGAGCACTGATTATAAAATATTCAAGATACGGATTACTGAAACAACTTCCGCACTTGATTCACCCCATTTCGGACACAAATTTCTGTGGCGCGGTGGAGTTCCAATCCGCTGTACCAATAGGAATTGGACCACACCAAAGCGCCGGATTCAGCATCACGCATTTTCAACATGATGCCCACCCGAGCCCGGGTATAATCCACCTTGCTGCCTGAATGAATAGCGCCGCCATCGGTTTTGGTAGTGGTGGAGGAGGATGTATTGGATTTATCCTTATCAGCGTCTGCTGAGGCAGATTGACTCACAGTGGTTGTGGTGGAGCCTCTGTCTTCATACCGATAAGGAACCACAATCAATTCCGCATCAGTGTATTCTGTGATGATACAGGAGAGTTCCAATGTTTGCTCGCCATTCCCAATGGAGATCTGTGAACCGACTTCTTCCGCCTCATGGACATTAAAACCATATTTCAAAAAATTGTGGGAAAGGCTGGTTTTCACCATTTCACCGGAACCGGTCATATAGGTGTGATCTTTTACAGGGACAATTTCAATAGTGCCCACTTGTGCAAAATCATAACTCTCATTAACAGCAGGGCCGTAGTAACAGGAAGTGGAAAAAAATAAAATAGGGAAAAAGAGAAAAAGCTTTTTCATTCTTCGGTCAAACTTTGGATATGGACTTTTGCTTCACTACTCAGGAGTTCGTCTTTGGAGTATTTCAGACAATGTTGCCAAGCGGCTAAAGCCAACTTAGGTTCATTCAAAGCCTCGTGCAGCAGCGCTTTCATGCGGTACACATCGGGATTGGTTTTATCGGATTTTTGAGCATCAGAAATGTGAGCCAGGGCTTCCTTATACATGCCTGCTCTCATAGCGGCGGATGCCTTGGATAGCGCATCATTTGATCCTGCAAAAAGAAGTCCAACCAGTAGAAATGATATTATTTTTTTCATGATGATTGCTTCTCCTGAGAAAGTTGATGGATAGCACGCAATACATCCCGGCGGCTGATTTGGCCAACCAGTTTTCCACCTTTTGTTACGGGGAATCTTCGAAATCGAGATTTGATGAAATTATCTGCCACATTGGATAAGGTGTCGTTTACATCAATGGTGGAAAGGTCGGTGGACATATATTCTTTCACATGGCCACCGAGATTGTTGTAGTATGAAGCTTCAAACAAAGTATTCATACAATCTTTCTCAGACAGGATGCCAACCAGATCGCCGTTCTCATCCACGACGGGCGCTCCTGATATCTTGTTGGTTAAAAAGGATTCAATAGCCGTTTCTATGGGTGTATCCGGTGTAAAAGTGATGAGGTCAGTAGCCATGAAATCCTGGATGGCATATTGTATATTCATTGGAGAGTTCCTTAACAGATTAAGGTAAAGTTAATGGCTTGAATACATAAAAACAAATGGGGGAAATGGTTGTTCCCAATTGATTATTAAAAAGTAATTCATGACTAATCTTCCTTTAGGATTAAAAATACTTTTTCAAAAGTAATAATCCTTGCGAAAGATTTGGATTTTTTAGAAATCTTAAAGTCAGTTGTTAATTCAGAAAAAGGAGTTTCTTGTTAGCTTAAGTGAAGTTTATAATGGTAAAATAATTTATGTCATTCAATTCAAGGTATGTTGCATCTATTCAAACAACGACGGCTCCCTTTCCAAAAGCATCTTGGCACGATTCTGGTAAAATAAATTTTCAGCCATCAATTCCGGGTGTCGTATCAAGTCTGTTTCTAACACTGACTTAAGCATGGAATGGAATTGTTCCCGGTTCCCTGCTTTTTGGTGATAGAATTCCGCCATGTGAACTGCATTCCCTAAATATTCAGGATGGGCAGCCATGGCTTGCTTGAAATAGGTCTCAGACTGGGACAATTCCACCCCCGGAATTCTTGTGTACATTGAACCGAAAAACCGATAAGGTCCGCTGTAATGATATCCCGGTTCCAATGAAATGATACGGTGCATCATCACTTCAATCAATTCGCGGTAATTCATCCGTTCCAGCGCGGGTTTTGTATTTAAATACCGAGCCAGGTTTGTGGCCCACCAAAACATGCCGGGCACAACTGACTTAGGCGCTTCCGCCAAGGCTGACAACATTTTAAATGCGCTGTCACCTTGAGACCGTTGATAAATGGGTGCAAATTCAGGATGATTCAAAACAGAGTTCTTACAAATCCGGACTCCTTGAACAAATAAAGCATTCTGAATTTTTTCATTTTTTTCTACAAATAATCCTTTGGTATAAATAATGCGGCCATATAAAACAGCCAACTCAAAATCGTTGGGACGCTTCTCGTAAGCAAGTCCGATGAAATGTTCAGCATTTTTCAGGGCATTGGAATCGGAGCGCTGTTCCCAAGATGATTTCCCTTTTTCAATTAGGAAATCTATATTTTGTTGGGATGCAACAGTCGGTGCTTTTGTGGCTGCACAATCCAAGGAGAAAAAACTCGCTAATATCAGCAGCAGTATGAAAAATTTTTGTTTCAAGTTAAAATGGCTCCTGTGCCCTAAATTCCGGTGATGATATTACGGATGGCAAAGGAATATGGAAAAGACCATTGAGTTAAAAACTATTGAACCTACCGCATTGCTTGGGGTGGCGGATTCCCACATAAAATTGATTGAAGCTGCTATTCCTGCTACTATTATTGCCCGAGGCGAAATGATTAAGATTCAAGGTGAAGATTCTGACGTGGCCCACGCCCATGAAGTCCTCCATGAAATGATGGAAACATTGAGCGGTAAAGGCAGTCTCACTGTCAGGGATGTTCAAAACTTGATTGCCTTGGTTACTTCAGAAAACGGCCAATCCGCAACCGACCAGCCTACCCCGGATATTGTGATCCATTATGGGAGAAAAGGTGCCATTGTCCCCAAAACGAAAGGACAGGAAGCCTATGTGAAGATTGTCCGGAAAAATGATGTTGTTTTCAGTATTGGTCCGGCTGGAACAGGAAAAACGTTTCTCGGTGTAGCTTTTGCTGTGGCTGCTTTGGAAAGCCATGAAGTGGACCGGATCATTCTTTGCCGTCCTGCGGTGGAAGCGGGGGAAAGCCTGGGGTTTCTTCCCGGAGACTTGAAGGAAAAAGTAGATCCCTATTTAGCACCGCTTTATGATTCACTCCGGGCCATGGTGCCAGAAAATAAATTGAAACAACTTTTGGAAAAGAAGATTGTTGAGGTCATACCCTTGGCCTACATGCGAGGACGAACCTTGGATAATGCTTACATGATCCTGGATGAAGCCCAAAATGCCACGATCATGCAGATGAAAATGTTTCTAACTCGGTTAGGCATCGGTTCCCGAGCCATTGTGACCGGAGACATTACTCAAATTGACCTGCAGCGACGCACGGATTCCGGTTTGGTTCAGGTTGCAAATATTTTGAAAAATGTGGATGGAATTGGTTTTGCGACCTTGGATCGCAGCGATGTTGTTCGTCATCCGCTGGTGATGAAAATTATTAAAGCCTACGACGAAAATCATTCGGAAGGCAAGAACAGGCCAAAGGAGAAATAAATTTAAGGTTAGGCTCTTTAAAATAACTTTCATCTAATCTCAGTAAAACCGGGAATTTTTTCCTAATTTCCAGTCTCTTTTATACACGCTTTTTAAAGGAAAACAATGCAACGGCAAACAGTTATTGTTGCGGCGAAACGGACTCCCGTCGGCGCATTTCAAGGTCATTTATCTTCCGTATCCGCCCCAAACCTCGGGGCAGTTGCGATCAAAGCCATTTTAAACGAAACACATATAGACCCGTCGCAAGTGGATGAAGTTATTCTGGGGAATGTCCTCGCTGCAGGGTTAGGACAAGCACCGGCACGGCAAGCAACAATCTACAGTGGTTTACCGAATTCTGTGGAGGCACTTACCATCAATAAAATGTGTGGTTCCGGGTTGAAGGCAGTTATGCTGGCAGATCAAGCTATCCGTGGAGGAGATTCGGAAGTGGTGATCGCCGGCGGCATGGAAAGCATGTCTAATGCGCCTTATATTCTGCAAAACGCCCGTGGCGGTCAACGGTTGGGTCATGGCAAAATGATTGACAGTATGATCCATGATGGACTCTGGGATGCTTACAACAACAAGCACATGGGGACTTGCGCAGAAATGCTTTGTATCGATCGTAATTATACACGAGAATCCCAAGATGAATTTGCCATCAGGTCTTACAAGCGCGCCCAGAAAGCTCAGGCAGAAGGTATATTTGATACTGAAATTTCTACTGTTGAAATTCCCCAAAGAAAGGGTGATCCTGTCCTGGTCTCAGAAGATGAAGAACCGGGGAAAGCACGATTTGATAAAATTCCTGCGTTGCGTCCAGCTTTTGATAAAGAAGGTGTCATCACCGCTGCTAATGCTTCCAAACTGAATGACGGCGCCGCTGCTGTTTTGGTTATGAACCAAGAAAAATCGGAAGAATTGGGCATGAAGCCCTTGGCAAAAATTACAGCGCAATCCTCAGCAGCTCATGTACCGGAATGGTTCACTACGGCGCCTGGGAAAGCCATGGGAAAAGTATTGGATAAAGCAAATCTCACCGCAGATGACATTGACCTTTGGGAGATCAATGAAGCATTTGCTGCTGTAACTATGGCCGCTATTGACGATTATAACATTGACCCGGCGAAGGTGAATATTTATGGCGGTGCTGTAGCCTTGGGACATCCCATTGGTGCTTCCGGTGCAAGAATATTGACAACTTTATTAAATGGCTTAAACCGAACCGGCGGAAAATATGGCTTAGCGACTCTCTGCATCGGTGGTGGCGAGGCTTCTGCCCTAATCGTGGAAAAAATATGATTGGTTTTACACTAACGCCGGAACAAGAACTTATCCAACAAACAGCGCGGGAATTTGCCCGAGAGCATTTACTTCCCGGAGTCATTGAGCGGGATGACAAAGCCATATTCCCAGCAGAGCAGATTAAAATGATGGGCGAACTTGGATTTATGGGCATGATGGTTCCTGAAGCTTGGGGAGGCTCCGGATTGGATACATTGACTTATGTGATAGCAATGGAGGAAATCGCCGCTGTTGAATTAGCAACCTCTACAGTCATGTCAGTTAATAATTCATTGGTTTGTCAGTTATTTGTGGATTACGGGACAGATGAACAAAAAGAAAAATATTTAAAACCCTTAGCCAGTGGTGCAAAACTGGGCGCTTACAGTTTGAGTGAGCCCCAATCCGGTTCCGATGCCAGCAACATGCGCACTTTTGCCACAAGAGACGGTGACCACTACATTATCAATGGTACAAAGAATTGGGTCACCAACGGGATTAATAGCGATATTGTGGCCATGTTTTGTTTGACAGAAAAAGGGGCAGGATACAAAGGAATTACAGGTTTTGTTGTGGAAAAAGGCACGCCGGGACTCTCCACCGGTAAAAAAGAAGACAAACTTGGCATTCGAGCTTCTGATACATGTGAACTTTATTTCGAAGATTGCAAAATCCCGGTTGAAAACAGGATCGGTGATGAAGGCCAGGGATTCAAAATTGCCATGAAAGCTTTGGGAGGCGGACGAATCGGCATCGCGGCTCAAGCTTTGGGATTAAGCAGGGCCGCATTAGAAGCATCCGTTTCTTATGCCAAGGAACGAAAACAATTTGGTAAAACCATTGGTGAATTTGGCGCCATTCAAAACAAATTAGCCAATATGGCTACGGAAGTGGACGCGGCCAGAATGTTAGTTTGGCGAGCGGCAAAATTGAAGGATGAAGGACAAAATTATATTCGGGAAAGTTCCATGGCTAAGCTGTATGCTTCTTCCACAGCCATGAAAGCAGCCACTGATTGTGTCCAGATTCATGGCGGTTATGGCTATATGCAGGAATATGGCGTGGAACGACTCATGCGGGACGCTAAAATCACCCAGATTTATGAGGGAACTTCTGAAATTCAACAATTAGTCATTGGGAGAGATTTACTGAAATGATGCCTGAAACTATGATTGATATCGATTGGGATGCACTGGGCTTTGATGCGGTGGAAACCCGTAGCATGTTTAAGGCAACTTGCCCAATAGACGGCCAATGGTCCGATGGTACCTTAGTTCCATATGGCACGATTGAATTATCACCGGCAGCTGGTGTATTGAATTATGGCCAAGGAGTTTTTGAAGGGACCAAAGCTTTTCGCACAGCAGAAGGAAATGTGGTGTTATTCAGGATTGACCGTAATGCCCAACGCATGGCTTATTCTACCGAAAGGTTGTGCATCCCGAAAATGGATCCTGAATTTTTTGTGAATGCTGTAAGAGAAACGGTTCAGGACAATCTCGATTATGTTCCGCCTTATGGGAAAGGCAGTCTCTATATAAGACCGATTGTGTGGGGAACAGCTCCGGCTTTAGGCGTTCGTCCTGTGTCGGACTATACGTTTATGGTTTTTGTATCACCGGTGGGCCCCTATTTCAAGGGAGGTGTAAAACCGCTCAACTTAAAAGTCACCACCGATTATCATCGTGCTGCACCAAGAGGGATTGGAAATGCAAAAGCCATCGGAAATTATTCCGCATCTTTATTTCCTCTCATGGAAGCCAAAAACGAAGGTTTTGATGAGGTAATTTATTTGGATGCTGTTGATGGAAAACGTGTGGAGGAAGTGGGTTCAGCAAATTTATTTATCTATAAAGACGGTATCTTAAAAACGCCTGCACTTAGTGGTTCGATTTTAGATGGTGTGACCCGGAATTCTGTGTGTCGAATCGCAAAGGATTTTATTGGAATTCCCGTGGAAGAAACAGATGTCCATATTGAGGATGTTCTGACAGCCGATGAGGTTTTTTGTACTGGAACTGCTGTTGTGGTGACACCGGTTGGAAAAATTACTCATCGAAGCCAAACCACAGAGATTTGCAGGAACCTCATGGGACCCATGACCCAAAAAATCAGGGAAACGATATTAGCGATTCAACGAGAAGAAATAGATGATCCATTTGGGTGGGTTCTTCCCGTGAATAAAAATTTTTAAAGGAACAAATATGTCAATTGTAATTGAAAGCATGGATAAGAAAGGGCATGAACAAGTTGTATTTTGTAATGATGAGGATACAGGCCTGAAAGCCATTATTGCCATTCATAATACCACCATCGGTCCAGCCTTAGGCGGCTGCCGGATGTGGAACTATGAAACAGAAGAAGATGCACTGACCGATGTATTGCGATTGTCCCGTGGAATGAGTTATAAGGCCGCCATCGCCAATTTAAATCTTGGGGGCGGGAAGGCTGTTATCATTGGTGATTCAAAAAAAGACAAAAATGAAATCCTATTCAGATCCTTTGGCCGTTTTGTAGAAGGCTTGACGGGACGCTACATCACTGCGGAAGATGTGGGCACCAGTGTGAAAGATATGGAATGGGTTCGGATGGAAACTAAATATGTTACGGGAATTTCTCGCGCCTTAGGTGGCAGCGGCGATCCTTCGCCTGTCACTGCTTTAGGGACAAGTGTTGGAATTAAAGCAACCGTTAAAAAACAATTAGGCAAAGATTCTATCCATGGCATGAAAATCGGTGTCCAGGGTGTAGGCCACGTGGGTTATTATCTTTGTCAATATTTGGCGGAAGAGGGTGCTCAACTTCTCGTGACGGATATAGATTCTGATGCATTAAAGAAAGTGGTAGATGAATTTGGTGCAGAGGTCATAGGGTTGGAAGACATTTATGATGCAGACATAGATATTTATGCGCCTTGCGCATTGGGTGCCACCCTGAATGATGAAACCATTCCTAAGCTGAAATGTTCGATAGTAGCCGGTGCGGCGAACAATCAATTAAAAAATGAACAAACACACGCTCAAATGTTAAAAGATCGTGGAATTCTTTATGCCCCTGATTACGCCATCAATGCCGGTGGGTTGATCAATGTGGCCAATGAAATTGAAGGGTATAACCGGGACCGGGCTTTCAGTCAAGCCGAAGGAATTTATGATACACTCATGACCATTTATCTAAGGGCAGAAGATGATAATGTCACCACACATGAAGCCGCTACCAAGGTGGCAGAAAAGCGGATGCTGGATGTAGCTAAATTGAAAAATGTTTATCTTCCACAGAAAAATGTGATGGGGAAACGTGACAACATCTAACCTTCATCCTAGAAGAAATGCCCGGGAAGGTGTTCTCCAAGCGCTGTATGCACAACTGTTTTCTGAAGATGAGCCCAACTTAATCCTGAACAGGGTTTTGGATACATATCCTGAGCGTAAAAAAAATTCTGAATTTATTTCATTACTTTTTCATTGTGTGCTGGATCATGCCGATTGGGCAGACGATATTATCAAAAGTCGTCTTCAAAACTGGGAATTTGACAGAGTTGCTCAGGTGGACCTGGTCTTGCTGAGAATGGGCATCTGTGAAATTTTTTATATGGAAGATATTCCGCCCAAGGTATCTATTAGTGAGATGGTTGAAATTTCCAAAGTGTATAGCACTGAGGAAAGTTCAGGATTTATTAATGGCATCCTGGATGCGGTTTACAAAGATTATAAACAACAAGAAAAGAATTAAATTTTATGGTATTGGCGAAATTATTCGGCACTAAGTCTGACCGGGAAATCAAAAAACTCCGGCCCACCCTAGACAAGATTAATCAGTTTTATAATACATTAAAGGATAAGTCCGACCAAGAGATGGTCGAGCAAACCCAGAAATTGCGGGAATTCGTAATCAATACTAGGGAGGAAAAAGTAAACTCTCTCCCAAAAGATATGGACCGGCAAGAGCGGGAGGCAGCCATCCTAAAAGCAGAACAGGGCGCTTTGGACTTGATCATGGTGGAAGCTTTTGCCATGGTGAAGGAAACTTGTCGGCGGCTTTGCGGTTCGTCTTGGCGGGTGTCCGGTCATGATACACTTTGGGAAATGATTCCCTATGATGTCCAGTTATTTGGCGCTATTATGCTTCATTCCGGGAAGGTATCAGAAATGAAAACCGGTGAAGGAAAAACACTTGTCTCCACCATGCCCATTTATTTGAATGCCCTTACAGGCCGTGGCGTTCATGTGATAACGGTGAATGATTATTTAGCCCAGCGTGATGCGGAATGGATGGGTGAAGTGTATAAGCAACTTGGGTTATCGGTTGGGTTCATTTTGAATTCAATGGACAACGTCCAGCGCCGGGAAATGTATAACCGGGATATCACTTACGGCACCAATAATGAATTTGGGTTTGATTATCTTCGGGATAATATGGCGTTGCAAAAGGAAGACAAGGTCCAGCGGGGCCATGCTTTTGCTGTGGTGGATGAGGTGGACAGTGTCCTGATTGATGAAGCACGGACGCCGTTAATTATTTCTGGGGCTGTGGATGCACCGGTGGATGAGACGTTTACCACACTGAAACCGGGTGTTCAACAATTGGTGAAAAAACAAACTGCCCTTGTTTCTGAACTGGTTCGTGAAGCCCAAAAATTATTGGATGAGGATGATGAAGACGCAGCAGGGTTAAAATTACTTCAAGCCCAGCGAGGCATGCCTAAGCACCGCCAGGTCATGAAAATCTTTCAGGAAACGGGGATGCTGAAACTGGCGCACG
>CAXFCD010000045.1:0-5703 GCA_964001155.1 uncultured bacterium | reverse complement strand
ATTTTCCTGCACCGCTGGGTCCCACAACAGCCACCAACTCACCTTTTGGGATGGAAAATGAAATCCCATCCAAAACCGGTTCTCCTTTTTCATATTTGAATCCCACATTTTGAAATTCAATTTTATCGGAAAATGATTTCAGGTTGATAGCATTAGGATTATCAACAATTTCCGGTGGTGTATCAAGGATTTTGAAAACACGTTCCGCTGAAGCCACACCTTTCTGCAGATCCACAGTGACATTACTCAATAACCGAATAGGTCCTAATACACTGAACAGGATTAAGATAAACCTAATAAAATCTTCCGAACTCATCGTCTGGTGAACCAATACATCCATGCCGCCAATCCACAAGAGCAGCACACCAATGATGGCCCCGATAGTTTCAGTGATGGGGGTGGTTGTGAGTCTTAATTTTGCCCTCCGTGTGATCAAGTCGTAATAATGTTTCTGTTCTTTGGTGAATCGCTTCCTTTCGTAGTCTTCTGTACCAAATGCTTTCACGATTCGAATAGATGATAAGATTTCAGTAAGAATCCCCATGATGCCGGCAATTTGTCGGGCTGTCCGCCTGGATTTCCTACGGATGCTTCTGCCAATCCAAAAAATGATGACTGCGGTGAGGGGAACAATTATTAATGCGTATAGAGCCAGTTTCACATTGATAATAAAAAGCAAAGAAATGAACATAAGAATATTGATTGGCTCAATAAACACTTTGTGAAAACTGGTCCCAATTGCTACTCTCATACTTGCTACATCAGTCACAACAATAGAGGTGAGTTCTCCGGTTTTAGTTCTATCAAAAAATGATAAAGACAAGGAATGAAAATGGGTGTAAAGATTATTCCTGATGGATGTAATCAAATTGAACTGAACATAAGTTAAACCGATATTTTTAATATATAGAAAAAGGTTCTTCACAACAAAAACGATTAAAATGGTCAGACAAAGTACTTTCAAGGTTTCAGTGGGTGTGTCTCTTAAAATGATCTCATTTGTCCAGTATTTCAATTGATCATTGAGGCTCATTATTTCTTTAGACACTGTGTTGTGATTTTGAAGAAGCTGGTCAAAGTCGGTCAAAATGTTATTGATCAAGGATGCCGTGAGCCAGATAGAAACGCTGTTAAAAACCACATAAACCAATGCTGCAAAGGTAGAAATCAATAAAACGGGCCAGTATGGTAGGATTAGGCTTCCCAACCGTGAATAAATATTTTGAGTCATTATGTAAAATTAGCCTCGATAAATCATTTTTTGGTGTGGAATATCTGCTTCATAAAAAAGGTCTCCTTGGATCTCAAATCCCAGTTTTTCATAAAAGCTGATGACCGATTCCTGAGCATGAAGGTAAATACAATTTTCATTCTTTAATGCACCTAAAACGAATTGTACCAATGCCTTTCCGACGCCAAAGTTTCGATATTCTTCCAAAACAGCAAAACGTTCTAATTTGATTCCATGAGGTTTTTTTTGCCACCGAGCAGTTCCCACAGGCTTTCGATCAAATGTAGCAATTACATGGGTGGCTACTATACGATTATCATCCATTTCAATCTTGGCGGACACGTTTTGTCCGATAATAAAAACCTGCCTTCTTATGGAAAGGCAGATTTGAAACTCATCATCAGTTTCAACTACTTTTACCTCAATATCCATCTGTCAAATTTCGCTTATTCTTTTGGAGGGTTCACGGAAAAAGATGATTGTGATATTTTCTTAAATTGAGCAATGAATTCTGCCGGCATCTATATCCACATCCCATTTTGCGCTGTGAAATGTATGTATTGCGATTTTTATTCCATTGCGGATCGGGAAGAGGCGATTCCAAGAATTGTCAAGGCAATCACTTTGGAAATCGAACGATGCAAAGTTGATGTTAATAATTGGGATTTCGACACCATCTTTATGGGTGGTGGTACACCTTCCTTATTAGACGCAACACACATTGAAACCATTATTTCTGCGCTCCAGAAAAAATATGATTTATCTAAAATAAAGGAATTCACCATTGAAGCCAATCCTGGCGAAGCGCCAAAAGAACGGCTCCGGGATTTTCGCGAACTTGGTATCAATCGGTTATCATTGGGTGTGCAATCTTTAGAACCGGATTTACTGAAATTTCTCACTCGCATCCATTCCGTTGACCAGGTTTTTGAAACTTATGACAATGCTCGGTCCACCGGATTTGAAAATGTAAATTGTGATTTGATCTATTCCATTCCCGGACAAACATGGGATATTTGGGAACGGGATTTAAAACAAATAATGGACATTGAGCCAAACCATATTTCCGCTTACACCCTCACACTGGAGAAGGGGACAGATCTTTTCAAATTGGTTAAAAATAAAAAAGTGACCATGCCCAATGATGGACAAACAGGTGAGTGGTATTTAAAGACCCATGACATTTTAGAAAGCGAAGGGTATCCTGCATATGAAATTTCTAATTTTTCCAAACAGGGTTTTAAATGTGAACATAATCTCCATTATTGGCGGATTCATCCCTATTTGGCTTTCGGACCTTCGGCTCATGGATTTGATGGACAAAGCAGATGGAATAACTCTCGATCGTTAGATCATTATTTGCAACAAGTCGAATCGGGAAATTCTCCCATCTCCATGACAGAAAAATTAAATGAAAAAGATAAATTGAATGAATTGATCGGTTTTGGGCTTCGGACAAAAGAGGGAATTGATCTCTCACGAATTCCAGAATTTTATTTGGAACAGTTTAACCAAAATTTGGATTTGGCTCAGAAAAAATGGGAAGGTTGTTTTATCCTAAATGAAAATTTAGTTTCCCTCACACCAACCGGAATGGTTTATGGAGATGCAATTGGGGTGGATTTGATGATTTAAAAGTGTCCGTGTATTCACGTATTATTGTTAAATATAAAACCAGAACACATGAACACTTTTCACTTAAACACGTTAATAAGTAAAGTGTTTAATTTTTTCTCCTTCATCACCAATCCGTGTCATGGCTTCAATACCCATTTCCAAGTGCAAATCCACATATTTTCGAGTCACTTCTATATCTGATTCTTCTGTTTTTACACCTTCCGGTGTCATAGGTGTATCTGATACAAGTAACAATGCGCCACGATCAATTCCATTGGCAAACCCGGTGATAAAAACAGTAGCTGTTTCCATATCAATCCCGATGGCTCTTACTTTTCTGAGATAATCCTTAAAATCATCATCGTGTTCCCATACCCTTCGATTGGTGGTATAAATCACACCTGTTCGATATTCCATTTCATGCTCCAACAACACTTGGGAAACATGTTTATGAAGTTTAAAGGATGGCATGGCCGGAACTTCCTTGGGAAAATAATCGTCGCTGGTTCCTTCCCCGCGAATGGCAGCAATGGGTAAAATAAAATGACCCAAATCCGTAGATCGTTTGAGTCCACCACATTTACCGAGAAAAAGTACACCTTTGGGTGAAACACTTGAAAGTAAATCCATGATTGTTGCAGCATTCGCAGATCCCATGCCATAATTGATAATGGAAAGACCATCGTTATTTGTGGCAGATGTCATAACACCGCCTCGCCCCAAAATATCAACATTGAACTTTTCTGCAAATTTGTCCACATAGTTTTGAAAATTGGTAATCAGGATCCAATCTCCAAATGCGTCGGGATCGGTTCCGGTGTACCGCTTTAACCAGTTTCGGGTAATTTTTTCTTTATTGATCACAGGTCCAAAGTTAATGATACGGGACAATGGTCCGAGCCAAAAATGTCAGAATGAATATCAGCATCAACGCACAAATCAGCCATCCCCTCATTCACAAAAAAGTAATCAATCCGCCAACCTACATTTCTTTCTCGTGCGCCAAATCGATATGTCCACCATGAATATCGTTCAGCTTCATCATGGAATAACCGGAATGTATCTACCCATCCATGATCCACGTATTCATCCAACTTTTCTCGTTCAATGGGCATGAATCCCGAGGTATTGATATTTTCCTTTGGTCGCGCTAAGTCAATTGGAAAGTGAGCTGTATTCCAATCACCCGTAACGATCACATTATTCCCGGACTCAACTTGTTCATTTATGATGGGAAGAAGGTCATCATAAAAATCTAATTTATATTTTAGGCGTGTTTCGTCCTTTTGACCGTTCGGGAAATATATATTATAAAGAAGAAAATTTTCATGTTCCGTTAAAAGGACGCGACCTTCATCGTCGTATTTCTGAATGCCAAGTCCTTCTTGGACATAAAGCGGTTCTCCTTTACAAAATGTAGCCACACCGCTGTAGCCTCTACGAATACCGGAATGCCAAAAGGCATGATAACCATGGTCTTCTAAAATTTCTGATGAAAGTTGATCTACATGTGCTTTTGTTTCCTGAATGCAGAGGATGTCCGGCTGTACATGATCTAAATAATCCAAAAATCCTTTTTTCACTGCAGCACGAATGCCGTTTACATTCCATGAGATGAGTTTCATTAATTTATCCTGTTGTTATTGGAGTGGTGGCGTCGTGTAGCATAATCCAAATAATTCCATTACTCAATTTCAATCGTTTAAAAACGATTGAAAAATTTAGGGGCGAGTTTAATCATTTGATCACCGCATGAAAAAAGGAATGTGAATAAAACAATCCTCATAGGATGTGTATAAGTATAGGTGATGTTTTAGTATTTAATTAATTTCAGCCCCAAGATTTTAATAAAACAGATGGCTCAAAAACGCAAAGGAATCGCAAAACCCCGGCATCAACCTTTTTTTAAGGAATATAACTTTGAAATCACCGTTCTGTTCCTGATTGCACTAGGTATTTTCCTTCTTGTGGAAAAGATGGAAATCAAACATTACATTTTTGTATTCATCAAGACTATTTTATTCACAGTGGGTGATTTCATCAAACTATTGAGGGATGGAACAATTTTCGTTGTTGATAAATTTGAAGTCTCGGATCTCGTGGGTATTTCGCTGATCTTGTTCGCCCTGTTTCTCATTGCAAATCGCTGGCGGGAGCGAATGATCGTGCGGTATTCTGTTTTAAAAAACTGTCCGGAATGCGGAGGCAATCTCCATCGGATCAGGAGAGAATTCAATCATAAATTAACAAGCTTTTTCTATTTCATTGAGGTGAAGAATTATCATTGCAAAATCTGTGATTATACAGGAATAAAAATGGCTAAACGCTAATAGGATAGGAAATTAAAAAATGGATTTAAAAGAACAAATTATTAAAGATATTCAATCAAACTCTATCATTCTTTATATGAAGGGGACCAAGCAAATGCCAGTCTGTGGGTTTTCAAACCAAGTGGTTCAAATTTTGAATCATTATGGTGTGGAATTCAAGGATGTGAATGTGTTGGAAGATCCCATGATTCGGGTCAAACTAAGTGAACATTCCAACTGGCCAACCATTCCACAATTATTTGTGAAAGGTGAACTCATCGGTGGGGCGGACATTGCAATGGAATTACACCAGAATGGGCAATTGTTAGATATATTGGATAACGCGAATTCTGAGAACTAGACATTCCAAAAAAGGGTTGGTGAACTCAATCTCAATGAAATAAATTTCCCGCCGATTCTGAAAGAAATCACACCAATTTGGCCCGTTCGTCTAGTGGTTAGGACTCCAGGTTTTCATCCTGGCAACAGGAGTTCGATTCTCCTACGGGCTACAGAAAACCTCGCAATTGCGGGGTTTTTTATTTT
>CAXFCD010000044.1:0-3548 GCA_964001155.1 uncultured bacterium | reverse complement strand
ATCTTTGCCCCCTATGGAAATCACTTTCGAATTTGGAAAAGTTTCTTTGACCCAATCTCCCAATCCGGTTGTTTCATATCGAGAAAACGATCGAGCTTTCCCTTTTTCTGCGCCTACAACATTCGCATTTGGGTCTTCCACACAATTGACTTTTTTCTCCAATAGTCTGTCATAAAAACTGTTTCCAATGGCACCCACTTTCCCTGGAAATTGTCCGGTGCTTATTGCAAAATGTCCGGGTCCTGTGGCTGTATAACTATGTTCATGATGTGTATCTGTAAACCAGATTCCATGATCCATAAGCCACCGAAATCCACCAGTGTATAGATCGTCAAATCGAGTCAACAAATCAGGCCGCAACTGATCTACCACAAGGGTGATAACAAGTTTTGGGGTTTTGGGTTTTGTACTACAAGAAAAAGTAAAAAAGGCTGCTAAAATAAGCAGCCCAAATGGTTTTCGAATCATCCAATTACCTTCAAGAAACGTCGTTTTCCTACTTTTAGAATTTGGTCATCTTTTGGAGCTATCGTTGCTTGAATATCCGCAATAGTTTCCCCATCCAATTTGACAGCACCTTGCTTGATCATTCTTCGGGCTTCACCCTTACTTTTTAATAAACCGGCATCGAATATCACATTCACAATTAAATCTTCAGATCCCAATGAAAATTCAGGCATGTCATCAGGAACGCCTTTTCCAACTACCACTGTATTAAAATGATGCTCTGCTTTTTGGGCTGTCTCTCCATCATAATACAATTCTACAACACGACGAGCCAATTCTCTTTTAATGTCCATGGGATTAACAGAAGAATCAGACAATCGTGCTTCTGCATCTTTTACAACGGATTCCTCAGCATCCGCTGCTAAAGTGAACCATTTCAATATCATATCATCCGAAATGGATAATGTTTTGCCGTACATATTTTCCGGTTCATCATTCAACCCAATGTGATTATCATAAGACTTGGACATTTTTTCCACGCCATCCGTTCCTTCCAGCAAAGGTGTTGTAATGATGCATTGTGGCTCCTGACCATTATCTTTCTGTAAATCGCGGCCAACCAAAAGATTAAATTTTTGGTCCGTACCACCCAATTCCACGTCTGCGTTTAATTCTACCGAATCCTGACCTTGTGCTAAAGGATATAAAAATTCATGAATGGAAATGGGAACTTCTGATTGGAATCTTTTGGTAAAATCGTCTCGTTCCAACATACGAGCAACTGTATAAGAACTGGCGAGCTTCACCACATCATTGAAATTCATTTTATTTAGCCAATCAGAGTTATAATAAATCTTAAGTTTATCTATATCAAGTATTACTTTAGCTTGATCAACATAAGTTTCAGAATAGGCTCTTGTTTCTTCCAACGTGACTTGCGGTCTAGTTTTATTTCGTCCGGATGGATCTCCAATCATGGCTGTAAAGTCACCAATGACCAGAACTGCTTGGTGTCCCAAATCTTGAAAATGTCGAAGTTTTCGTAAGACAACGCCGTGACCAATATGGAGGTCTGGCCGGCTTGGGTCACACCCTAATTTGACAATGAGTGGTGTATTGGTTTCCTGGGATTTTTCCAGTTTTTTCTTTAGATCTTCCTCGGGGATTATTTCTTCCGTACCTCGGTTGATCAAGTTCATTTGTTCTTCTACAGGTAAAAAACTCATCGGTTGCTTAATGCTCGCTGTATATCTCTTTCTACGTCACGTTTCTTTTTTGTATCGCGTTTATCATGGAGTTTCTTCCCTTTTGCCAATCCCATTTCCAGTTTGATCAATCCACCTTTAAAATAAAGTTTTGTCGGAATAGCAGTTAACCCTTTCTCGGCCAACTTAGATCCGATGCGACTAATTTCCTTTTTATGAAGAAGAAGTCTTCGGTCTCGAACAGGTTCATGTCCTTCAAAACCTGTATGGCTGTAGGCTGCAATATGAGCACCCTTTAACCATGCTTCACCTTTCCGAATGAACACATAACTTTCTTTTAAACTAGCCTTCCCTTCCCGAATACTTTTTACTTCACTCCCTTGTAATTGTATTCCTGCCTCATATGTTTCAAGAATATGGAATTCATGGTAAGCCTTTCGGTTGGTGGCGACAGTGGTGTTTTCCATAATAAAAAAGCGGGTGGAAAATACATGAATGCTTTGCCTTCATCCAAGTTTAATCCTTGCGATTTCCCGACGAAATTGGATAAAATCCGCCGCTCTTTTTCGATGATTTTTGGTATATTGAATTTGCCCGGGTGGCGGAATTGGTAGACGCGCACGGTTCAGGTCCGTGTGTCCTAACAGACGTGCTGGTTCGACTCCAGTCTCGGGCACTTTTTAAAAGTTGAAATATGAAACTTGATTTACATTTTCCAAGATTCAAGTATTCAACATCCTTCCCTCATTTTTTTTAAATTTCATCGTGAATATCCTCCTCATTGAACCCTATTTCACCGGTTCTCACAAACAATGGGCTGTGGGATTCGCCGAATATAGTCAGCATGATGTTCGCTTTCTCACCATGAAAGGACAATTCTGGAAATGGCGGATGCATGGCGGCGCTGTATCAATGGCAAGAGAATTCAACAATCTAACTTGGCAGCCGGACCTGATTCTTACTACAGATATGATGGATCTGTCAACATTCCTCTCGCTCACAAAAAACAAATCTCACGGAATTCCTACAGCAATCTATTTTCATGAAAATCAGATTACGTATCCTTGGTCACCAACGGACAGAGATATACACCAAAAGCGGGACACACATTACGGATTTATCAATTTCACATCAGCACTGGCAGCCGATCAGGTTTTCTTTAATTCTGAATTCCATATGGATTCTTTTATTGATGGTTTGGGACCGTTTCTCCGTCAATTTCCGGATCATCGCGAATTGGACTCAATAGACCTCATTCGAGATAAAAGCAGGATTCTTCATTTAGGGATGGATCTTCGTCAATTTGATTCATTTCGGATCGATCATGGCGAGGCACCCTTAATACTGTGGAATCATCGATGGGAATATGACAAAAACCCCAATGACTTTTTTAATGTACTGGAACGTGTTCGCAAATATGGGTACGATTTCAATTTAGCAGTGCTGGGAGAAAATTTTAGTCAATATCCTGACATTTTTATTGATGCCCACAAATCTTTCTCCAAACAAATTGTTCAATGGGGCTATACAGATTCTTTTACAGATTACGCCCATTGGCTCTGGAAGGCTGATATTTTGCCTGTAACGTCGAATCAGGAATTTTTCGGAGCCAGTGTCATGGAAGCCATGTATTGCGACACTTGGCCTCTTTTACCGAATCGTTTAACCTATCCGGAGCTTCTCCCGACAGACCAACATAAGGATCATTTATATAGCGATCAACAGGATCTTTTCAACAAAATCACCTGGGCCATCGAAAATCACGATACAATTAAAGATACACATTTTAATTCCATTGCTCGGCCATTTGATTGGGAAACCATGGCACCTATGTATGATAATGCCATGGAAAAAGTTTAGTCTTTAGCCACGAAGGACGCGAAGACTCACTAATTT
>CAXFCD010000043.1:0-18331 GCA_964001155.1 uncultured bacterium | reverse complement strand
GTCAAATCAGTGCAATGGGACGCTACAGATAGTTTCGGTAAACCAGTGAGTGCTGGGGTCTACCTTTACCAAATAAAGGCTGGTGAGTTTGTACAGACAAAGAAGATGGTATTGTTGAAATGAGTTATTAATCATGATAAAATATATTTTCTCTATACATTTAGTTTTTTCCATCCTAATGGGGAATAATTTTCTTCAACTAAATAATGGGAAAATCACAGATTCCAATGATGAAACAGTATTTCTTAAGGGTTGTAACCTCGGAAACTGGCTGATGCTAGAAATGTGGATGCTAAACTATGTTGGTAAAGGTATTGAAGATCAACATGAATTTATTGAAACCTTAGAGCATAGATTTGGAAAAGAAGAAGCTGAAGAACTAATGGATGTATATCGTTCTCAATGGATTAAAGAAAATGATTTCGATATCATTAAATCATTTGGTATGAATACAATCCGTCTGCCATTTGACTACAAACTTCTTATGAATTCAGATACAAAACCATTTCAATTAAAAAGTGATGCTTGGGAATGGTTAGATCTTGCAATAAAGATAGCAAAAGATAAAGGGCTATATGTCATACTCGATATGCATGGAGCGCCAGGAAGACAAAGTGGTATGGATCATTCTGGAAGAGTGGGATACAATAAACTTTGGTCAATTAAAAACTTTCAGGAACAGACAACTTGGTTATGGAAAGAAATATCAAAACGATATAAGAATGAACCTACTGTTGCTGCATATGATCTATTAAACGAACCTTGGGGCAGTAATGAAAAAGATCTTAAAAAAATTGTATTAAAAATTTACAGAGAGATCAGAAAAAATAAGGATAACCATCTCGTAATATTTCCAGGACACACCAGCGGAATTGATTTTTATCGAAATATCAAATCTGTGAATTTGGACAATGTGATTTATACTATGCATTTTTACCCTGGGTTTTTTGGTTGGGGCTCCGCTAATCCTTTTGTACATGCAGAATTTTTATTGGAAGGGCTTCCAAACTGGGCGGAAAAAATGAAATCGTTTAAAAGTCCACTTTTAATAGGTGAATTTAATGTTGTTCTTAAAAATGCTGGCGGGGGTCAAATGATGCGGAGATATTATGATTATTACGAATCATTAAACTGGCCGGCGACAATGTGGTCTTATAAAGTACTTGATGCAAACGGTGGAGTAGGTGAAGGAACATGGGGTATGGTAACAAACGCGAATGATCTGATTGATGTTGATATGAAAACTGCAAGTTTTGAAGAAATAAGAAAGTGGTTTATGTCCTATGGGAGCATGGAATACGCTGTAGATGAAGATTTAAGATACTGGCTTACAACAAATATGAATCCGACAGTATTGGACAGCCTTCCCCCAAAGCCGCCTAAATTAACTAAAGCACCTGCAAATGACCTATTACCTAAGCCATGGAAAGTATTAGATATTGGCCGAACTAAGAGGGGTGGTCAGAAAATTGAAGATAATAATTGGACCTTTTATGGCGCAGGTGACGATATATGGAACTCAAATGATCAGTTTAGATTTGCTTACCAAAAAATAAATGGTGATTTCAGTTTTACCGTTAAAATAGACTCACTTACAAATACACACCCTTATGCGAAAGCTGGCATAATGGTACGAAAAAGCTTAAATAATAATTCAGCCCATGGGATTATAAATATTTTCCCAAGTGGAACTACAGAGTATGGTTATAGAGAGAAGAATGGTCAAATGATGGTAGCAAAATCAGGACCTAGGTTAGATAAGTCTAAGCAAAATTTAAAAGTTCAAAAAATAAAAGATTATGTTCATTTTTTTGTTGAGCAAAATAATGATTGGGTAAAAATTGGGGAATTGAATATTAAAAAATGGGGCAGAAATATGTATGTTGGCTTAGCAACCCTAAGTCATGATAATTCTCAATTGACTACTGCAACTTATAAAAATATCCAAATAAGTAATTAAAAAGAAAACAAAATTTGGACTCAACTAATTTTATCTAATGAAAAAAAGACTTTAAAATAATGTCCTTTATCATAATCCTAATGTCTATTGTATTGATTTCTTGTGATAAAAATAAAAATATTACAGATGAAAATTTTCCGTTACAGTATGAAGATACAACAGTGGTTCAAATACATGGTCTATTACAACAGGTTGGCAATAAAATTGTAGATAAGAATAATGAACCAGTTGCTTTTGCAGGAAATAGTTTTTTTTGGAGCAATGATAATTGGGGTGGCGAGCGATATTACAATTCTGAAGTAGTTACATGGCTAAAAGACGACTGGAATACTACCATAGTTAGAGCAGCAATGGGTGTTGAAGACCCTGGAGGCTATCTTGATAATAAAACTGCAAATAAAAATAGGGTAAAAACAATTGTGGACGCAGCAATCGAAAATGGTATTTACGTGATTATAGATTGGCACTCTCATCACGCAGAAGATAATACGAATGAAGCTGTTTTATTTTTTGAAGAAATGGCAGACCTATATGGTGAATTCGATAATGTTATATATGAAATTTATAATGAGCCTCTAGATGTATCCTGGAGCACAATCATTAAACCTTACGCTATCTCAATTATTTCTACCATCAGAGTGATTGATCCGGACAACCTTATTATTGTTGGCACTCCTGAATGGTCTCAAAGAGTTGACCTTGCTGCTGCTGATCCTATCACTGGCTATTCTAACATTGCTTATTCATTGCATTTTTATACTACACATCATAAACAATGGTTACGCGATAGAGCCAGTTCAGCACTAGAGAGTGGTATAGCTCTTTTTGTTACTGAGTGGGGTTCCGTTGGCTATAGTCTGGTAGATTCTGAAGCGAATGAGTGGATGACCTGGTGCCATACAAATAAAATCAGCCATTGTAACTGGGCTGTAAACGATAAAGAAGAAGAATGGTCCATTTTAATTCCTGGAGCGAATACAACTGGTGGCTGGTCTGATGATGAACTTACAAAAGCGGGTAAACTAGCAAAAAATATTATTCGGAATTGGCCAGAATGATTGGATAAAATCTAACTGATTTTTTATAGTAATTATTTCAAAAAGTTTGGCAGAATAATATCGATCTGATGAAAAAATGAAAAATATATTATATATTATATTTTTGTTTGTATTTGCTGTCGGGCAAACCATTCAGATCAATGAAATAGTTTCTAGTAATACAGATCTTCATTTTGATGAAGATGGTGATACCCCAGATTGGATAGAAATTTATAATTATTCAGATCAGACTTTAAATCTAAGTGGTGTAGGGATTACAGATGATTCTGAAGATCTATCTAAGTGGGTCTTCCCTTCTATGGTTATTGAGCCGGATGATTTTCTGGTTATTTTTGCTTCCGATAAAGATAGAACCGAACTCGTCAATCAATGGGATGCAAAAATAGATTGGGGAGATTCCTGGCACTATTGGGTTGGTTTAAGTGCGCCTGTGGATGATTGGGAATTACCCGAAACTGATATATCCTTTTGGTCCACCGGCAATAGTGGTTTTGGCTATGGCGATAATGATGATAATACGACTATACCTCAAACAATTAGTATTTATATAAAAAAAGAGTTCATTGTTGATGATCCTTCAATTGTCAATAAAATGATATTTCATTTGGATTATGATGATGGATATGTTGCTTATTTGAATGGGATTGAATTTTCAAGAAGGAATTTAGGTCCAGTCGGATCATCGGTATATTATAATACAACAACCACTGGCCTCCATGAAGCAGAGATTTATTCCGGAGGTTCACCTGAACCAGAAGAGATTGATTTGGCTTCATTTCCACTAGAAACGGGTACAAATACTTTAGCAATAGAAGTTCATAATTATTCTCACAATTCTTCTGATCTGAGTTGTATCCCTTTCCTAACATTAGGTTATAATACAGAAATAGAAAATATATCAGAGCCTAATCCACTACTTAACCTCCCTGCTGCGTATCTTCATACTAATTTCAAATTAAGTTCAGATGGAGAGACTATATTAATCAGTGATTCAAATGAAGTTATTTTGGATTCAATTACATTTGGCAGTATCCAGACTAATATGTCTTTGGGCCGTTTAAATGAGGGTGAAAACTGGTTTATTTTTGATGAACCAACTCCTGGTACAACTAATACAGGTGAATCATTTATCGGGGCATTACCACCCTTGGAAATTTCTTATGAATCTGGTTTCTTTAATACAAGCCAAATTGATGTAGAAATATCCTGCTTGGAAGAAACTGCAAATATTTTTTATACTTTAGATGGAAGTGTACCAAACCAAAATGATAATCTTTACCAAAATCCAGTTACGATTAATTCAACCACTGTTTTAAGAGCACGATCATTTTTAACCGAATGGGTCCCATCTGATATTGCAAGTAAAACTTACATTTTTGAAAATAATGAAACAGATAATCTTCCTATAGTATTTATCACGACGGATCCAAATAGCTTTTTTGATGAAGACACTGGAATGTATGTAATGGGGCCTAATGCAAGCTGGGACTTCCCTTACTTTGGAGCCAATTTTTGGGAGGATTGGGAGCGTCCAATACATTTTGAAATATTAGAAACTGATGGCTCAAGATATGCAGCAGATGCAGGTGCGAAGATTTTCGGCGGCTGGAGCAGGGCCTTTCCACAAAAATCTCTTTCAATATTTTCTAGAAGTTATATTGGTCCAAGTTCATTTGATTATCAATTATTTCCAAATTCTGAAATTGATTCGTACGAAGCTTTTGTACTTCGCAATTCGGGTAACGATTGGGAATCCACAGTTCTGAGAGACGGATTTATCACTAGTGTAGCAAATGATCTTAATATTGACTACCAACTTTATAGACCAGCCGTTCTTTACATTAATGGCGAATTCTGGGGCATACAAAACATAAGGGAAAAGATAAATGAACATTTTATCGCCTCAAAACATTCAATCTCAAGCGAACATATTGATCTATTAGATCTGGAAGGTATTAACGAACATAATATTATAAACGGTACAAATACTGACTACCAAGCATTAATCACTTACCTCGAAACAGAAGATATGAATGACCCTTTAGTTGAAAATGCATTGGAAAATTGGATAGATATAGAATCTTATATGTCCTATCAGGCATTTCAAATATTTATAGACAATCGAGATTGGCCAGGAAACAATATAAAATTTTGGCGAGATCATAGAGTTGGTGGAAAATGGCGCTGGATTCTTTATGATACAGACTTTGGTTTTGGAATTTGGAACCCCAATGCCTACACAACTAATACCCTAGAATTTGCTTTAGATCCTAATGGCCCAGGTTGGCCAAATCCACCTTGGAGTACATTTGTTTTTAGAAAGTTGATAGAAAATAATCATTTTAAAAATACCTTTATCAATCTTTATTGTGATCTGTTAAATACAGTTTTTCAGCCCGAATTTTTAACAACAAGATTAGATTCCATTTCACAAAATATAGAAAATATGATTCCTTACCATCGGTCTAGATGGTACAATAATGGGGATTGGCCAAACTCAGCAGTTAATTGGGAAGAAAAAGTTGGTGTTATAGAGAATTTCGGATTTCAAAGACGTACATGGGCTATACTCCATTTAAAAAATTATTTTGAGCTACCTAATATTGCACAAGTGTCTTTAAACAAAGTTCCTGAATCCGGCGGGTCTATAGAAATAAATTCACTTGAAATAACAGAATCCGGCTGGTTTGGATATTATTTCCCAACTGTTCCAATAAAAGTTATGGCAAAACCGAATGAAGGGTATGTATTTAGTCATTGGGAAGAATTTCCAGATTCGAGTTTATTGATGAATATTAATATCATTGATCCCTTTACTTTAACCGCTGTTTTTACCGAATCGTCTTTAACACCAGGAACTGTAGTAATTAACGAAATAAACTATAACTCTAGTGATGATCATGATTCTGGTGACTGGATTGAATTATTCAATCCAGGTGAATCATCAATTGATTTAACGGATTGGGTAGTCCGAGATGATAATAATGATCATTCTTACATTTTACCAAATGAAACAATCTTAAATAGTCAGGCTTATCTTATAATTTCAAATGATTTATCAAAATTTCAGGAATTTTATTCCACAGATATTCCAATTTCCGGTCCATTTGATTTTGGCTTAAGTGGCGGTGGTGATGAAGTACGAATTTTTAATGATATAGGTGAACTTGTTGATTCAGTTCAATATGATGATAATGAGCCATGGCCAATTGACCCCGATGGAGAAGGGCCTACGTTAGAATTAATAAATCCGAATTTGGAAAATGATGCACCGCAATCATGGGCATCTTCCGAAGGATATGGGACTCCTAGTGAACAAAATAGCACATATCAATATCTTGATACAGATAAACAATTATATCTACCGAATGAAATTCAACTTTATGCATCTTATCCAAACCCTTTTAATTCAGGAACAACAATTCCGTTTTACATTCCCGTAAATGCAAATGATGAAGAAATACACATAAATGTTTACAATCTAAGAGGACAACTTGTTAATACAATTTTGAACACTAGGTTGCATCCTGGGAAACATGAAGTGCAATGGCAACCTGCCCATATTTCTTCAGGAGTTTATTTTCTTCAATTAATAATTGGGCATAAAACTATCAATCAGAAGATCACCTACTTAAAATAAATAGACTGCTCATTTTACTCAATCATTTCTATTGAATTCAAGTCGACAGAGGATAAATCAGCGACACCTGTCATCACATCATTTATTGGAATACCATCCAGATAAACTGGAACATCTTCTAGATTACTACCACGAATTGACACCGTTTGCTTGCCTGATGAACTGAGTTTTGTGGACACACCACTAATTCTTGTTAATGCAGTTCCCAAATCCCGAATTCCAGTTCCTTCAATGTACGATTTATCTAATACTGACGCAGACGTAGAAATAAAATAGAAATTAAAAAGCTTTTCATTCGAATAAATTAAAGTGGATGGACTTATTACTACTTTTCTCCGGAAGATTCTTAGAGTTTGCAGGTAAAAACTGTCTAGTTAATATATTACTTATTTTCAAAATGTAAAGTAATAACTGATTTTATTCCTCATCATAATATTGAAATTTTTCACGGGCTTTATAAAAAGCAAATAACAATAAGATTATAAAAATAATTTCTATATTCATTTTTTCCCGGATTGGCTGTACCCCAAAGCACCATATCTGTCATTCAAAACAATCACACCATCCATATCCCTATTTGATCCAATGTAGGCGGTGGGTTCCTCATACTTATTATATGTTTGGACATAGCCATTCTCTTCTTTCCCTGTCCCTAAGTACAAAGTCCGTTTTTGATCTTGGTTATAAGCAGTGATAAATCCACCATGTCCATCATCTTGAATCGTGATTGAATTCACTACAATATCCCCAAGATTTCCATTTTCATCGAAACCGGTCATCACAAAAAATAATGCGGTGCTCATTACACCTATTAAAAAACTTTTCAAATCAATCTGCTTCATGTTCACTCCTTATGAATTTAAAATTTTTGGTAAATCAGCGATAGACTCAATAAAACCGTCCGGATGAATACCGCTGGATTCTACCATCCCTTCATGATATTTACCGGTTTTCACCAAAATGCCCGGTATCCCAAGATGTTGCGCACCTTGCACATCATTGATAAGATCATCGCCGAGCATGGCAACATCTTCGGGGGTCAATCTTAAATCATCCAAGGCACATTGGAAAAATGCTTTATTTGGTTTCCCAACCACGTGCGCTTTTTTACCCGTTGCAAATTCCAAAGCTGCAACAAAACCGCCTGCATCCAATCGCAGTCCTGTGTCCACTTTGTAATATTTCCCCTTGTGAAGGGCAATGATTTCCGCCCCGTTCATCACATGGCGAAACGCTACATTCAATTTTTCAAAATCCCATTCGTCATAATCGCCGATGACCACCGCTTCCGGTTGGTCAACATTCTCCTCAAATTCAGAATAATCTTTTTTCAAATCCTCAGTAATGAAAAAACAACAGGATGGTGAGCCCATGTTTCGTAAATAATCTATGCCGGCGTAACCGGCTGTTATAATGTCCTGTTCAATACAATTCAACCCTAATCCGGACAATTTCTGGTACAGTGTTTTTCTATTTTTTGTGGTGGTGTTGGTTAAAAAACGAAATGGTATATTGGTTCCTTTTAAGAATGATGTTGTTTCCACAGCGCCGGGAAGCGGTTTTCCTGATTGATAAAATACACCATCCAGATCGAATAAAAACCCTTTAGCTTTTTTGAGCTGTTCCATCCTGCTCTACTAATTTTTCATTCAAGTCACTCATCTTTTGGATCGATGCATCACTCCCTAATTCACTGGCATCATATTCACGATGCCAGCGGTCTTTAGCATATAAAATTCGCATAATCAAAATTGCGGTGTAAGTCAGCAACAATGTGATGAATCCAACCACATGGAATGTATTTTCCCTATCCACCATTAGGAGGAGGGCAAAAAGAATCACTGGCATCCACCGAATCAATTTTTGAATCACTTTTTCCACAAAGTCAATTCAAGGTGGTGTGGACAAATTCCAGCATTTTTCTTTGTTTGGTTCTATAAGCCAATCGTGTTTCAATATTAATGTAGCGTACATTCCTTCGCAACAATTCCCAGGACAAACTTCCATCATCCCTTTCCTTGAGTATGTCTTGGAGAACCACATTGTAAGGACCTGATGCCAATTTTTCAAAATCTTCTTCATTGGTACATAAAATAAAATCCCGGGGACTTTGCTTTTTTTTGATGGATGTTCTGCGGCTATGTTTTAACTCATACTTTACATTGTATCCGCGAAAATTATTATGGACTGCTACCAATAATCCATCCCTGGGAGGCAAGATAAAATTAAAAAATTTCTCTCGTTCCATATCTAAATCATCCAATGCCATTTTTAAGGTTCCCGGTGCCCATTCCGGTTTAAACTTTTTTAAGGCATAGTAGGAACCTCGGCGGGAAAATATGCGGTTGGGATCAATTCTTGTTTGGAGATAAGGTACCTCCCTGTCCTCATTCTGTATGAAAAAGGCAGTGCCGGGAAAAACTCTGATATGGTCATCCAGAGCCATTTTTGCTGTTTTTTCATCGCCATGGAGCCAAATATAATGTATAGGTAAATCGCCATTTTTTATGATTTGAAAGTTTGCCCCACCAAATGTGATGGAATGAGGGTAGGGTGGCTTCTCCTCCCTTTCAGATCCAAGGAGAATGGCACAAAACACCAACACGAAAATGGAATTATTTAACAAGGAGCGCCTTTTGGGTTTGGATGAAGTCGCCGGACCGCAATTGGAAAAAATAAATCCCGGTTGGATAATGGACAGCTTCCCAATGAATTTGATGCTGACCTGGTGAAAGTCTATCATTCATCAACGTTTTAACTAGTCGTCCTGTAATATCAAAAACTTGGAGTGACATTGTTTCCTGAAACCCCTCAGGTATATTAAACCGAATGGTGGTTTTTGGATTGAAAGGATTGGGATAATTTTGGAATAGATGAAAATCATTGGCAATGACGACTTCATCTTCCACTACGTCTAATAATGTATGACAATTCTCCAAGTCCCAACCATTTTCCGGGAAAACATTGTTATTATAATCCGGCGGACATTCCTGAAAATAATTATGATGAGCATAAATGGGCGTCCAATCAGTGGTATCTAATGGCGGATTTCTGTACAAATCATATCCATAATCAGAATAATTATTATAAAATTTATTTCCTAAAGTTTCGGAGCCGCCAACCACAGGGAAGGCTGTGGAATCCACATAAATCCCACCACCGAAATAACAAATACAGTCACATTCACCTTGAATCGTATTTTCATAAATTTCATTTCCAAATATGTATGGATAAGATTCACCTCTGATGGCGATCCCCGCGCCCTCACCACCACAACTTCCAGCATAATTATTTCGAATAATATTACGTTCTATGGTTGGACTAGAATTCTCAATAAGGATTCCGCCGCCTGTTATTTCATTATAACCATTGATGATTGTTATTCCCAATAGAATAGCTGATTCATCCTGTCCGCCATTTATCGTGACAACTGTTCCTCCCAATTCTCCATCAAGGATGGTTTCTGAAACAAAAGATTCATCAAACCCGGAATATAAAAGAGATGCAATCGTTATATTCATATCTAAAAAATCAATCCGCTGCCTGTAGGAGCCAGGACTAATCAAAATAATATCACCATCATTTGATTCATCAATGGCAACTTGAATAGAATCAGTATCATCGGGAATTCGGTAAACGCTTGGCCCATTCTCCGCCCGATAATCCAAAATTAGATTGATCAAATATTCGTAATCATCAGGATCCGTGGGATCCAAAGTTGTAATATTAAATTGATGAATTAAATTTCCTTCACGATCCAAAAAATAGGTAGTGCGCTGAACTGCACCATAATTTGTCCACACCGGATAGCCATCCTCCTGCACATCCTCCACCCAAGGGAGAATGCGACCTTCAATCATGCCTGAAAGATGCTCGTTGTAAGCATCTTTCCCAACTCCGATGATACCCACGTCATCAATACCCATGGATTGCAGGTCCTGGAAAATCGTATTTAAAAAGCCGAACCGGCTTCGACATGTGGCTCAATACTCATGACCGAAAAAAACAATACAAATATCACCCAAGTTATCATTTGGACCAATGGATTGGCCAAATGTCTCTGAATTTGGATTCAAGTCTTCCAATTCAAAATCATACTGGGCTGTGGCCAGAGACAAAAAGCAAAAAAAGCTTAACGCTTTAAACATTGAAATTGTATTTCTTTTTTTCATTCATCTTTCGAATCCTCATTCATGCGATACCATAGTGCCAATGCAAGCGACCCCACAATGAATGTCACAAGGACGATAAAACCAACCATTTTTAATGTCATGTCAGCGCGTTCCTTTTCATAAAATAATCCCTGAAAAAATACGGTAAATACACCAACCAAAAAAAGAGATATGCCAGCACCATCACAATGGGAATATGGAAGGGCGGATTTGGCATAAAATCCATGAGAGAGCCCACTTGGGGCTTATCTCTTAAATACAAATAGTTCGCACCTTCCCCCAATATATAATTTAGTGGAAAGACCAAAACTAAAACCACCAAAGCTGCTCTATAAGCATGCCAAATGGATTCAATCTTTGGGCGGTATCCGTACACGAGGGAGACAAAGAATACACCTAAAATGATTAACCCATGATTGGTGAAATAAAGTAAATATTCAGGATGGGGGAAACTCCCTGGGACATCCGGTGTGGCCAAGGCCATTACGCCGCCTGCAAATGCCCAAAAATAAACAATTTCATAAGCACGATAGCTTTTTGTAAATATGATAAATGCCAGTAAATAAATGGACATGTTACAGAGATACAAGGGCAGTACTTCCTGCCAAGGTTCCCCGATCCAGGCAAACCTATAAAAAGGTTTGAATGATTCAAAAACAATCAGGGTCCAAGCAAAATATTTTTCAAAGATACGTTGTACATTTGGCGGGCTGTTTTTCATCCAAGCAGCCACTGAAATTCCAATGGCGAAAATGAGTCCAACGGTTCGCAAATGAGCCGGGCTGAATAGTATAAAAGGCGGATAATCCGAGGGCATAATTACAATTGATCCGCCAATAATAACAGATCAAAAATATCGTTCATTCCGTTCAAATCAAGATCGCCGGCAGTCTGTTGATAATCTGTTGGTTCGGTGTTTTGCATGACAATTTGCAGCAATAAAATAAAATCAAGCATGGTTACATTACCATTCCCATCCAAATCACCTAATGAATCAAAAATTCCTGCCAATTGGAATACTTGCTCAATAAAGGCCAAAGAATGTGGAAAGCGGTCACCATTTAACACTTCAGTGAAATGATCCCCGGAATAAATTTCATAAAAATAATTTATGCCCTCTTCTTCTAAATATTCAGAGAAAGAATCGGAATGATTATAGAATAAATAATCATCATTATCCCCACAATCTAAATAAAATTGTTGAGTGCGAATGCTCTCAATATTCGCTTGGGCAATCGTTAATGGATCATGCCCCAACCAGAGTTCCCAAACATCTTCAATCACATTGCCATAATCATCCACGGGCAAATCCACGTAATAGGGCCAGTCCTCTATATCGGGACTGAAGGCTGCCGAAGCGCTGTACATGAAGAGGCTTACAATTCCATTCCAAGGTTGATATCCCAAAATCCCCGTTTCATCCAGCAAGACAGGTAACAAATCAGGAATAAGGTTTTCGAAGGCAATTGCGCCCGCATGAGATGCTGCAACTTGAAATATTTCCGGAAATTTTACGGCTAATTTCACAGCGCCATATCCGCCCATGGAATGCCCCATGATGGCGCGATAAGATGGATGATCGATGGTGGGATACGATCCATCTATATGGGCAATTAAGTCCTGAATGATATAATCTTCAAATTGTCCATTGTATTCTGAATTCGTGTACATGCTTCCTAAGTAGGGCACAACAAATCCATCAGGTTTGATTAGAACAGATTCACGAATATCTCCCGATGCCATCATGGCTTCGAATACTTCTACCAATGCCTCATACCAGGAATAATCAGCACCAAATCCATGGAGGAAATAAATGGAGGGATAGGATGAATCTGGATTGGCTTCATAACTGGGCGGTAGCACAATTTCGTAATACTGGTCATAGCCCAAAGAGGGACTGTAAAAATAGGACGTAATGGCATCTGCTTTCAGGACTGTGATCCAGCACAATAGGATGTTTATTATAATTTTTCTCATCAGTCTCAATTTAAATTTAAGAAGTTAAACTTTATCATCCCCAAACGAGAATTCGTTCATTGGGAAGGTATTTTGCAATTTGATTTTTGAGAGAAATTAGAGCACTTTTTCTCATGCTCTCTGGAACAGTGACCGTATCCGATTCAATTGCATATTGATCATAATATATATCAGATTTCGTTTCTCGTTTTCGGATACGGTTGAAATAATCCTTATTCATGCGGAATACACCCAAGGTGACATCCAACAAATGATCAGCGTTAATTTCTCTGAAAACATCTTCTATAAAACAACCATACAGCGTTTCCCAACCATCCACAAATATTACAGGATCAAAACAAAGTCTTACGGGCCACCCGGTTTCCAAAGCATTTTTCAAAGATGAAATCCTGCGGTGAAGCGGTGACGCTGTTGCTTCATATTTTTCGCAGATTTCCTGGGGAGACAGTGTCCAACTCAATATTACATTTTCCGAGGGTTCAATTTTATTCAAAGAAGAAAAAAGAGCACTTTTGGTTCTGATCTCAATCTTCAGGTTTTCTTGTGTTTTGGCAAATTTAATCCAACGAGAGGTGACGGGAATGATATTTTCCATAGCCATGAGATCTGTATTATATGAAATAGACACCACCATGGGTTTTGATGGGTTCTCCAATTTATCCAATTTAGTTTGAATCGCATTAAAAAAATCTTCTTCATTGACAAAAACCACCAAATTTCCTGAGGAATACATCCCCTGTAAAAAACAATAATCACAATTATAGAGGCAATTCAAAATTGGGGTGATATAAAAAACATTGGGCGTTCCATACTCCTGAACCATATCCGAAGCGGAATATAAAAATGGGACCGTCTTTTTGGCCAGGATCAATTTCATGGATGATTTCTGGAGTTGGAAATCCTGCCTGGGTCTGTTGAAAAAATCCTTATAGTGGTCTAATTCTACAATTTCCGTATTGGGATATTTTGATAAAGCAAGCTGAGTCAATGGATAATCACGTGCACCCTTCTCGAGATAAATATGGGAAAAATTAGGTTGAAAGTCGGTCACAAATTTCTTTGAATAGGTGGTTACGATCAGCTTTTGATTTTGGTTTTATTTGATCAATTTCCGGAAAACATAATTCTCGGTTCCTCAAGCGAAATCCTTTGGTATAATGAAAAAGTTGCTGTGATTGTGTTTCAGTGAGAGACAACTTTTTCACCAATTCTTCTGACCATTTTTTATCTTTTTCTGATAAGATTGGAGTTTCCAACTGGCTTAAAGTTTTAAAGCGAGACAAAAATAAATCAATTAATTTTATATGATCTGAAATCATTTTTGAAATGGGCAGGGCAAGAATTTTATTAAAATCCATATCCATATGATCCGACACAATCTTTAAAAATGCCAGCCGATGAACAGAAGTCAAGGAAGCACAAACTTTGAAAATCTCTGATGCTTCCATATCCACCAAACCGGGAAAATTATCAGCGCCATCTGAAAAAACCTCCTCAACAGTTACTAATGATCTTTCCTCAAAATCATGTTTGATTAAACAATCGGCATAATAGGTTTTCTCATTAGCCAAATCCTGTATCTGATTGAGGACATAACAGTTGCCAATTTCGGTCGTTGATGGATTACCGCCGGCGATACCAATATTAATAAATTGGATATAGTCTGGTTTTACCGAATTGTAAAAAGTAGAGATTCTATTGTGGATATTCTTTTTTCCCACCCCAAGGCCGATGAGACACAGGTCATTTTTTTTAAATACAGGGAATGAATAAACAGAATCCCTTTTTAATCCATAATGATCAATCAGCGGTTGTGATTCTGCTTTTAAAGCGGTTAGGATACATTGCATGCCAATATATTAAAAGAAAGAAAATCGAATAATTTTCCGCTTCGGCTTATATCTTTTTTTCCAGGGCTTTTTCCCCTCCCATGTAAAAAATAAAAACCGTGTTTTTCGCCCCTCCGGACCATACATAAATTCACTTTCTTTCCCACGCTTTTCGATATCCAAGTTGATGGATTCTAATACAAGTTTCTGTGTGCCATAATCAAGGCGGTCAAAATCCTGGTAAACAACATCCCGGCCAAATCGGGCGCCGATCAAATTCAATGTTTTCCCCATTAAATAAATCGCAAGGCCGCCGCCAACTCCGTAGAGCATCATTTCATTTGTCATTTGACCCGCAATTGAAGCTCCCGTAGTAGATGCCATAGCCAAGGTTCCCAAGACCGTACAGGGTTTGCCCAGGGAATAATAGGATTTTTCCGCATAACGAACTTCTACCAAATTTCTGATAGGCACCGTCATTAATACAACCTTATCTTGCCAAAAAATTACTTTTTTCTTTTTGATAGTGAAATTATTGGAAGACGTGAAAATATCATTCGTTTTGGTGAATAACATAATCCTTTGGGAAAATCCAAAAGAAAGAAAAAGTGCCAGGGCGATGGTATGTATTACTCTGAAATTCATGGTTTTCGGGGGTCGAATTTAAATCAGAGTTCGTAATGCTCTCACCAAAAGATCAAGGTCCTTTTCTGAATTATACACCTGAATTGAAATTCGGATATAGGGTTGCCCATTCCACTCAAATATTGGAATCTCAATTTGAAAATCCTTCCAAAGTTTTTCTTTCAAATTCATAGGTGAATTTCCAGGCAATGGATGGGAAACCATTTGCCCCAACCAACCATCACCGGTGGAAATGGATGCTGTCCCCAAAACTGATTCAAATTTGGAAAAAGCATCTTTGACTATTTTCCGACTGGTCGGCTGGTGATGTTGTATCTCATTTTTGTAAAAATCAATGGCTGAAGGAATGGTTAGAAATGCTGACATATCCCGTGTGCCCTGCCACTGAAAATCCTGTAGAAATTCTGACGGTGTCGGATCATCTCCCTCCTTTCCCCAACTGACCACCACCGGCCGAATCCATTCCTGATGTTCTTTTTTCACAAACAGAAATGACGATCCTTTAGGCGAACATAACCACTTATGACAGGCACCTGTATAAAAATCACAACCCAAATCATGGATATTCAATGGCATGTGGGCAGGCACATGGGCACCATCAATTATGGTAAAAATTCCTTGTTCTTTTGCCATTTTTACAATTTTTTGAATAGGGAAAATCAATGCGGTGGAACTGGTGATTTGGGAAAGGTAAATGACTTTTGTGTTAGGTGTTACACCGCGCCAAAAATCTTCTATGAATTTTTCTTCAGTTGTTAAAGGAATGGAAACATCTTGTTGTACGATGTTGACCTTATACTTTTTCCCCCATGTAGTCCACGCCCGGACCAAAGCTCCATATTCGTGGGTGGACATAAGTACTTCATCACCGGAATTTAAATCCAAATTATGTATGACATTGGTGACGGCTGTTGTTGGATTTGGGAAAAAAATGATTTCATCTTCATGGCAGCCCACAAATTCACCCAGAGCTTTTCTGGAATTTTTTAAACCTCTATACACCTTATCGGTCATAAATTGAACCGGCTGGTTTTCCAATTGCCTCTGCCAATCCTGGTATTCTTCAAAAACAGAGATAGAACAAGCACCAAAAGAACCGTGATTTAAAAAAGTGATATCAGGATTCAAGAGGAACCGATCTTTCATTCCATCCATCGAGAAAATTATCCCACCAATTTCAGTTCTTCAGGCGAAGCGTAATGGGCATCCCAATGGGACAATTTTTCTTTCATGATCTTCCGGTACTGCCACGGCAGGAGTAAAATAAAATAAACCATGGTCAAGTATCCATAGGGCAGCATAGGTGCATCTTTATAAGGATTCAATTTCCAAAACGGTACAGAGCTTTTTTCATGGTGAGCTGAATGGCGGGTAAGATTATATAACAAATAACTGCTGATCAATAAGGCGAAAAGAAAGATTGGAGCTAAACAATATTTAAGCATGGTAATCTAATCATTGCAGTTGATCTGTACTTTTGGTCGAGAGTTGAATTGAATTTTAGATTGTTCATAACGAAGAAACGTAAATATGTAAAACATAATGTTCATTATTTACATAATTACGTTTTACAAAATTACATCGTATTATGATCACTTTATCTATTCTGTCAATATTTCCTGAATTTACTAAAAATTTGGTTCATTATACTGGAAGTGGTTTCATTTGGCGGAATCCTTCATAACATATGAATACATGAACAATACCAATCAATTCAAATCCCAAGATATACCAGGGCCACTCGCCGAGTATGAATGGATTTTCTGCCAACGGTCGCTGACAAAGATATCTGTCCACCACAATTGTGATAATGGATCAATCACATAATGATGTTCCATATTATTATTCACGCGGAGGGAATTTTGTATCAATCAAGGCCATGACTGCCGACACAATCAACATGAAACTAATCAGGAATGTGTAAGACATATTATCCCAATTAAAGGTTTGGTGGGCAATCACAAGTAGAACCAAAAGGCATAAATATTTCACCCAAAACAATTTATGGGAATGAAATTTTTTTATGAATAATTCAAATGAAATCAACAATTAGCTCCCGGAAACCAGATGGAAGTGTAGAACAAAATGATTGAAAGATTTAACCATCTTTAATGGAATAAAAAAGGGGTATTTTACCCTTTTAAAATTAAGGTTAAGCAGATGAGGTGTGCTGTTGATAAATATGTTCGAAAACCTGTTTAGGCACAATGATCCAAGCGATAATGTAAACCAACAGCCCGCCTCCTACAAACAATGCCATTAAAAAAATGAGACGGATAATCACCGGATCAATTTCAAAGTAATCACCAATCCCGGCACACACACCTGCGATTTTTCCTTCTTGTGGATTACGGTGAAGTTTTTTCATTTTTTTCTCCTAATAAATCAAGATGTACCAAACCACATAGAACCAGGATAAAAGGCCATGGATCACAGCCCACAATACAGATTGATTCATATTAAACGAAATTGCCATGGCTAAAGCTGACCCAAACGTGACGCCTGTTTTGACAATTTCGCCGCTATTGTAGTGGAATGTTTGTTTCATGCAACTTTCGACACTTTAATTTGGAAAAAGTTGTCAAACTTAAAAACGCCGTAATCTTTTTTTCATGATTCGGGCGTGTTCCACCAAATCCGAAACCAAATCTTCAGAAAATGATTTGGAAAAAAAGGTGCTGGAAATTTGGCGTAAGTCTCTTTGGGTTGTCTCATAATTTGCAAGAGCAGGCTGCTGGAGTGACAGTTTAATATTTTCCCGGTCACCCTCGTCCCAATCTACATTGAAATCATCAAATAATCTTTGAACCAAGGTAAGTTGATCTTTTTGTACCATCCCCAACGCTTTCAGGATCATGAAAAATTCTCCCATGGAATTTTGAAATCCTGTCAAATATCCCGCACGGGATAAATGCATCCAGTGATTCATTTCCAATTCTAAGTCCTTATGGATCATTTTCAGAATATGGAAAACCTGATTCATCCCTTTATGTTTCGGTGTTGGATCATGCCCATGTTTTGGTGATCCTATTTCAGAATCTTCTAATATT
>CAXFCD010000042.1:0-4430 GCA_964001155.1 uncultured bacterium | reverse complement strand
TTTAATTCAATCTTATTATTGCCTATAACATTTTTCATTATTCATTTTGCTTATGGGCTTGGTTCATTCTTTGGCCTTTTTTATTTCATGAAATCATGGAAGGATACCAAGATAAAAGATTCAACATTCAATAAAGAATTATTTTATGCAAATTCCCTTTCATAGACCCGATTTACCTGAAGATTTAAATTCAATTGTTTCTGATTCAATCAGAAATGGGTGGCTCACAACAGGTGACCAAGTCAATCAATTTGAAAAGAAGATAAAAACGTATTTGGATTGCGATTATGTTGTCGCACTGAATTCCTGTACTGCCGGATTACATTTAGCTCTTGCAGCAAATGAATTTGGAAAGGGGGTTAAATTTATTGTCCCAACATTTACATTTGTTTCAACTGTTGAATGTGGTGAATATCTCGGGATGGAACCTATTCTCGTTGATTGTGAGTCCAATGGATTTAACCTAGATCTTGATCAGGTTGAATCAATCTTACAGAAAGATTCAAATGTTAAGGCTATCGTCCCAGTCCATTACGGTGGTAATCCCTTAGATACAAAAAGGCTTTATCAACTTGCAGAGAAATATAATATTTTTATTTTAGAGGATGCCGCTCATGCATTTGAAACAAATGCATCTGGAGGAAAGGTTGGAGATACAAAGTATGGTGCAGCATTTTCATTTTATGCCAACAAAAATATGACCACCTTTGGTGAGGGTGGAGCTTTTACTACAAATGATAAATTGTTAGCGGAAAAAGTGAAAAATTTATCCTTACATGGAATTACCAAGGATGGATGGAAACGATTTGATTCAGGTGGGCATTGGGAATATGATATTATCGAATTGGGATATAAATATAATATGACCGATATCGCTGCTGCATTTGGATTATGGCAATTGAATCAAATAAATGAATGGCAAGTTTCGCGAAATAAAATTGTTCAAGATTATATAAAAGGGTTGAAAGATATTTCCGGTATCATATTGCCTGACTTCCATCAAGACAATGGAAATGCTTGGCATTTATTTGTTATTCAGTTTGATTCGCCACAATGGAACATTTCTCGAAATTCATTTATTGAACTCCTCTCCAAAAAAGGGATAGGACTTTCTGTACATTATAAACCAATTCACATGTTGGACTATTATCATAAAAAGTTCGGGTTCCTGCCGGAATCATTTCCCAGAGCTTATTCTTTGTTTCAATCCGTTATTTCCCTCCCCATTTACCCAAATCTCACCCAAACAGAAATAGATTATATTATTGAATCAATTCATAAAATTGCTGCAGATCACATGAAATAAATAACAATTTCCGTTCTGACTAAAAATTAACTAATATCACCTATATGGAAATTCTCTCTCGCACGACCGCAGTACTCCTTTTAATACTTCTTTCGCCATTTCTGATACTAATTAGTCTCGGCAATCTTATTATACAGGGCCGGCCAATTATTTATAGGCAAACTCGAATCGGCAAACATTTTAAAGAATTTATTATTTACAAATTCAGAACCATGAGAAATGATGAGGAAGGTGCAAATCAATTCAGTTCAGGCCAGAAATCCGTTCTAACAAAGTGGGGAAGTTTCCTACGCAAAACAAAAGTGGACGAATTACCCCAATTGGTAAATATCATAAAAGGAGACATGCGGTTTATTGGCCCTCGACCAGAAGTTCCCGAATATGTGAATAAAGATTCATTCTCTTTTCTCAATGTTATCAAACCGGGCCTATCTGGTTTCTCATCCATCCTTTTTCGAAATGAATCAGAGATTTGGACCATGATTGATTCCAAGGATCCTTATAAAGAGATTTTGAAAATCAAAGTCAGCCTCGCCAATTATTATGTCCAACAAAAGGGTTTTTTCCAAGATTTAAAATTGGTAATGATTACATTTGTTTCTTTGTTTATTCCCAAATGGATGGGACATTACCTTTTAATGAAATTATTAAAGATCGAAGACAGTGAAGAATTTGGCATTAAGAAGATTATCAGTTCTGTAAGAATCAAGAATATAGAAAAAAGCGAGATCAAGGAAAATCCAACGGCTAATCGCCGGAAATTAGTGCTAGCAGATATAATTGCTGTTTTATTGGGATTCGTTTTTGCTTTATTTATTCGAAATGATTTTTCAATACCATACATATTTTTTGATCCTAACATCCATCTCATATTGGGGTTTTTGGTATTATTCAAATTGCTTTCATTTAAGTATTTTGGTTTGTACAAAGGCATGTGGCGATATACCAGTATTGTTGATATTATCAGCATTACCAAAGCCAATATTGTGGGTTCTGTTCTTCTAATCGCCTTCTTGGGATATTTTAGAGGGTTTCAAGATATACCACGATCTGTCTTTATCATTGATCTCTTTTTAACTACGGGCTTCACTGGTGCAATCCGGCTTGGTATTCGAATTTTATTTTCTCATTTACTCAATCCGAAACCCTATAAAATAGAACTTTCGAAAAGAGTTATTCTCCTCGGTGCAGGTCCAACAGGGGAATTCATTTGCAAAGAATTGCTCAATGATTCAAAACATCACATGGAACCGGTTGGGTTCTTAGATGACAATAAATCATTGCAAAAAAGGGAAATCCATGGCAAGCAAGTTTTGGGCAAAATTAATGAATTATCTGAATTTGTTACTCAATTTGATGAAGCACTTATTTGTTGTCCCAATGCAGAACGGAAGGATATGCACCGAATTATCGAGATTTGTAAAGAAGCCGGGAAACCTTTCCGTACCTTACCCTCAGTTTCTGAACTTGTATCCGGACAAGTTTCTGTCAATCAGTTCCGGGAAGTATCTCTGATTGATTTATTAGGTAGAGATGAGGTGACTTTGGATGAATCCTTGATCTCAAGTTATATCCATGGAAAACGAATCATGATCACAGGTGCGGGAGGGAGTATTGGTTCAGAATTAGTGCGACAAAGCTTAAAATATGAACCTGCATTACTAGTTATGTTGGACAATAGTGAATTCAATCTTTTTGAGATAGAAAGAGAGATTCTCCACTTGCAAACAAATGTGCTGATAAAACCGGTATTGTCAAATATTCGAGACTCGAATATTTTGGACAAAGTATTTCAGGAATTCGAACCGCAAGTTGTCCTCCACGCTGCAGCCTATAAGCACGTTCCCATGCAGGAAGCGTTTCCTTGGGAAGCCATAAAAACAAACGTCTTTGGCACAGCTAATATGGTTAAAGCAGCCCTTGAACATCAAGTGGAGAAATTTGTACTTGTGAGTACCGACAAAGCAGTAAAACCGGTCAATGTGATGGGGGCTACAAAGCGGTTGGCAGAATTAATCTGCCAAGGTGCTAATTCTAATTATGGAACAAAATTTATGTCTGTTAGATTTGGAAATGTCTTGGGCAGTTCAGGGAGTGTTATTCCGATTTTCCAAGAACAAATCCAATCAGGTGGTCCCGTCACAATTACGGATCCAGATATGGAACGGTATTTCATGTCAATACCTGAAGCAGCACAATTGATCATGCAAGCTGGTGGGATTGGTAAAGGTGGTGAAGTTTTTGTCCTTGATATGGGCGAGCCCATTCGCATCCTTGATATTGCCAATGAACTCATCCGACTATCCGGCTTTGAACCTGAACTGGATATCCCAATCAGTTTTATTGGCACTCGTCCCGGCGAGAAAAAAGTGGAAGAATTGATCTTGGATAGTGAATATGTTGATCGGACATCCCACGAAAAAATCTTGATAGTCAATACATCATTATCGGAAGATGAGGTTCAACAAATTACGGAACGAATTATGAATGGGGATTTGAATGGATATGAATTTGATAAAAACGAAGTTCGAGAAAGATTGGCTGCTCTTGTTCCGGAGTATAATCCGGATTCAAATCAAAATGATCCGGTCATTTTAAGATTTCGCCCAGAAGCACAAGCTTAGGATAAATTTTAGTGCAATAATAAAAGGCTCTAATTGGAGCCTTTTTTATTTCATTTATTATTGTTGAAAATCATTCTTTTTAAAATTTTCCACCCGTCTGATATTTTCAGTTTTTTACCTTCATTGGAACTTCTTCTGTTATAAGTGATCGGAATTTCTGTTATGGACATGTTTTTCGAAACGAGGTTTGATGCAATTTCCACATCAATGTCAAACCCAACTGACTGGAGCGATTTGAAATTGAGATCAGATTTATGAAAAGCCTTACACCCGCAAAGGACATCCGTGAAATTGGATTGATGAATCAAATTAAAAAATCCATTTAAGAAAAAATTCCCGAAATCCAGGATAGATTGTAGGGGGTTCATCGAATCCAATCTTGTACCAAACACAACATGAATCCTTTCAGTTTTATTCAAAATCATAAATTTTGATATTTCTTGAAGGTTCAATTCCAAATCGCCGTCAAAAAGAATAATTTGTTCGTGTGTGGCTTTTTC
>CAXFCD010000041.1:0-17644 GCA_964001155.1 uncultured bacterium | reverse complement strand
TAATTTGTCAGCAACCACCCGTCCGGTGATATCATAAATCCGGAATTCAACCGCTTCTTTTGCAGGCATTTCAAACTCAAAGGTTACCTTCCCATTGAATGGATTAGGATAAGCCGGTTTCAGGGAAAATTCTGTGGGGACATCACAATTGTAGCATTGGGGATCATTGGATAATAAGTCTGCTTTCATGATGGTCCGACCATAATAATTGGCCAAATCCTCTTTCCCTGAACTGCGATAATCAACCCAATCCAAGAAAAATTCTTGTCCTGAATGATGGGTGATATTCACATTTTGCTGTTTATGGTAAGCCACGCAAATGGGAATTCCATTTAAGTCCGTGGTCATGCCTTGTCCAATTTTGTACCCGGAACCGTATAAATCCACCCCATTAATCAACAGAGGATCTTCATTGATGTAACCTCTGCCATCTTCCCAAATCACCATAAATTCATTGGCAACGACGTTTTCTACCACAGGCATATAATTATGCAGGGAATCATTCACCACGGATGTGAATTGAATGTGGTCACCGGAAAGTGCACCATTATCTACATTCAAAACTTGTCCAAAGATTTCAAAATTTTGCCCATTTCTAAAATCTTCCCAGACAATTAAAGATTTTGTATTCGTTTCATTGAAGGCAAACGAGAAGTTCGTTTGGTCATTTTGTTCATCAGAAATAATGATACCATTTGTATTCCATTGTTTATTTCCGTCCCAATCCAGCTTTTGGGCATAAATATCGGCATTATTTCCAATTTGACTCCAAAAGCAGATCAATCCTGAACCATCCTCCAAGGCATAAACTTGCAATTTACTTGAGGCTGAGTAATTATCTGTCAAACTAAATCCGGCAGGATTCCATCCAATTTCCGCTGAACCGTCCTGGTCAATTTTTAAATATTTGATCACCTCGTATGATCCAGATGGACTCCATTGTACATTAATCCAGAAAATCATAAGTTGGTCATCCGGCGTAGCTACCACATTTAGGAAAAAATCTTCATTGCTTGCATCCACCAATTCCACACCATTGCTCTCCAAAGTAGCATTACCATCGGCATCTAATTTTTGATAATAAACATTATTATCCCATAAACGACTTTCGGACCAGAAACAGCCAACGCCATCTCCTAAGGAAATTATTTGAGCATCTCGCATATCAGCTTGGGATGCAATGGCAACACCATTTGAATCCCAGACATTTTCCATTTGTTCAGTGAGTTTATTAATTCTTAAATATTTAGGTGAGGATGTGGCATCATAGGTTCCGACAAAAAAGTTATTTTCATCCTTCGCAACGATAGGCAGCGAATTTTCATCAGATGAATTATCACTAAAAGAAAGCTGCTCGCCCTCTTCAAATTGGATAATACTGTCTGTAATTCTTGTTCCATAAATCCTTTTGCTGGAACGATTATCTTCCCAAGTCAGGAAAAAGTCATTTTCTCCTTCTCTGAAACTTTTGGTGTATTTCACGTCCCCATCCATACCGACCATTGCTGTCATGCCGCCATTATCCCAAACTGGTGTTTCATCATCAACTTTTTGAATTTTGAGGTCAATGCTCCCTGAACCCTTGTCAGCATAAATAATAAAGAATTCTTCTCCAGTTGAGCCAACCAAATTCGGTGAAAACTGATATCCATCTGCATTTGATAAATTGTGTGGCTCATTTGAAAATGTGCCATCTGCGTTGATTTGACGGACCATAATCTCAATATCCGGAAATGTGCCACGTTCCCAAGCTATATTCAAGCCGCCGTTTTCATCCCCACCAAATCGACCGCTAAAATCCCGGGAAGAATCAGGGTCAACCCTAACACCATTTCCCCAAACACGGTCGCCGTTGGTATCCACTTTTTGGAAATATTGGTCCCCGTCTTGTGTATCATCTCTATAATCTGTCCATTTGATAAAAATTTCTCCATTCGAATTTCGCTTCACTCGTGGTTTGGCTTGGAGCGTTTCATCATCAGAAATTGCTTTCTCTTCAGAAAAGACCAGTCCATTTTCATTAACAAATTGGTAAAAAACTTTTGAATCTGTATCGCCTCTTTTCCAAGTTACAAAGGAAGTTTCACCATTCACAAATGTGGCACGTGGTTTGGTTTCCTGTTCATTGGTATTTGCTATTGGAATACCATTTTCTGCAAAAACCGTCGTCATATCCATATTGAGGCGTTGACCATAAATATTTGCATTTTCACCTTCACGATAATCTGCCCAGGCGATAAAGGCTTGGTTGTTCCCTGCATATTCAATGGTTTTTGCATTTTGGTTGCCACCTTCCACAGCGATGGCTACACCGGTTCCCTGTGCGACAATTTCATGATTTGCTGAAACGTGTGTCCCATAAATATCTTCATCTACACCGCCGCGCTTATCTTGCCAAGTGACAAAAACTCCACCTAAACTATCTGTACACATATTAATGGTGATTTGTTTACCCTCAACCTGGGCCAAAGCAATACCATTTTCATCTAACAGGAGATTGCCGTCAGAATCCAAATGTTGAATAAAAATATCACCCTGGGCATCGAAACGATAATCCACCCAACCGATGAAAACACCGCCATTGCCATCAGCGATAGCAACAGGATCTTCCTGCCGTCCCGGAAGATCTGTCACCACAGCGCCGGTCTCCCCCCAAAGCATTTCTCCAGCTTGGCTAATTTTATGAGCGAAGATATTCCGCATGCCGTAGCGTGTATCGGACCAAACAAAAATCGCTTCACCGTTATTCCCGGGTGCAACCGTGCGATACCACTCGATATGAACGCCTTGACGGATCGGTGCACCATCTTCAGAATCAAATCCCGAAGCAAAGAGTGTTGAAATAAAAATTGTTAATAAAACCAATTTTTTCATTTTTTGAATTCCTTTTTAAGTCAATTATCCGCTTTCTGTAGTCAGCGGACGAATTATTTATTGTTTAATGGTTAGGATCTGTAATCCTTCTCTGGAACAGACCACTAATTTTTCTCCCCAAAATTTGGATCGATATGTATACCCAATCGGGAAAATGCCTTTTTCAATAGGCGCTGATGGTTCAGATATATCGTAGAGTGCAATTCCTTTCGCACCAAGGGACAAAGCAGCTATACCATTATGGATGGCAATATGATCCACTGTAAGATCCTGGGCGAATCGTGTTGCTGTTCCTGAGCCGGAAAATGTTTCCGTAGGAATAAAGTAAGCACCGGCATCATCACAGGCAGCAAATAGAGCATTTGCTGTTAATGTGACTTGTTCAGCATTGCCTTCTGTATCCACACGTCCAAGTAATTCAGGGTCTGCACCTAACGAATCAATTGAGTATAATTCAACACCTAATTGATCAACAGCCATTGCAATATAGTTTTCACCATCAGAATCAATTCCTTGTGGCTTTCCGGGTGTGTATAGTTCACCATCACTTCCTTCAGGGTAAACAGGATTCCAAACTGTATCGCCCCAAAAGATGTATGGTTCATAAATGCTCCATTTTAAACCATCATCATTATCAGCTGTGTACATGACAAAACGACCAGAATCTGTTGAAAATGGGACAAATTCCTTAGTTTTTGCACTCATAATTGTATTCACATAATTCAAATCTGTATCACCAGCTGTATAACTAAAGATTTGCACATCTTTGTTTGATTCTGCAGAAAAAATCAAATTGTTGATTGTGTCAATTTCAATGAGGGATAAGTCGTCAAATTCCAAAAATGTTTCTAATTCATAATATCCAGTAAAATCTCCCACTCTAGACTGATTTTCAAGATCCCAAATTTGCATTCCAGATTGACCTGCAGCCACGAATGCAGTATTACCTTCAAAAGCTACATCTCTTGCAAAACCTGTAGTATTTAAAATACCAACCACAGAGATTGACCAAAGCTCTTCCGTATTTGGTTCAATACACCCTGATGTAATTAAAATTAAAAAACTCAATATTAAATTTTTAATAGCGGTCATAAATCAAATCCCATTCTATTTTGCACCAAAATTGTATTTGTTTAAAACTTTTTAAATCTTTCACCCATACGTATGCAGAATCAGTATCTCGAATTCTAAATCGGCTATTGAACAATATTGAAACTGATTCTGATAAATTCTTCTTGACCCAAAGATCATATTTTGTATCAAGATGACTCCTGCCGGCATGAAGCGGATCATCTGCTGCTTCTGCCTCATAGACGCGAAATTCTTCCCGCCATGAAAATCCAATCTCAGTTAAAAATGGAATCCGTTTTTGTATTTTAACGGGGATATACCACTCACCGGAATCATAAGACCGATCGAAACTGCTTGGCCTGTCCGGTAAGGCAAGGGAATGATTCACTGCGCGGGCAAATTCGTATTGAACAGAAACTGTTCCGATTTTTTTAAAAAATTTTTTATTGATCTTCCATCGGCCAAAATTGATATCCAAATCAAATTCGGTAAATGGTTTGTCATAATATCGTTGGAGATATCCTGCTGAAAAAGTCGTCCAAATGTTACGTCCATTTTTTTGAGTGAGGGAAATCGTTTGCTTCCTGTCTGTAAAAGCGCAAGGCGCTAATGATTCTATGCTCACATCTCGATCTACATAATGGCGAAGGTAAAAACTGTCCAAATGTCGAAGTGAATATTTTATATTCCGGTAGGATCCCCATTTGAAGTTGGCATCCAAGCCACCGGACCAATATTTTCTCTCAGGATTGTTTCGGTAATCGGCGTGGGTGAAAAAGCCATTGATGAACAAATCTTTTTTACCGGAATTCCAAAGTGATTTTTTTCCTGAAATTCCCAGTTTTGTTACAAAACTATCGAAGGTAGAAGCTCCGCCCATCAATTCATTATCTGAGGCAGCCTCATTGAATTCTTCATCGGAAAAGCGCAAAACATTATTGTCGTACCCACCGGTAATGCCAATGGTATACTCAAAGGGTGTTTTGCCCGGCAGGCACGACAAAATTAAAATTGAAAATATGATATTTTTCTGATAAGACATTAGTACAATATGAAACGTGTGAGAACGGTTTTGTCCTTATCAGCAACTTCCACAGTATAGGTATGGTTTCCCTTGGGAACAGCAATTTCGCAGGACCGCCATTTTCCCGGTACTTTGTCATCTCGTCCTTGAATCTGTGACGCAGAGGAACGTTCAGAGTTAAAATAATACGTTCCAACAACTTTTTGGCCTTTTCGGACTCTGAGGCGATAGGCTTCTTCCTGGCCCATAGAATCGGAAAATTCCAGGCGATTTAAGATACGGAGCGTCTTTTTCCCTTTCGCTTCCACCTGCAGCGGCAGTTCCGATGTACATTCATAATATTTGATTTCTTTATTATCCGAAATCAAGCGGACAGCATTTTGGTGAACCATGGGTGTCAGTACTTCCTTATTTTTCCCCATGGATTCAAATTCTTTTGCCAAAACACGGATCAAAACAGGATACTTCAAATCCTTTCCTGGCAATAATTCAACTGTATGTGTCCCCTTTTGCAGATTAATGAAATAATTGCCGGAATGGGTATATTTATGCTTGGGATGCTGGATAGACTTAATGGTTTTTTGCACTTTATACCGATGGCTCACTTTAACCGTGTCCTCAACATTTAAAACAATGTTATAGTGAAAAGGATGGCTTTTTTTCTTCTTTTTAATCACAGGAAAGCGGGAAATGAATTCCAAACGCGTTGGCCCTTCCACGGTATAATGCAGCCCTTCTTCTTTAATAGGATAATAAAGCCGCCGCTTTGAATTAATAATAAGAACCTCCTTCTCTTCTCCATTTCTGCTGGGTTTCAGGAGTTTGGCTTCCACTGGTACCATCATGGTTGCCAGAATGAAAACTAGAATTGATTTAGAGTAAACTGTCCGGTTCATGTTGCATTAAATGTTCTTTGATTTTTCTTTTACTTTGGAGTCCTACTGAGAAAACACTGCCGCCCACAATGAGTAGACAAATCCCCGCCACAAGAAGGTTATATCGTTCTACAGCATAAAGGCTCCCTGCACCAATTTCCGGAATGGGGATGGGCGCAAATGGCATATTAAATTGTTCGATAAGAGGCCGGATATTCAAAATGTGGAGTCCGGAAATATTCAATTTCACCAATTTAGCAAATACACCTTCAATGCCCCCGGGACGGCCAATATCGGTTACATCTTTTCGGTTCACCACACCCGGCGGTAATAATTTCAAATTAAAACTGGTTCCAAGACTGGCCACACCACCACCCACGTTTATCACAGCTTTATAATTCATAGCGGGCAGCATAGACCTAAACGTTGCCATTCTTTCTGATATATTATCTGCCAACTTATCTGTCTTGATCAGCGGTAAACTGTGGGATGCAATATTATCCATAATGATTCTTCGACCCGATGGAGACAATAAACGCCCCATGTCATTCCGACCGCCAATAGAAGCAGCAATACTGCGAGCCGGAATCAGGTCATTTTCATAAAGAATGGATTCCATATCCAACCAGGTAAAATCAACTTGATTTGCACCCCATTGAGAGGCACCAATACTAGTTATAGTGACTGGATGAACACCTAAAGATTGGCAAGCTGTTAATACACCAATATTGGCGCCGGGCATGGATCCTGTCATTAAAATCGCAACCGTGTCATTTTCCTTTAAGTTGACCTGATACATGAGATCCACAATAGCCGCTGAAAAATTGGGATCCAATGTGGTGAGTTTGGCATCCAAATCACCTTCGTCCGTGGTAATTAAGCTAAAGGGACTGCCCACCAATCCGGTTTCATTGGGATCATTCTCAATGTCAATAAATATGCCCTGTTCCATACGTGAGCCTTTCAGCACTCTCATGGCTTGTTCCATCAATTGGGCAGCTTTTACCTTGTGTTCGTAAGAGGGTGATACATCAATTGTTTTGGTGTTAAATGAGATTAAGAAACACACAAGTGCCAAAAAAGATAAACCAACCAAAGTTGATGTTTTCTGGATAGCGGGAATAAACGGTTGTTTTTTATAATTATTCAAAAAGCACCCCGCCAAATAATAACATGACCGCTAATTTCACCAAAACAGCCGTCAAAATCACGACAGCAACTGTTCGCGTAACGCCCTGTCTATCCATCCAGTTGGCGATCAATCCCGGGATAATATTCCCGATCACCGCTACAGAACCGATCTCTTCAGGCATATAAATAAAATTTCTGGAAATGTATCCAAAAAAGAAACCCAAAATCAGGGCTAATACGATTCTCCGCTTCCCATAAAGGAACATGACTTTCCCCATTCCTTGAATAATTCCCCAAACCAGAATCGCTACAGAAAAGGTCACTAATACCTGAATCGGATGCTGGAGATATAATGCAATATAGCCGGGAACAATAATACCGCCGGCTGTAACACCTAATGTCTCCGATAATAACAGGCTCAAAACAATTCCCAGACCAATACTAATTTCAGCCATGGTGTCTGTATCCTGATATCTGGGTTAAAATCTCTTGTCCGGCACCAACTTGATTGCCAATGGCATAAATCAGAGTATCGTGAGGTAAATTCATTAACGTAGTTACCACCGTGTCGTAGGCCTCGTTCAATCCAATGGTTTTCACCTTGGTTCCCGGAGAATGATGGATAAGTCTCTGGATCGTTGCATCCACCTTATCTCCACGGACAATGAAATGATCCGGTTTAATCTCCTCCAAAGTCAATTCTATCATTTGACGGGTTCGAACTGGGCGATCATCACGGGAATTGAAAAATACACAGGTCCCTCCTTCCGCCGGATACCGGTCAATGACAAATTTCCAAATCTGCAGCGTAGAGACGGGATCATTGGCGGCCATTCCATTCACGAATTGGATCCGTTTTTCATCCTTGTCCAAATTCCAGGCAATAAGTGCACCCAAATCCGGTTGAACTTTGTGCATTCCCGCTAAGGCAATTTCACGATCCACACCTGCTTTTTTGCATACATCCAATGCTACTGCTACATTCGCAGGATGCTCCATGTACGTAAAATAATCTAATTCTTCTTGCGTGATTTGGTTTTCGTCTGATTGGATAAATTCAGACTTATTTTGTTCAGCAACTTGTTGAAGTATGTCCGGTTTTTGATCTTCGCCGGTGATGAGAGTTCCCTCAATAGGAACTGTATTACAAAGAGAGAAAGCTACATCATCCTCGGTGGGGCCCATTTCATCCAAATGGTCGGGGCGAACATTGGTGATGACACCGATTTGAGATTGGACCATTTGGTGTTCAGCAATCCATTGGTATTGAGGTTGGACGGCCATGCATTCCATAACGACGGCCTCCGGTTTTTCACTGGCAAAGTAACTTAATAACCGCGTTTGTTCCCCAATGGATGGCATTCGTAACCGGTGAATAATTCTGTCTTTCCCATCTGCATCAATAACACGCGGCGCTGTGCCTGTTGTTTTGGCAAATGTGCGGATTCCTGCTTCCCGGAGTCCCGCAGCAACGAGCCGTGTTACACTGGACTTGCCCCGAGTTCCATTAACGTGGATCCGAAGCGGAATGGCGGCCAGAGACCGCATATGAAATTGATATTCAAGAATACCGGCGATGCATAACGCCAGTGCTAAAGCACCGATTACAATCAGGGGTGTGACGGTCATATTTGATTAGAGAATCCCTCCGGGAATATTAGTATCCCAATACCATCCGAATCAGTGCAACCATATCCATGACATTCACCAAGCCGTCACCGTTAATATCACCGAAGTATGTATTAACCAACCCGTGGTATCCAAGATTATAGTCAACCAATAAAAGTACGTCATGGATATCCACCTTTTCGTCATAATTCAGGTCGCCTGCCAGACGAATTGTACTTCCCCGAGTTGTTATTAATAATGCTTTGCCGTCACTCAATTCCATAGCTGCGGGATGGTACTCATCGTTGAAGGTGTACTGCAATCCAACGGTCATGGTATGATCTTCTATGCCGATAGTACAATAATTCCCGTGAATTTGACTCCCATAGGATCCGTAAGAAGTATTATTAAAATCCATGTATTGCATCAGAATATCACCATCACCTGTGGGGGTGCCATAATAGGCCGGATCATACAATACAACCTGAAATGTTTCAGTCGAATTATTTTGATAGGTTCTGACCCGAGACCATTGAATATAATATCTTTTCTCTTCTTCATCGTACCAGGTGTAAACACGGCCTTGATTTGTCAGTTTCAAGTCATCCCAAAAGACAGCAATCATTGCGCCGGGACCTCCCACTCCGGGAATCTGATAATTGCGGAACGATTCCAGAAAAGATTCTCCCATGGCAATCCAGCCGTTTGAACAGATGCTAACTTGATCATATTCCTGACCATAAAATTTGAAAGTAAATGGCAGATTGATTGTTTCCACATCATCCTGGTTATTTCCGCCATCAGTCAGGGAAGTTAAATGACTGCCACTTCCGCCGTATCGGCTATCAATTTCAACCCAGTTGTAAGTGGGAGATAATGTATAGCCAATATCACCGCTGTCATAAATATAATAACCATGTGCATCTGGGCCCACCGGATCATATACAGTTGGCTCACCGATTTGAACTTCAACAATGGAATTTGAAGTATATCCCTGTGCGGTTTCCAGGCTGACAATAAAATGAACGATGGCTCCCGGTATGGTTTCTTCCAAGGCAGATACCTGAAAATAATCATTACCATTGGATGCAGACCCACCACTCATCACCGCTGACCAAGTTCCGGTAGGATCCAGAATTTCAATAAAAGGCGACGCGCAGGTGATTGTCCCCGTTACAGCATTAGCATTTGTGGAACCGGTGTTTTCTAATTCAATTTTGAATAGGGAAGTTTCGCCAGGTGTTAAAATATCACTTGCAGACCCAATCACATCCAAATCCACCGCAAATAGATTATTTCCGGAAACATTCACATTGAGGACACCGGATGAAGAAGTACCGCCTGTATCATTAAAATTGACAATGAGATCCAAATTTGCCCCTTCCTGCAATCCCTCTTCCAAGGTAATCACAAAGGGTGAGGATGCATTCACGGTATTGCCTGCTGGGATAGCGCCATAATTGATTGTAGCTGTTTGAATGGAAACATTTCCTGTTCCACTGGTAATTGTTCCAAAAATATTTTCAGCGTCTTCGCTGCCAAAATTTGTGGCACTGACAAAAATTTCCAATGTTTCACCACCATTGGCAATGCCGTTTCCATTACCCATGGATTCTCCAAAATTATCATCATCAATGGTGAGGGTTGTTTCCTCAACATTTACTGCCACGCCTGGGTCATAAATCTGGAATGAACTTTGATAGGGATAATGATTTTTCTTTGTGACGGTGATTAACACTTCTCCGGTTTGAGTTGTTGTTATCGGCAAGCGAATAAATCCATTTGAATTGGTCCATCTGGATTCAAAGATATCATCATCCATGAGAATGGTCACCCATGCATCCTCCAAAGCGCTATTTCCTTTTGTCACAGTAATATCAATGTAATTGGTACCTTTGACAACCGCGTAGGCATGATCAACCGTAATTTGTTCCGGGTAACTGCTCCACATGGGCAGCGACGATTCACCCATGAGGTTATTCCAATGGGTAAAGATGTGACAATAGTTGCTGGGATTTGTCGGATAATTTTTATATAGCTGCATTTTCCCATACATAAGAGCAGCACCTGCGGATTCAATTCCTTCAATTAAAGCGCCGTAATAAAAACCCATATCCACTATATTATTGAACATGGTATGTGTGCCAAGTGTTGCTGTGCCAATACTAGCAACAGAACCTTTTGGATTGGAGGCTGTTCCGGCACGTATAAAAGATTCAATCAGAGATTCTCCAGAACTTCCGCCAAATGATCCGGTACCACAGGTAATGACAGACGCTACCGGAAGCATGAAGCCATTGGTGGTACTATTTACATTACTTGAGCCAAAACCGCTCACACCGTAATAACCTCTGTAATTAAAAAAGGAAACTCCTTCAGATAATCCTGCTTGCATTTGGCTTGCAAAAGAGCCTCCATAAATTTCGTTGACTTCTTCAAATCCTGCCAATTCCATCATTTCATTGATATTCTCATTGGTGATCACACAAGAAATCCCGGATGTATTTGGATCACCAACCAAACAAGCGCGCTGAAACCAATTTTCCCCCAAATAAGGACTGGATTCATAATTCAATGTTTTACTGATGATAGTTGCTAAGTCAGAACTGGTATCAAAGGACAAACGCCCTAAAAAGACTTCCGGATATTGATCACTCCCTTCTAAAGTGGAATAGGGATGGTCGCCATCGCCATTATAGTAAGACCAAGAATCGGACCATGTGGGAATATCATAGGTCCCATCAGCATCACCGACGATAGTAACAAAGACAGGCGGGTTATCCCAATCCTCATAAGCATTCTCGATATAATTTTTTAAATTATTTCTGTTATTCACCACGCTAGAAGAATTCACGTAATTCACCTCGTAGCCAACCCGGTGTTTCCAATCCATCAATTCTTCCACATAATTCATCATGGTATTGGTTAGATTGCTTGGCAATACATAAAGGATGGCAGGTTGCTGGTATTCCACTTCGTCCCGGCTCATTTCGGCATAATTCACCACCATAGATTCATAAAGGTCCTCAAAGGCACGAGACCGTTTTGTAGGGATGAATGGCATATCTGTGGTGCCGATTTCAACCAATTCAACTTCAGCGCTTTGGATTACTGTTAATTCTTCCGTTACTGGATTGTATTGAAATGGGGTGACTGCAACTTGCACCATGGTTAACCCACGGAAAATGAGCGGTTCAGAAACGGTAGCAATAGAAGCAGGAAAAAGTGCATTCTCGCTGTATGACCGGCCTTTAACTATTTGTCCAGTTAAGTTGGGGTCCCAACCCTCTAAGGGGAAAATATCAATATTTGAAATTGTTTCTGTTTCCTGAATATCAATTTGGACCGAATAAGTTTTTCCGGGTTCTACAGCATAATAGGTTGAGACAGTGGGCAAATAAGGGTCTCCAGGATCAACCATTGATCCGGCATTTTGCATTTCCGGTTTGATGAATATTTCACCGTTTTGTTCAATTTGCTTGAGCTCAAATCCCGGCATTTCGTACCGGATTTTCTTCTCTTGAGGGGATGGAATTACCTGAAATCCATCATAGGTTACGGGTGCCGGGTTTTCTGCTGCATAACCAAGGGCCAATGCCGCAATGAAAACAAGTTGAACGCGTAGTGTTGTCATAAGAGCCTCTATTGTATGATCAATAAGTGAAAGAATCCCGGGTAATAAACACTACCTATATAAACCCCAATGCCGGCGATAGCCAAAAAAGGTGCCATAGGCAAAGCCCGGTCCTTGTCAAAATCTTGTACTAATGAAACGGCTATCCACGTGGATAAACTCAAAAGAGATGCACCAAAAAGTGTCAATGCCATTCTCATAGGTCCTAACCAGGCTCCGAGAACGATTCCCAACTGAATATCACCGTAGCCCATCCCCTGCCGTTTGGTCAGTGCCCACATTAATCCCATAATAATAGCCGGAATCACAGCACCAACAAAAATTCCCCAAAGGGCTGCTGAAACATAGGTCAATTTGATTAAAACACCAGCCAGTGCAACCACCAAACCACCCAAGATAAATAAAAGGGGAATTTGAAAGGTGTGAAAATCAACAAATCCAATGCCCACGAGAAACGTGGAAATCAATGAAAAAATGGTTGCCTCATCAAATGGTAAATTTTGGAAAGCCCAAAGCCAAATGAGACCACAAATAATTTCCAATAAAATATTCCTGGATTTGACTTTATACTCATCAATGGCCAGCCAATTAATAGCCTGTTTCATTGCAAATCCTGCAGCCATACCAATAATCAATGAAAGTGCCATATTCATCTTATAATCCGGATTGTAAAGCAGAACCCAAATGGAACACTGGTAAATAGGTCAACACAACCATAATCGCGATCACGGCACCCACCAGTAAAATGAGTAAAGGTTCTATTAGAGTGGTCATTCGTTCTACCAAGGCATTAACCTGTTTTTGGTAATAATCTGCGGCCCGATCCAAGAGATCATCCAATTCTCCTGTATCCTCTCCTGTGGAGGCCAACTGCAATAAAATGGATGGAAAAACTTCTGTCCGTCTCAAGGCTGTGGATATATTATACCCATCTCGGATAAAATCAGATGCATCCTCCACTGCTTTTTCATACACCCGATTATCTACAACTTTTTTCAACAATGCAGTCGTCTCAAGAACCGGAACACCGGCACCAATAAGGATTCCGAATGTTTTACAGAATTTGTTCAGGATAGATTGTTCCAGTAATGCACCAAACACCGGAATTTTCAATTTAAAGGAATCCAAAGCAAATCCACCCCGTTGTGTTTTTGAGATCAACCATAAGATTCCGAAAAAGATAAACGTAACAAATGCCAGAAAACCAATATTATTGCCAAACCATTCACTCAATTCAATCATTTTTTTAGTGGCTGCGGGCAAACCAGCACCCAACTGAGAATACACTTGGGAAAACTTTGGAATGATGACCAACAGCATGGTGGCCAACATAACGAATAAAAAAACAATCATAAAGATTGGGTAATTCATGGCGGATTTCACTTTCCGCCGTGTATCATCCAAATTTTCTAAATAGGCCGCCAACTGTTCTAATATTTCATTCAGGTTTCCACTCACTTCTCCGGCTTTGATCATGGCAATGAATAGCGTATTAAATACACCTGGATGGCGGGACAGAGACTCAGACAAATTCAATCCTTTACGGATATTGTCACCAACTGAATTCAATATTTTTTGAAATTTCCGGTGTTTTTCTTCAGCGCCGAGACTTTGAATAGCCCGTTCCAATGTTAAACCGGCGGAAAACATTGTGGCTAATTGACGGGTAAAGAATACAATATTTGCTAATGGAATCCGGTTTTTTGCCTTCTCGATTGAAAGCTGAATTTCATCAAGAAATGGTCCTAAGAAATCAAAAGTATCATCCACCTCTTTCAGGGTGATGACCAGTTGGCCATTGGATGATAATTTTTGGATGGCTGTATCCAAGGAATCAGCCCGGATTTCTCCTTCCTTACGCTTCCCTTCAATATCTTTTGCTAAATAGGTATAGACAGCCACTATAAATCTTCAACTGTAGATCTAAGGATTTCTTCTGTTGTGGTTGTTCCGTCTAAGATCCTGGTTAAGCCCGCTTCCCGCAGAGTCACCATGCCATTATTCAAGGCGGATTCACGAATATCGTCCTCGTTAGCATTTTCAAAAACAAGTTTTCTTAATTCTCGGGCCATGGGAATCATTTCAAAAATTGCAAGACGTCCTTTATAGCCAGTATTCCGACATTCGGCGCATCCTTTCCCCCTAAATAAATCACTCTTGACTCGATCAGGATCCAGACCCACCAAAGCTAATTCTTCGTTTGTGGGTGTATATTCTTCTTTGCAATTTTGACAAATTCGGCGCACCAACCGCTGAGCCATGACCAAATTCAGACAGGATCCAACGAGAAATGGTGCGATGCCGATATCTAGTAAACGTGTGATGGTTCCCGGTGCATCATTGGCGTGAACCGTTGAAAAAACCAAGTGCCCGGTTAAAGCAAATTTCACTGCAATATCAGCCGTTTCACCATCGCGAATCTCACCAATGAGCAACACATCAGGGTCTTGACGCAGAATCGATCTTAACGTTGAACCAAAGGTGAGCCCGATATCTTCAAATACTTGAACCTGATTTACACCATCTAACTGATATTCCACCGGATCTTCAACGGTCGTGATATTCGTGCCTTCACTTTTAATCTCTTTCAATGCGGCATAAAGGGACGTTGATTTACCTGAACCGGTAGGACCGGAAACCACAACCATACCGTAGGGCTGATTGATAACCTTTTTAAATATGCCCAGATTTTGTTTCGGAAATCCTAACGAAGTGAGATTAAAATCAAATCCTGTTTTATCCAAAAGCCGCATAACGATTTTTTCACCATAGACTGTTGGCAAAATCGAAACACGAACATCCAGATCTTTCCCCGGTGCATTAATGGAAAAACGGCCATCCTGAGGTAGCCGTTTTTCAGCAATATTCAAATTAGACAGAATTTTAATACGTGTCACCAAACCGCTCAAAGATGTGACCGGAGGTGTCATAATGGTTTGTAGAACACCGTCAATTCTGATACGAATGTAAACCTGTTTTTCCATGGGTTCGATATGAATATCAGTGGCTCTTTCTTTGATGGATTCCTGGAAAATTAAGTTAACTAATTTTACAATGGGTGCATCTTCATCAGACGCTTTATCCGGTGAAAGGTCAACTTCAACTTGAGATTCATCATCTCCTGATACGACTGTGATATTTTCAATTGTTTGCGTTACTTCAGCTGTTTTTTGAATCTCACCATAAATCTTTTCAATTGCATTATCAAGTAAACTTGATCCAACCAATAAAATATCAAGTTCCTTATTAGTAAGACGTTTGACCGAATCAATTGCTTCGAGGTCTTCAGGATCTTCCATCGCAAGAACTAAATTATCATCATTTTGCGTTATCGCTAATAGCCGATTTGTTTTTGCAAAATCCTCAGGTATTAGTGAAGCAATAGATGAATCAGCTTCAAGCATAATAAAGTTATCTGCCTTTTTTATATCTAACTGCATTGCATATGCAGCTATAAAATCATCTTCTGTTATCAATCCATCATTAATTAGTATTTGCCCCAATTTTTCATTAGAGTTTTTTTGTAATGCAAGGGACTTATCTAATTCTTTTTCAGAAATTTTATCCTCGTTTAATAAAATTTCTCCTATTTTAGAGAATTGGGGATTGAATGATGTTTTCATAGTCTTCGTATTTTTTTAAGGACAATCATCTGTCTGTGATCTAGTTAACTGAATCTCAATTGGTGTAGCACTTGTGATTTGCGGAATCAGTAACGTTGCAGTAATTTGGGCGGTAAAATCTTCGAATGTACATAATTCAGTTTCCGGATCGGTACTTTGCCAAATACATAATGAGTTAAGAAACCGAGCCTTAATTCTTGCATATCCATCTGAATCTGTATTTACAACTTGTTCGCAATTAATCATATGATATCCGTCCCACTCACCATTTCCTTCTCCTTCGTCAAATGTACCCTCAATTCCATCAAGCCCAAAATCATAAAACACTTCAGAGATTTCACTATAATCAATTTCTCCATTACCTGTTGTATCCCAAGCATCATGATCATTATTAAAATGTCCCCAGTCAATTGTCTCGGGATCATCATCAATACCATAATCTCTCCATGTAAAACAGCTATCACCTGCACCTGCAGTTCCATTTGGAAAAGCAATTCCATCGTCTTCATATAATTCATACCAAACTTCCTTCCATTCTGACATCCCAATACCTCCAAATGCCACGGGAGCATTAGAAACTGCATTTCCATAATAATCAATTACAAGTGCTGCTATTTCAACATCAACATATTCTGTTGGAGATGGCAAAGTAAAATCATGGTAAGCAATATTACTCATCAGTGTTACCTCACCTGGCAGGAAAAATAATGGTGCATCACCTTCACCTTCGTTAATATAAGAATATATTGAGTCACCTACTGTTGCATTTAAAAGGCTGTCTCCTCCCCATGTTAGGGCTCGGACACGACCAATTTCTCCAATGGCATCTGTTGAATATACAATATGCGAAAATGCGACGCCTTCTTCGGGCCCACCATTAATACCGATATTATTGGTAAAACTGACTCCTTCTACAAAAGCATCAATAATTGTATCCGGGGGTAATGGATTGATAGACCAATACACATAAGTAGAATCTTCCACGGGATTATGCCAAATATCAGAAACTATTGCAGCTATTTCTGTTTTATAAAAACCTCCACCTATAGCTTCGGTAGCATTTGGATCATATTCAGCCTCAATATGGTAAGGTGGACCAGATGAAATAATTACTGGTACATCTATAACAGTTAGGTCAACATCTCCATCTTGGTCACAATCGCAGGTGGCTTCAATACGTACTGGTCCTGGTGTAGTACCACTATTAATCGATACTGTAGCAACTCCATTTACTGTATAACTAGTTGCAGTTGTTTGGCCAGGTGTTTCTAGATAAGCATCACCTACTAATGGAACCATCCTAAATTCTACGGGTGTAGGTGTATTGATAAGGTTTCCATTATCATCATATACTTCCGCCACAATTGATGTAGCTTCTATTCCACCACCATCTCTCACAACAATGTTCCCCGGAATTGAAGATGGAAGTTCCATAAATGCGCATGCTTGAAATGATGGATCTTCTATAAAAATTTGTAATGAGTCCGAAATCACATCAGATACAAATCCTGGATGAATAAAGGTTGCTTGAATATTGCTGTTCCCTACATCATCAGGATCACCTAAATCTGTAAAAACTACGGAATCAATTCCCGTGGAATCTGTTAACCCGGATGACTCAATATATCCCAAAGAACATTGGTAATCAATTTGACCATTTATAATTGGTATTCCCATATTATTTAGCAAGCGACATGTGATGATCGCTTGGGTCTCACCATTATCTAATTGAATTGCATCAGTATTTGTATCAGTATTTGTTGATTTATCTTTTTTCTTAGATACTTTTAATTTTTTACTTTTT
>CAXFCD010000040.1:0-6767 GCA_964001155.1 uncultured bacterium | reverse complement strand
TTTTTCACCATTCGTTAAACGAATAATTTCAATATCTAGTAATAATCCCATGATAGCGCCACGTTGGTACACTTGTCCATAATGTTTACCATATTTTTTCTCGAAAATTCGTACACTCATTTCTGCAAATGAGAATTTTCTTTCAGGAAATTTTGATGCACGACTAATTTTTGTTCTCATTTTATTTGAAAAAAAATCGATCGGTGTAATGAGTCCCGATTGCACCATAATTAAATTTGCAAAATATTCCGTAATCCCCTCGTATAACCAAAGGTGTTTAGACATTTTAGGATTCACATAATCAAATTCACCAATGTATTCACTGTGAAGATTGAGTGGCGTAAAAATGTGCATGAATTCATGGAGTGCTACGCGCTTTATCATGGATGTATAAGATGTGTCCCCAAAATCAGTCAGTGCATAAAAAGATGAGTTTCCATGCTCCAATGCGCCCATGCCAAAAAGCGAAATATTTTTTAAAGCTGTTTTAGCTTTGGTGAAAATCCCAATCTCTTTTGATTGTAACGTATCCATAAACGCTTTTCCATCCCGGATATACATGATAAAATGATATTCATCAACAGGGAGAGAGTCAGTAAAAGTAGCTACCGCTTCCATGGAAGGTTGAATTTCTTTTTTAATTAAATCTGAAAATCCACCATTTTCACCATTGTAATAGGTTTCAATGAATACCCTCGTATTCGCCACCATAAATGAGTTCGTATCTGGCTCAGACACCATGATAGGACAATCAATCAAATGGTGATAATCTCTAGCTTGAAACGTGATATGATCATCAAATTGATCCACAATAGTTAATGCAGAAAATGAACCCATTCCTTCCGGTTGCTCCAATGTAACCTGCACCGGAACCTGTTCCAATCTGTCAAAAAATCCGAACCATCCAGACGCATTAATGACAAAGTTTTCATCTTTTTCAATATTGGTACCGCCCATGGGCCAAATCCTTGTTTTGGCTTTTGGATGATCCCAAGTATCATGAATCCAATAATGAATGGAGGTTAAATCTTTCGCATTGGAAATTTTGAAAATGTTTTTCCCAACCTTTTCCACTGGAAGCAGATTTCCGTTTGAATCTTGCGGTTCAATGGTTTCAATCATTTCGCCATAATCCAATTCTTTATACGTCCCGGGAATGGTTTTTGGGAAATGAAATATGACAGTTTCCTGATTCAGTCCCGGACAATGAAGATGAATATAAACTTGGTCATCAACAACATCATTTAGATCTACAGAATAAACATATTTGTCTAAGTTGTAGTCTCCTTTTGGTTCGTATTCCAATTGCGGTATAGTTGGAGAACATGCGGATAAAAGTAAAATTAAAAGTGTTGTAAAAATTACCTTAAGTTTTAAGTAAGGTCCTTTAATCCCCCAATCTCTTTCCCCCATTTTGGGGGAAAAGAAAAGGGGGTTACAAAATATTGAAATCATTCACCATCCGTTTCGTTTTGTTTTGATTGAGTTTGAAATAAAACACGCGTCAAATTATCATCCGAATCTCGATCCACAAATTTGTGCATGGGATCAATCCCCGCTTTCACCGGTTTTTGATCCACATTCACTGTAAAAGTGGAAATAGAATCGGTGATAAATACTTTTTCTAAATAAATTGGAATTTCTTCCATGTCACCATTCACCAATGTTTCACCCAAAACACCAATTTCTAACCAATCATTCAAAGGCGTATTTGATTGATTCCCCAGACTGTCTGAGTACACTTTTTTCGCTTCTACTTCCATGGTGACGGTGAAAGTGCCATCATCATTTTCCACATAAGAAGAGCTCTTCCCTTTGTTTTCATACAAGGTGATTTTCTCAAATGTATCCGTGATTAAATATTGTAAATCATCTGGCGTATCTTCACGTATAGTTTCTACAAATTGACCAATATGCGGATATGGATTTGATTGATATCGAAACTTTTCAATGAATCGTCCCAATGCAGAATTAAATACATCTTTGCCGATAAAATCAGAAAGTGTGTACAACATGAGCCCTGCCTTGTTGTAATGGATGTATGGATGATTTTCTGTCTGCACAATGGTTGGTTCATATTTGCTTTCAGAATACCGTCCCATCAAATATCGATCTAATTCATATTTCAAAAATTTCCGAAGCTGTTTCTCACCTTTTTCTTTTTCCAATAATGATACCGCAGAATATTCCGCCAACCCTTCAGATAAAAATCCGGCACCTTGCACATTGCCACCACTGACTTGATGAGGCCACCATTGATGTCCCATTTCATGAGCTGTCACCCAAAAAGGCATATCCAAATCTTCCGGATCTTCCGGATCTACATCCATAACAAATCCAATATTCTCTGAAAATGGAATCGTATTTGGAAATGAAGCTGCATAACTGCCGTAAGGGAATTCTAAAATCCGGCATTGCCTATAAGGATATGGCCCAAACAATTCATTATAATATTCAATGGATTTTTTCATCCCTTCCATCAATTTATCCACATTGTAGTCGTGGGTTGGATGATGGTACACTTCCAAACTGATGCTATTCCAATCTTCTTTTAAAACTTCATATCTCGCAGACACAAAAGCGAAGAGATTGTGAATTTTCTGATCCATTTTATAATGGAAGAATCGCCGACCATTTTCTTCCCATTCTTTTTGAATGTAACCGGGTGCCATGGCAATTTGATCTGAATCTGTGCTCATAACTACTTCAAAATCCACCCAATCTGCATCGTCACCAAGGATGCCATGTTGATTCCCTTCCGGATCGTCAAATTTTCGCATTCTATCCTGTTCTTCCGGCAGGTCATATTTTTTCCGCGTCCGTTTATCGGATAATTCTCGGCCTGAACTGTAACCGAACGTTGGGAATAAATCACCGCTCCAAATCATGGTACCATTTTCAACAACTGTCCGGCTCACACCGCCATTGGAAAATCCGGTTCTTTTTCGTTCGCCTGCAAACTCCAATGAAAATTCATCTCCAGGCTCGATGGGTGGATCAAACACAAACATATGCCAACCATAAGAGCTATCGGTAAGGACGACTTCATTAGGCCGTGACCATTCATACGTCGAATAAGGCGACCGACGCCTGAAATTGGCATGGATGGTATCAATAACTACTTCTGTTTTATTTTTCATTTGATACACACCGGAAAATTCTAGCCGTGCTTCTTTCGGAAATAAATGTACTTCCCCATTCACGCCAGTGATTTTTGGCTTAGGAATACCTTTATATTTTTTATAGGTCTTTTCATAATCTGCAGATCGTTTTTCATAAAATTTTCGTTGGTGATATTCATTCAAAATATTGGTGTTATAAAAAATGAAACTACCAAATCCTATGAAGAGAATTGTAAATGCGGTCAGTCCATTTTTCATTGCAGGCGTTAATCTTGATTTTGCATGATTCCACCGTGATTTAAAATCACCAGTGAGACCGCGATTCCAGAATAAATTACTTATCAATGCCAATAACACTGCGAATACACCCCAATAGGATTTATACCAAATTAAACGAGAAATGTATGGTGTAAATCCATTCATGTCTGAGTATGGCGCGCCGGAACCGGAACCATAATGATACAAAGTATGATCCAAACCAAATTGACCGGAAAACATACCAAATAAGAAATATAGAATCATAATAAAATGACCCAAATATTTATGATTCACAATGGTTTGAATCGCAAAAGCTAATACGCAGAGTAATGCATAATCCGTCCAATCCAAAAGGAATAATTTTTTCAAATAGAGATGAATTTCATAATCATAAAATCCACGCCATGTTTGGATGCCAAGCCCAATCACCATCAATACCGCCAACATAATTCCGGGAATCAATATGAGAGAAATCAATTTCGAAACCATTGGAATCCAATTTGGAATTGGAAGAGAATCCATTATTTGGTCTGCTTTTAATTCACGCTCCCGCCAAACAATTTGCCCTGCATAAAATGTAATGAGAATGAGCATAAATAAACCAAATGAACCTCCTAATACAGCTAATACTTTCGTTGTGACAGGCAATGTATCCACGCCATACATTTTCCCAATGGCTTGTTGATTCATGAGTAGGAACCCTGCAGCCGTCCCTGCGATAGCGATGAAATATGGATCCCGAAAAGCTCGTTTTATTTCTATCCAAATTTGTGTTTTAAATTGAAGCAATAATGTTGCTGCATTGAAAACTGGTTTTGCATGAATGAACCCACCTCCAATGACGGGCTCTTTCACTGCTTCAGTTTTAACTTCTTTCTTCTTTTTCTTTTTCCCCGGTTCAGCATGTTTGAAATCAAATTTCCATAGACCAATTCCCAAAAATAAAATTCCCACACCGAACCAAATTAATCGATTTAACAAGACCCATTTTGTCATAGGTAAAAAATTCTCATTTTGTTCTACTGGCGTCCAATATCGTACTGCATCACTGACACCTTCCATACCAAACGGATCGATTAAAGAAGCAATCCAACGCGTTTCTATATCACTGGTGAGATTTCCTGATGTAAGATATCCAAAAAGTAAAACCACAGATGCCATGTAAGTTGGCAACATTCTTCGCGTCAAGACTGCCAATGAAAACAAGAGCGCACCCACCATGAAAATGTTTGGAATAATCAATAAAAGGAATGGATGGACATAGGCCCATAGGCTGAACGGCCCAATGGCATCTTGGTCTAGATAGGGCATCATGAATCCAAAGAGCATGCCCATGGTGAAACCAATTTGAATCATTGTAGTTAGGACAAATGCGCTGGAAAATCTGCCAAATAAATAATCCGTAGGTTTAATGGGTTTTGTAAAAAATAGAGGATGTGTATTGAATTCAAAATCACGATAGCCTGCATTACCAAAAACGGCTGCAGCCACCAACACACCGATGATGCAAAAAATATTCTGCATCATGGCAATCACTAACGGTGCATTCAGATTATTATTTGCATTCCCAATGATAATTCGAGCATTAGAAAAAGCACCACCTAAAATATTAACTATAAGGAAGGCCAGTCCAAAAAAGACAAAGAAATAAACAATGATGGATGTTTTTTTGAGTCCGAGTCGAAGTTCAAAATCGAGAATATGTTTCCACATATTATTCTGCTCCGTTGATATTGAGTCCGTGAATTGTGGCGAAATACAAATCTTCTATTTCCGGTGTGGTTGGCTCAAAGCCATTGTCCAATTGTGATTCACTAAACAGGCGAACTTGAACTTTCCCTAAATACAATCTGGATGAAATCACTTCATTTTCTTTTTCCAGTTCAGCCATTTCGGATTTTTCTAACAACCCTTTCCAGACCTTTCCTTCCATGCCTTTGATGAGCTGAATCGGTTCACCCATGATTTTCACTTCACCATTTAGAATGATGGCCATATCATTGCACAAATCACTCACATCATCCACAATGTGAGTGGACAATATCACAATCACATTTTCACCAATTTCACTCAAAAGGTTATGAAATCGGTTTCGCTCCATGGGATCCAGCCCTGCAGTCGGTTCATCTACAATGATCAATTTTGGATCACCTATGAGTGCCTGAGCTATTCCGAAACGCTGTTTCATTCCACCAGAATAAGTCCCCAGTTTTTGATCTTTTGCTTCCCAAAGGTTGGTTTGGTGAAGTAATGATTCAACCACTTCTTTTCGTTGTTTTGAATCGGTGATTCCTTTCATGACAGCCATATGATCCAATAAATCATGTGAAGACACTTTTGGATAAACACCGAATTCTTGGGGGAGATATCCTAAGATTTCTCTTAGTGATTGTTTGTCTTTCGATACATCAATATCGCCCACAGTGATGGTGCCATTGTCTGCATCTTGGAGTGCAGCGATGGTTCTCATGAGGGTGGATTTACCAGCACCGTTCGGACCAAGGAGTCCGAACATCCCATTGCCAATTTCAAGATTGACATTTTTCAGCGCTTCCACGCCATTGTCATAGGTTTTGGAAATATTTTGGATAGATAGTTTCATTTTTTGTCTCTTTTTTCGTTCCCCTTTTCTGTTTCCTCCATTTTGGGGGAAAAGAAAAAAGGGGATTAAAATACTGTCAACGACCGTTCATTCGTTCTCAACTCTTTCATATTCTTCCGGGATGGTGAAATAACTCGTATCCACCGGTTCTGCATACAGTTCTAAAATTTCAAAACCCGTGGCCATTTTTAAATCGTCATTCTCTTCATAAACCAAAAAGTTTATTTTGATTGCATGTCCTGGGATAGGTTCCAAAGTGGTTAATGTGTCCATTTCCCGAATGAATATATTGGATGAAAATTCAAATGGAGTCACTTCAACGGAATCAACGTTGGGATTAAACTTAGTTTTAATTAAAGATTCTAAAGAATCTGACAAATTCATGAGCGGTAATTTGTTAACAAACCATTCTTCAAATACCATCTTTTTATCGGAAAATGAAATAGTTGTAATCCATTTTTTTGTTCGGAAGCCATGAAACATTTCAATCTCCTTACCACCGGTTCTGTTGAACTTAGGTGGCGTATTATCCTCTTCATCCGATGAAATAGAAAAAGAAAATGATTTTGAATTCTCTGAACTTGTATCCGGTTTTTTAAAATAATCTTCCGGCGATTGAAGCCAGTATTCTTCATCTTCTTTATCATATTTGATTATTTTATCTGTGCCGTTAATCATGATTTCACCGGTTTCCCCATCCATGAGCCAACTTGCATAAAATCGATCTGCATCAATTTTTTCTTCTGACCGAAAAAACCCTGGAGCCACCGTTTGATCATTGATGA
>CAXFCD010000039.1:0-17035 GCA_964001155.1 uncultured bacterium | reverse complement strand
CACCTTCACCTTTTGTTTTTCCCATCGCGTGAGGCTGGAAGTCAACTGGTCAATTTGCCTGTCAGATAAATTGATAAATCGTGTTTCTTTCGGACGCCAATCTCTTTGCTGCTTTATGTACCAAGGTGTGTTTAATAAACTCAAATTCACCACTGCCACGTCTGTCCGAAGTTTTTCTACTTCCTGCAAATACCAAAGGGGAAAGGTATCATTATCCCCATTGGTAAAAATGACTGCATTGGGTTCGCATGATTGCAAAATGTTGTAACTGTAATCCCATGCAACATAATTCCCAGAACGATCATGGGAATGATAATTTGCTTTCGCCATGACAGTTGGGATGAAAATTATTTGCAGGATAAGAGCCATTGCCACCAATCGTTGGCTCACTTCTTTGTCTTTTATCCATTCAATAATTTTTTCACTGATGGCAGAGGCGCCGATGCCCACCCAAATTGCAAATGCAAAAAATGACCCAACATAAGAATAATCTCTTTCTCGAGGCTGAGGATCATCCTGATTTAAATACAAAATAATAGCATACCCAGTCATAATGAATAAAGCCAATACAGAGAATGCCATTCGCTCATCTCGGTAAGCGTGGTAAAACATTCCTATCAAGCCAAGGATGAAAGCTAACGGCAATCCAAACTGAGTCCAGTTCACACCATCCTCACGATTGGATGCACCCATGGCTGTTACATAAGGATCCGTTGAAGGGCCACGGCCAGCGAATTGCCAAAGGAAATATCGGTTATACATTTTCCTGATTTGGTAGTCCCAGAAAAAATCCCACTGTTTACCTGTTTCATATTTTTTATACTTACTTTTCTGAGCCGGTGAAAAAGTCCGTCCCGGACCCTCGGGATAACCTGCAACTTCATGGAGAGCTGGTATACCTTTAAATCGACGAGGGAACATGCCTACATCACCATATTGCTCCCGTTCAAGATAAGAAATAAATGCTTCTACCGTTTCAGGATTATTTTCATCAATGCCCGGATTTTGGTTTGAGCGAATAAAAATGAGTGCATAAGTGGAATATCCAATGAGTACCAAAACCATAGATGTTAACGCTACCGACGCCAATCTTTTTTGATTGGAGACTGCCCAAACCATACAACCAAAAACTGCCAAAATTAGTCCCGCTGTAGCGCCGACACCAATAGATGCGGCAATTTTGGGGAGTCCTTTAATGATCACATTATGAATAATAAAAAATACAGCGCCGGTAATGAGCACCGTAACACCAAATGACTGCCATTCAAATTTGTATTTCCGGAAATAAATAATTAGCGCCACGAAAGGCAGTGTGAGCAGATTCAACAAGTGTAATCCTGTGGCTAAACCAATCATATAAGCAATAATTAAAATGTAACGCTCGTGGCCATGCTCATCTGCTTTTTCACTCCAGTGTAAAATCAGCCAAACCACAATGGCTGTAAAAAATGTACTGAATGCATAGACTTCTGCCTCCACTGCATTGAACCAATGACTATCTGTAAATGCAAAAACAAGAGAACCAATAATAGCACCACCGAACGCCACCAGGGCATCATTCACTGACTCCAATTTTCCCCTCCAATGGGCCACTACTTGCACGATGACTAAATAAAGGAACATTACAGCCAAAGCACTGGCTAAGGGCGAAAGAATATTGACTCGAAACGCAATATCTTCATTGATAGGAACCATGGAAGCTATCCTGCCTAATAATAGGAAAAATGGACTTCCAGGCGGATGAGGAACACCCAAAGTATGGGATACAGCGATGAATTCCCCGCAGTCCCAGTAAGACACCGTAGGGGCCATGGTATCGAAATAAACAATAAAAGAAATAAGGAAAATGACGCCTGCCAGAATCCTGTTCAGGCGTAGATAATCAGGATGAATCACGTGTTACTCTTCTTCTCCGGTTTTGTCTTCGGATATTTTTTCTTTTTTTCAGGATCAGACTTTTCAGAATTATCTATTTTCTCATCATCTGATTCACCGATTTTTTTCTGCTCTTCAATGAAATTCATTTTGAGTTCACTTACGGTGTTGATGAGCATTTGTTCCTCATATTCAGACATATTGCCTTTCATCTTCATTTGCATCAAATCTAACAAATCAATATAAAAGGAGGCTTGTTCAAGATTTGGTTCAATCTTGTCAGTCATGGGATTTTTCATTTTGCCCAACGCAATCCAGGCGCTGGACTGAAATGTACCCACCAGATACATGAATAATTGTTGTTCTTTATTCGGAGTTTCTTGAGACATGGTCTGTCCTGAAAAAATGATTTTACATCAATATAGAGCCGGGGAATTTAATTCCTACAGGATAGAAGCCAAATGAGGAAAAGTCAGGATAATTTTATTTCATCCAGCCTTTCAGCATACTCTCTAATGAATGATTTTCTCAATTCTTCATGATGTTTGTCTTTTAAATAAGGATCATGTTCTATAATGTCAAATGCTACTTTTCTTGCCTCCCGAATGATCGATCCATCCGTAACCATGTTGGCAATTTTAAATTTAAAAAATCCTGATTGTTTTAGCCCGAAGAATTCACCCGGGCCACGAAGCTTCAAATCTTCATCTGCGATCACAAATCCATCAGTCGTTTCTTCCATAATGTTTAGCCGTGTTCGAGATGAATCTGTCACACCTCGCTTTACCAAAATACAATAACTTTTTTCTGCGCCTCGTCCTACACGGCCCCGGAGTTGATGGAGTTGAGTTAAACCAAAGCGTTCTGCATGTTCGACCAGCATGACAGTTGCGTTGGGAATATCCACACCCACTTCAACCACGGTAGTGGAAACAAGAATATTGATCTCATTATTGGCAAATTTTTCCATCACATCATCTTTTTCTTCAACCTTCATTCTGCCATGGATAAGCCCCACTTTCAAATCAGGAAAGATTGTTTCATCCAAGTCTTGGTGTGCTTCCACTGCTGCAGTTAAATCGGATTTTTCAGATTCCTCCACTAAAGGATAAATCACCATGCATTGTCTTCCTGCAGCGACCTCTTCTTTAATAAATTTATAAACCTTGGGTAACCTGGGCGGTTCCACCACTTTCGTCACTACCGTAATCCGATTTGCTGGCATTTCATCAATGATGGACAAATCCATATCGCCGTGATAGGTGATGGCTAAAGTTCTCGGAATAGGTGTAGCCGTCATGGCCAGAAAATGGGGATTGATACCTTTTTCAATTAGTTTTGCCCGTTGATTCACACCGAAACGATGTTGTTCATCCACAATGACTAACCCAAGATTTTTGAAATTCACATCTTCCTGAATAAGTGCATGTGTGCCAATGATGACGGGAATTTTCCCCGATTCCAATCCTTCTATGATTGGATTTCGTTCCGATTTTTTCATATTCCCCACCAAAAGTGCACAGGGAATTTTGGCTTTATCCAATTCTTTCTTGAATGAATGAAAATGCTGCGTAGCCAAAATTTCCGTTGGGGCCATGATTGCAACTTGAGTTTGGTTCCCAACAGCCAGGGAAGATACCAATATTGCAACAATCGTTTTACCTGAGCCCACATCGCCCTGGAGTAATCGGCTCATGGAGATTGACTTTTTCAGGTTAGTGTGAATTTCCTGGATCACCCTTTTCTGGGCATCTGTTAGTTCAAAATCCAAAGATTCGGAAATCAATTTAAAATAGGGGCCAATATCCAATAATGGGTTGGTACTGGTATATTGAAAACTCTTTTTTCTTAAAGCCATGAGTAATTGAAGAAAAAAGTGTTCATCAAATTTCAATCGTCGAATGGCTTGATTCAACTCTCCGATCCCATCAGAAAAATGAATATCGTGAAGTGCTTTCCTCAGTGGAATAAGATTATGATCCACTAAAATCGAGTCGGGAAAAAGTTCAGGTATGTCTATATGAGAAACCAAAACATCCCTCACCATATTCCGCAGAATTCGCTGATCCAACCCTGCTGCTTTCAATTCTTTTGTTAAAGGATAAAGTGGAATCACTTTTCCAGTACTGACAGGGTCATCTTCCTTATCCAACTTGTCAAATTCCGGGTGGGTCATGGCAAATCCGCCGTAATAATCCACCTTGCCATGGATTGCCAATTTATCCCCAATCTTGAATAAGTTTTTTATATACCGGATTCCATTGAACCAAGTTAAGGTCAAAAGTCCTGTACCATCGGAGACAATAACTTGGAATATTTTCCCGCGCCGGGTTGACTTTTCACCGAATGTTTCCACCTTTCCGATGAGGGTTGCCACATCACCTTTGGTAAAATTCCGGATCGGTGAAATGGTGGTTCGGTCTAAGTGTCGCCTGGGGAAATAATAAAGTATATCACGAACGGTGGTAATACCATGATCTGCCAAAACAGGTTCGCGCTGGGAGCCAACTCCTTTGACGTGTGAAATGGGAGCAGCCAGGTTCAATGAAGGTCCCCGATCGGGGTTATTTCCATTCTTTTCGGTAGGTGTAATAAACGATTTTTGTTTCGCCGGCGCTTAAAGAAATGGGGAAATGAATTGTTGAAGCATCTTTTTTCTGGTAATTCAGAGATTCATCTTTAATGACCCAATCGCCATTAATATGTTCAATCAACAATACATTTACATTTTCATTCCGAGCATTAGTGACTTGGACTTCAATGACAGCCTCTTCACTTTTTCGTTGGCGGTCATAATTCAACACCCGCCGTTTCCCGATCACATCAAAAGCACGACCGGATGTCAGTTTGGTAGATTGGCCCTTGGGAACCTGTCCCATATCATCAGCTCCAATGTATTCCAATCCGCCCGATTGGGTAAAGGAATACATTTCAACTTTTCCTCCGGGGAGAGAAATACCCAAACCGTTGGACTCTGTATTGATCATTGTTAAGCGAACTTCCAATGGTTCTTCTTTTTGCCGTCTTTCATGATTCTCAAATACATACGTTTTTGTATATCCCACATCTAAAGGACCATACATCCGAACAGTCAAATTTTCTTTTGCTTCAAGATCATGGATATCATTGAGCGTATAAATATGGTAATCGCCCAATTCACCTTCATCCATCATGGGCATTGCTGTGGCATCTGCAACCATTGCAACCCTTGCCATCCTTTCCGGCCGTGTCCATTTCTTGTTGGGGCGATTTAAATGCCCTTCAACTAATTGAAGCTTTGCGCTTTCAAACTCCATGTCAGAATTATTAACGATTACCGCTTCAGCAATCAATTCGCCTTTTTCTTCATTAAGCATTTTCAATCGGTAAACGGTGGACCAGGAAAAATTATTTGACTTATAAACCAGTTCACCTTTTACAATTTTTTCTTCATCAGATTGGAGGTCCCAAGACAAAAACGGATTAAATGTAGGTGGGTCCATTTCTCCATTTCCGCTTCCTAAATATTCTAATTCATTCCGATTAAATGAAAGAATGCCATCATCAGAAGAAATAGTGACAGAACCGGTACTGATTTCCAAAAGCGTTCCTTTTATCACTTTACTGTCCTTGGGCTTTACTTCGATTTCTTCTCCCCGCAACTTTTTGAAATAATCTGTTCCTGTGAAAATATTATCATTAAAGCGTTGAGAGATAATGATAGCTCCTGCCAAGTTCAAAAAAGGTGTATCACGGTGAATCCCATTTGGAAGTGCGCTCCAGGTGACATAACTGGGGCCGGATGGGATGTCCCATCCTACCGGTTGTTTAACCAAGGCCGTTCCGTCTTTATAAATGGTTAGGGTGGCATCTTCAGATTGAGCCAATAACAATCCGGTTAATAAAAAATTAAAAATAAATCTCATTGAAGCATCTCCAGGTTGGCTGTTACTTTTTCTAATTCTTCTGATAGTTTAGACAAGTTGGATCGTTCTTTTTCCACAACTTGCTCCGGTGCCCGATTGATAAAATTCTCATTGGATAATTTACCATTGATGCCGGTAATTAATCTGTTGATTTCTACAATTCTTTTTTCCATTCTGCCTTTTTCCTGATCTAAATCTACCAATCCACCGAGGGGAATATACAACTCCATTCCTTGAACCACAGCGGTTGCAGATTGAGATGGTTTTTCCACTGAGTCACCCAATTTGGCATCTTGAATCCGCCCCAAAGATTTTAAAAGGTCCAAATGTTCTAATAAAAACAGAGATTGTTCGCCATTGCATCGAACGGTCAAATCAGAAAATTTTGATGGCGGCACATTCATTCTGCTTCGAATGGATCGAATGGATGTAATGACCTCCTGAAGAGTTGCCATATCTTTTTCAGCAGTATCAGATTTTGTTGTCTCAGATTCCGGCCAAGGTGCAATGATTAAATCTTTTGCGTCTTCTTTTTTGAAATGGTGCCATAATTCTTCTGTTATAAATGGCGAATATGGATGGAGTAATGCCAACACAGTTCGGATGCACTTTAAGGCAACTGACCGAGCAATATTTGCATCATTTTCATTGTCGTCAAAAAATCGTGTTTTCGCGATTTCTACATACCAATCGCAAAAATCATTCCATGTGAATTCGTACAAAACTTTCACAGCTTCATTAAAATGGAATCGGTCTAATTGACGATTAAAATCATCAATCGTTTTTGCCAATCGGCCCAAAATCCATGTTTCTGGTAAATCCAATTTTTGGGAATCTATGTCAACTTCATCTTCCCAATTTTCCGGAATATTCATTTGAACAAATCGGCACGCATTCCACAATTTATTCATGAAATTTCGGCCGATCTCAAGGCGGTCTTTAGAGAACAAAACATCCAATCCTTGTGGCGCCATAAGCATAATTCCGAACCGGACTGCGTCTGTTCCATATTCATCAAATAAGTCAAATGGATCCGGAGAATTACCAAGCGATTTACTGAGTTTTCGGCCTGTTTCATCTCGAAGAATGGATGTGAAATACACATCCTTAAATGGGAGATCGTCCATGAATTCATAGCCCGTCATGATCATTCGAGCCACCCAGAAAAAGATAATGTCGGGGCCCGTCACCAGCGCATCGGTTGGATAAAATTTTGATAAATTAGCATCTTCTTCCGGCCATGCATGAACACCCATTGGCCACAACCATGAACTGGCCCATGTGTCCAACGCATCTGGATCTTGTGTCCAATTTTCAGGGTCTTCTGGACCTTCCACAGACACATGAATTTTGGAATTGTCATCATTATGATACCACACCGGGATTTGGTGTCCCCACCACAACTGACGGCTAATGCACCAATCTTTAATATTTTCCATCCAATGGTTATATGTCTTTGTCCAATGTTCCGGATGAAATTTGATTTTACCACCATTCACAGCAGCTAAAGCCGGTTTGACCAATTCATCCATTTTCATGAACCATTGTTCAGACATATAAAATTCGATAGGCACATGACCACGTTCAGAATAGCCAACCTTATTCACATAATCTTCAGTTTTGTCCAAAAGGCCCTCTGCTTCCAAATCAGCCACGACAGCCTTCCGTGCATCTTCTCGTGTCATGCCCACATATTTTTCCGGTGCATTGGAATTCAAGGAAGCATCATCATTAATAATATTAATGAATTCTAATTTGTGTCGTTCGCCCATGGCAAAATCATTTGGGTCATGAGCCGGCGTCACTTTCACACAACCAGTTCCAAATTCAGGATCAACATAATCATCTGTAATAATTGGAATCTCACGACCAACCAATGGAAGGGCCACTGTTTTACCAAACAAATGTTGATAGCGCTCATCTTCTGGATGTATCGCAACTGCCGTATCACCCAGCATAGTTTCAGGACGAGTGGTTGCCACAACCAAATATTCATCCGAATCAGTAATAGGATATCGAAAATGCCAAAGGTGGCCATTCACTTCCTGGTGAATCACTTCTTCATCACTGATAGCAGATTTGGAAACTGGACACCAATTCACAAGACGGTAGCCTTTATAAATAAATCCTTTTTCATACAATTTTACAAAGGCGGATAATACAGCTCGGGTGTAGCCATCATCCATGGTGAATCGTTCACGATCCCAATCACAGGAACACCCTAACTTTTTCAACTGACGAATAATGATGCCACCATACTTTTCTTTCCATTCCCATGCATGCTCCAAGAATTCTTCACGGCTGAGATCACTTTTCTTAATCCCTTTTTCTTTCAACATGGCAACCACTTTTGCTTCGGTGGCAATGGACGCATGATCAGTCCCGGGAATCCAACAAGCTTCTTTCCCCTCCATGCGTGATTTACGAATTAAAATGTCCTGAATTGTATTGTTTAACACATGACCAACGGTAAGCATGCCTGTTACATTGGGTGGCGGGATGACGATTGTATAAGGATCTTTTTTAGAATGCGCATCTGCGTGGAAATAATTTTTCTCTGTCCAGTGAGAATACCACTTGTCCTCAACAGATGCGGGGTTGTATGCTTTTTCTAACGTGGGTGTTGACATAAGGAATTGTTAAATAATGAAAATTTTGGTCAAAATAAAGTCTTCAATTTTACGACAATTCAATGCTCCTTTCATTGGAAACCTGTTTTAAAATCTCGGTGACTTCTAACCATTAATTCATCAAGCAAGTTTATCAAAATTAAAATTGTAAATAATGAATATTTTACTAATCGATAACTACGATTCATTCACCTATAATTTGGTCCAAGCCATAGAATCATTGGATGCAACCACCAAAGTGAAACAAAATGACGATAAAATCGATTTGGTTGAATTATCACCGGACAAAGTCATTATTTCCCCCGGTCCGGGAACGCCCGCCGACTCAGGGAATTCAAAACAGATTATTCAAACTTGTACGGACAAAATGCCAATTTTAGGTGTGTGTCTTGGACATCAATGTATTGGATCAGTTTTTGGCGTAGGTGTGAAACAGTCAAAACGAATTCTCCATGGGAAAACATCATTGATCCACCACAATCATACTAGTTTATTTAAGAATGTTCCCTCACCGTTTCAGGCAGCGCGGTATCATTCGTTATCTTTAGAATCCATTCCGGAAGGGTTTTTGAAAACTGCTTGGACCAATGATGGCGAAATCATGGGAATTCAACATGAATCTTTGCCTGTGTTTGGAGTTCAATTTCACCCTGAATCATTTTTGACACCCATGGGATCTAAAATATTGGAAAATTTTTTGAATGTATAATTTGCCGCCAAGTTCGCCAGGGAACACGAAGTGGATAAACCGGTTTGTGAATTAAAACTTGAACAGTTATTAAAAAAATGAGTCACAAAGTTTTATTTTTAGGAAATGAACATTCAGATTGGCGAAATATTTCTGGGTCGAATCCTGTGGATGAAATTTCACTTTCTATTGATGAATCTCCCTCCCGCCTTGTTGATTTTGCACATAAGTACAAAGGCAAATTCATTGCAGGATTTATCACTTATGAATTTGGTGCAAAACAACTGGGCGTTCCTGTGCATGAATTGAATGGAATTCCTGCGGCCCATTTTGTTGCGTTTGAATCGTTCCATGATATTGAAGAAAATTCCGAATTGACTGGGGTGAGTTGGGACCATTTCCAACCCATCATTCCCAGAAATGTTTATGACACAAATTTCAATAAAATAAAAACTCACATTCGAGCCGGTGATTTTTATCAAATCAATTATACCCATCCGCTTAAGTCAAAAACAGATGCAACGCCTGAACAATTATTTCACCAATTAAGGCAAAATAACAAAGTCGGATTTAGTGCTTTTTTTGAATCAGATGATTGGGCCATCCATTCACTTTCACCGGAACAATTTATAAAAATTGAAAATGGCATCATTACCACAAAACCAATTAAAGGAACCATGCCCCGTGGAAAAAATAATCAAGAAGATGAAAACAATTTGAATCAATTATTGAACAGTGAAAAAGAACAAGCTGAACTGTACATGATTATAGATCTATTACGGAATGATTTGGGGAAAGTTTGCGAAACAGGGACGGTAGAAGTTTTAGAATCCAAATCAGCCCAAAAGCTCGAAAAAGTGTTTCATACCTATGGCTTGGTTCAGGGCAAAATAAAATCAGAATTACATCCACTTGAAGCGTTGATTTCCATGCTGCCCGGTGGATCTATTTCCGGTTGCCCCAAAATACGTGCTTGTGAAATCATCCACGAAATGGAACCAAATCCTCGTAGCATTTACACAGGAACGATTGGCTACATTCTCCCCAATGGCACTTTAAATTTTAATATTGCAATTCGAACCATTTTTCAGCAAAACGAAGAGTTAACATTAGGCGTTGGCGGTGGCATCACAGTGGATTCAAACCAAGCAGATGAATATGAAGAAACATTAGCCAAAGCGGCATCACTTCAACCATGATTCAAGCACTCATCAATAATCAATGGGAAACCATTTCAACAGAATCACTCCAACTTGGGGCTGACACATTCGCTTTTGAAACAGGATTGTATGAAACATTTCGCACATTAGATTTTAAACCTGTTTTTTTAGAACCCCATTTGGATCGTTTGTTTCGTTCAGTGAAATTGACAGGACTGACCATCCATTACAAAAGGGGTGAAATTTTAGAAATGGTGGAAACAGTCATTTCAAATTTTGATGATCCAAATCAACGAACCCGCATACTGGCTGTGCCGGACAAATTGATACTTTATACTTCATCTTTAAACTTGGATCCAGTCATTTATAATGGTGTGTCTGCCATCACTGTAAAAGGCACGCGCGAAACTCCCAATGTAAAAACAACCAATTATAAAGTTTGTTACGATGCATGGCAATTGGCGGAATCCAAAAAGTGTTTTGAAGCCATTTTAATAGATAAAGATGGCTTAGTATTGGAAGGAAGCAGAAGTAATATATTTTGGGCAAAGACCGGGAAACTCTACACCAGAGAAGGTGGTGTTTTGCCCGGGGTCACGCGACAAACGATACTGTCTCAGTCTCCATTTCCAGTAAAGTTTGGACAATTGAACCAAGATGAATTTGAAACAGTAGATGAATTATTTTTAACCAATAGTGGTTCCGGTGTTGTGCCCATTATTCAAGTGAATGAGCAAACAATTGGAGATGGCTCCATCGGAGAAAAAACTTCACAATTAGTGTCTCAATATAACGATTGGATGCATGCAGATTTTAAACAGTAATTTCTCACATCAATTATGAAAATAGTCCACCAAATTAATGTAAAACTCTGTACCCCGGGCGAACGAGGATTACCGAAAAAACCGGTTAATCGTGTCTTTATTTCTAAAGCAGGTTTAGAGGGTGATTTCAATTCTTTTCGCACGCACAAAAAAGATGGAGATCCGGATATGGCTGTGTTGCTGTATCCTTTGGAAACGATTCAAGAACTAAACGATGAAGGCTGGCCCATAAAGCCCGGTGACCTTGGGGAAAATTTGACCATCACCAGTTTTGACCATTCTCAATTTCAACCCAATCAACAGTTCAAAATTGGAGAGTGTGTTCTGGAAATATCTCTTGAATGTGATCCCTGTACGAATTTGAAAATTCTTCCTTATGTAGGTGAACAAAACGTGAATGAATTTATAAAAGTGACTATGAATAGACGCGGTTGGTTTGCCCGTGTACTCAATGAAGGATGGGTAAAAAAAGGAAATCAAATAGAACAACTAAAATGAGTCAAATAACAAAATATACAATTTCAGGGATGACCTGTGAAGGTTGCGTGGCATCTGTCACGGAAAAACTTCAAAACATGTTCCAAGTGGAAAAAGCTGATGTTTCATTAGAATCCAGTTCAGTGAACTTGGCAACATCCGCCCCAGTCACTTTATCAGAATTACAAAACGCAATACCTGAAAAATATACAATCAGCGAAATTTTCAAAACTCAACATGTAGAGACTGTAACTGAAACGGAGTCAGATCTGAAACAGCTTTTTCCCTTGTTCCTCATATTCATTTACATCACTGCTTCAACAATACTTATAAACAAGCACGATCTCAATGTGGGCGATTTCATGTACGATTTCATGGGATTGTTCTACATCGTTTTCAGTTTTTTCAAATTTTTAGATTATAAGAATTTTCCTGACTCCTTTTCCATGTATGATCCGCTGGCAAAGATGGCCCCTGTTTATGGATGGGTTTATCCATTCATTGAAACTGCTTTGGGGCTTCTTTTTCTATTACGACTCAATCTCCAGTTTGCCCTTATGGCTACGTTAATTATTCTGGGGACAACCACAGTTGGCGTTACGAAAGTCTTATTGAATAAAAATGCTATCCAATGTGCCTGTCTCGGAACAGCCTTAAAACTGCCCATGACAAAAGCAACCTTCATTGAAAATAGTATTATGTTGTTTATGGCCATCTGGATGTTGGCAGCTTAATCTTTTATTTTTGTTATTTGGATTATTAGTTATAAATTCCGACCGACTGGTCAGTCATATATTAATGGATACGCACAAAACAGATAAAAAAACCCGAATCATTGAAGCCGCAATGACTGTCTTTTCCCAGCACGGACTTGAGAAAGGAAAAATTGCGGATGTGGCCAAAAAAGCCGGTATTGGCAAAGGAACTGTCTATGAATATTTTAGAAGTAAAGAAGACATTTTTAATGCCATAGAGCAATCTATTTTTGACCAATTCAAACTTTTTCTAAATGAAATTTTATCATCCCCTCTATCGCCGACAAAAAAACTGAAACAACTCATGGACCAAGGGTTAAATATGTGCATGGAAAAAAGCGACACAAATACCATCATGAATGAGATTTGGGCACAATCTTGCCGAAGCAAACATCCCAGAAACATTAACCAAGATTTGGTGGGATATTATGATGAATTTCAAGATGGTATTAAAACAATTCTTCAAGCAGGAATCGATATCGGGGAATTCCGAAAAATGAATAAAGATGGGGTCGCTTCATTATTAATGGCTTTTATGGATGGATTGGCGCTTCAATTCACCGTGATGAAGGATACGAAAAAATTTATTAAGGTTAAAGGTGAAGCAATTGAATCATTTATGAGGGGTATTCTAAAGTGATTCTTAGATTTTCTTTATTCCTTTTACCGCTTCTTTTGAATGCTCAATCTTATACAATGAAAGGTCAATTTTGGGCAAGCTCACTTTCCGGAGATGATGTTCCAAAAGGGCAGTCAGCTTTTGAATCAACCATTGGATATATTCCCAATTTTTCCATCTCTAAGGAACTGAATCAATTGTCACTGCTTGATTTAGAATTTGCCTACCGATTTGATAAATCCTATTCCGGCGATTCTCTCACACAAAAACATGAAAATCCACATCGTGCCTGGATCCGCTATTCATCCGAAAAAATAGAAGCGCGCCTTGGCTTGCAAAAAATTGTTTTTGGGCCATCACAAGTGCTTCGATCTTTATCTTGGTTTGACACATTTAATCTAGCAGACCCAACCGGTCAAACCGATGGGGTGAATGCATTTCGACTACGTTGGTTTCCCAATAACTTACTTTCTGTTTGGTCTTGGGCCATACAGGAAAAAGATGAAATGTCTTTTGGTGGCAGAACAGAACTATCTAATGCTCTTGGCGAATGGGGATTAACATTTCATCTAGACTCGGAATCACACAATCGATTCTTGGGCCAAACACCTGTCATCGTTTCTGATCAAAATAAGCGCATTGGATTGGATTATCGATTTGATGGATTCATTGGTTTTTGGAATGAAAGTGCCATTGTTTATTTGGACGATCGGGAATTGGGATTCATAACGGTTGGTGCTGATTATACTCTTCCCCTTGCAAGCGGGATTTTGATCATGACAGAAACATTGTATATGTCCAACTCTTACACGCAAGAAGAACAAACGCTATCCGCATTTATGGCAAGTGTTCCCTTGGGAATGATTCATCAAATCATGTTTATCTCTCAAGTTGATTGGGAGAATGATCATTGGCACCATTATATTCGTTGGGGATCCACATTTGATAAATTCAGTTTAAATTTCATTCTGTCTAGGAGTCCAAACCGGTCGGGATATTCTGTTCCATCAGAATATTTACCCCAAACTGTGGCCGGGTTTGGCACCAATTTTCAAATCATGTTCATTTACAATCATTAGAGTACATTATGTCAAAACCAGTTGTAGAAATACAAAATTTGTTAAAACAATTTCCTGTAGGCGGTGACTTTTTCACTGCTTTGAAAGAGATTGATCTCACACTTGAAAAAGGCGAATTCACCGGATTGGTTGGCCCCTCCGGTTCAGGGAAAACCACTTTGCTCAATATAATCGGTGGATTGGATGCACCGACGGAAGGGACTGTGAATGTATTGAATTCAAATTTGGGAACGGCATCTCATAACGAACGTGCAGAGATTCGAAAAACAAAAATGGGATTCATTTTTCAGAGTTATAATTTGTTACCGGTTTACACCGTTTTTGAAAATGTGGAATTGCCGCTGATTTTAAATAAAGTCGATAAAGAAGAACGAAAACGATTGGTTGAAAAAGCAGTTGAGTCAGTAGGATTATCGGATAAAATTGAGTCTCGTCCCAATATGCTCAGTGGCGGCGAATGCCAGCGGACAGCAATTGCCCGAGCCATTGTCCATCAACCGGTATTGGTTTTGGCCGATGAACCAACAGCTAATTTGGATGCAGAAAATTCCCATCATATTATGAAAATATTGGTTCAGCTCAATCAAGAATTGGAGACTTCTTTTATCTTTGCAACACATGATGAAAAAATTATGGGGTATCTTAGACGAATCATTCACTTGGACGATGGCAGAATTGTAAAAGATGAACACATTTCAAATCCGGAAAATTTGTCCTGATGTTATTTAAACTGGCCATCAAAAACCTTATTGGTGCAGGGTTACGAACATGGCTGAATGTCTTTGTCACCGCTTTGTCATTTTTTATGATCATTTTCATTTCCGGGATGTATGATGGCATGCGGAAACATGCACGGCAAGTCACCATTGATACAGAAGTAGCAGGCGGTTCCTATTGGCATCCTGAATTTGACCCATTGGATCCTTTCACCTTTGAAGATTCTCATGGTCAACCGCCAGCAACCATACAAAACGCTATCCAAAAACAACAAGCGGTTCCTGTTTTAGTCAGTCAAGCATCTATTTATCCTCACGGACGCATCATGCCGGTGGTTATGAAAGGCATCGAGCCAAGCCAAGAAATTGTTAATCTTCCAACAAATACACTTTTAGAAAAAACAGATGGACTCATTCCTGTTCTTATTGGAAGCGGTATGGCAGATTACACCAAATTAAAGTTGGGTGATACGTTTATGATTCGATGGTTGGATGTGCACCAATCTTATGATGCAGATGAAGGTATTGTTGTCCACATTATGGAGACGGAAAATTTCAAAGTGGACATGGGGACGATTTGGATTCCCATCCGAAAAGCCCAAACAATGTTAAGCATGGAAAATGAAGCAACGTATGTGACAGTAGCTAAAAATGTTCCCCTTTTAAATGGTACACATAATTGGATTCATAGAGATATTGCCTATTTGATGAGGGATATGGAAGCGTTGATAGAAGCTGATGAGCCCGGGGCACAGATCATGTATCTTATTTTACTCGCTTTGGCAGGTATGGGAATATTCAATTCTCAAATTTTATCTATCTTCCGCAGGCGAAAAGAAATTGGCACATTGATGGCTGTTGGAATGACGCGATCAAGAGTAGTTGGGCTTTTTACAATGGAAGGTGGAATGAATGCATTTTTAGCCTTAATTATGACGATTGTTTTAGGGGGACCATTCCTTATTTATTTTGCCATATATGGGATTCCTATGCCTATTGATTATACGGAAATGGGATTAATTATGGCTAAAAGATTAATGCCGGTTTATTCTATTGCTCTATTGGTTTCAACAACATTGTTTATTGCTTTTGTGGTGTTAATCTTGAGTTATTTGCCATCAAGGCGAATTGCAAAGATGAAACCCACTGATGCCATAAGGGGAAAAATCACCTGATGTTTAAATTTGTATTAAATGGAATATTAAGAGACCGATCCCGAAGTCTCTTCCCAATTATTATTGTTTCTCTCATTGTGGCTTTGGTGGTGTTCTATAAAGGCTTTCTGGTTGGCGCAATGGGAAACATGTTTAAAGATTCTGCCGTCATTACGTCCGGTCATGTGAAAGTTATGACAGCTGCCTACAAAGAAGAGCGACAAATGCTGCCAAATGATTTAGCTCTGCTTGAAGTAGATCATTTAATAGCAGATTTATCTCAATCTCATCCGGATCATTTCTGGTCGCCAAGGATTTCCTTTGCAGGCTTATTGGATTTACCGGATGAAAACGGGGAAACCAAATCTCAAGGACCGGTTTTTGCTACTGGCATTGATTTCCTTTCTGAAAATTCCAGGCAAGCAGAATTATGGGAATTGGACACTCGGATTGTATCCGGAAGAGAAATCCAACATTTTAACGAATCTCTCGTAAGTGCAAAACTCGCTGAACAATTAGGCATTTCATTAGGAGATGCTGTTACATTTGTGGGAACAACAATGGATAATGCTTTCACAACATTCAACCTTACTGTTGTGGGTACATTTGATTTAAAGATGGGACCTGTTGATAAACAAATGATGTTAGCGGATATCCAAGGTGCGCGAATGGCATTGAACATGGAAAATGCAGCTGCTGAAATATTTGGTTTTAAGCATGATATGTTTTATGATGATAAAAACTCACAAATTTTAAGAAATCAATTCAATAAAATGCATTCGGATACATCCGATATTTTCCGCCCCACAATGATGGCCTTGAGAGATCAAAACCAGATGGGAACGATGGTGGATTTAGTGGATGTTTCCACGGTAATAATTCTTGGCATCTTTATAATTATTGCTATGATTGTATTATGGAATATGGGAATTATGAGCGGTCTTCGACGTTATGGTGAAATGGGTATTCGATTGGCCATGGGAGAAACAAAGGGACAAGTGTATCGATCTCTCATTTTAGAATCCGTCATTATTGGCACTATCGGTACATTTATTGGAACAGCCATTGGAATTCCCTTGACATGGTATGTACAAGAATACGGCATTGATTATTCAAGCGCTTTTGAAAATTTGAGTAACAATACAATGATGAT
>CAXFCD010000038.1:0-1902 GCA_964001155.1 uncultured bacterium | reverse complement strand
TCGGGAACGAGACTTCCGGCAGCATTTGTTAAAAGGAGTGTTTCACACCCTAACTCTTTTAATGTCTCAACCGGCGTTCGCATCACATCTGCTTGGCCTTTTTCATAATAATGAGCGCGGCCCTGCAGCACAGCCACTTCTGTGCCACCAACGGATCCCAATACCAATTGCCCTGCATGGCCCTCCACACCTGCATCGGGGAATCCCGGGAGATCATTGTAAGAAATGACGGTTTGATTTTCAACTTGGTCTGCAAAAGGGCCTAAACCGGAACCAAGAATGATACCGACTTTTGTTTGAGCGTCTGGCACTTTCGAACGAATTATGGCTACGGCTGGTTTGGCTGACATCATTCAAACTCCCACTGGATGCCAAGTGGTTTTGGTTTCCTGCGTTTTTAAAATATGGTAAGGGCCTTGTCCGGAATCTTTGTCCCATTTTTCATCTGAAAAAATGATGGCACGTTTCACATTCAGCGCTGCATTGGTTTCAACCAATTCAATATCATCTTTTTCATCACCGCAGTAGATCATTGCATTCACATCCATGTGGGATGAAAAATGTTCTAACAGTTCTTGCCCGTGTCCCGTAAGAATATTTACCACACCACCGGGGACATCCGATGTATGGAGCACTTCTGCAAAGGATATGGAAGAAATGGGCTTTGTTTCCGATGCTAAAATCACAATTGTATTTCCACCGGCGATGACAGGCGCCACGATGGAAATGAGACCCAATAAAGATGAATCATCCGGTGCAAAGGCTGCTACCACACCGGTGGCTTCCGGCATGGTAAAATTGAAATAAGGTAGAGATACAGGATTCACACGGCTGAAGATTTGCTGATATTTGTCCGCCCAACCGGCGTAATAAATGAGCCGATCAATGGATTGGTTTAATTCTGTCTCCGCTTGTTTTTTGGTGCTGCCTTGGAGCATGAGTTCCGCCATAAATTGACCTCGTCGGCCTTCCAGCATTTCACCAATTCGATATAAAATTTGAGATCGATTGAAAGCAGTTTTCCCTGACCATCCACCCACAGCCTTCCGTGCAGCCACCATGGCATTTCTAAAATCTTTTCTGGAACCACGGCAAATATTCACCACAGTTTCACCATCAGTGCCGGTCCATTTAATATATCGTCCGGATTCAGTTCGCGGGAATTTTCCATCGATATATAATTTATATGTTTTTTGAATTTCTGTTCTTTTACTCATATTACTTCCAAAATATTTTCTTAGTGTTCGCCGTGAACTTTGTGTTTAAACATTAACATAACCACGGAGACCTTCAACCCCGCCTTCGCTACCAACGCCACTTTCTTTATATCCGCCAAATGGCGCTCCCGGATCAAATTTATTAAAGGTGTTTGCCCAAATCACACCGGCACGAATTTGTTTAGAGACTTTGAATATTTTCGAGCCTTTGTCCGTCCAAACACCACCAGAAAGGCCGTAAGGTGTATTGTTCGCTTTGGCAATCACTTCATCAACAGTTCGGAATGTTTGGATTGCCAAAACTGGACCAAAAATTTCTTCCTGCACAATCCGGTTCGATTGGCTCACATCGGTGAAAATAGTGGGCGCGCACCAATATCCATTTTTCGGAAGGTCACAATCAGATTGATAAATGCTGCCCCCTTCATCTTTGCCCAATTTTAAATATTCATTGATTTTCTTAAGCTGCATTTCCGAATTGATGGCACCAATGTCCGTATTTTTATCCAAGGGATCACCAACAATGAGTGTATCCATTCGCCGTTTCAGTTTTTCAATCACTTGATCTGCAATACCTTCCTGAACATAGAGCCGCGAACCGGCACAACATACATGTCCCTGATTGAAGAAAATGGAATTAATGATGCCCTCCACTGCTTGATCAATAGGCGCATCTTCGAAAATG
>CAXFCD010000037.1:0-22440 GCA_964001155.1 uncultured bacterium | reverse complement strand
TACCTGCTGCAGAAGATGGAATTTCAGAATCAACTTTATCTGTTCCAATTTCCAATAATATTTCATCCAGTTCTATGGATTCGCCTACAGATTTCCGCCATTCCAAGATAGTTCCTTCTGTAATGGATTCGCCCATTTTGGGCATCACAACATCAACAATCATTTAATACTCCAATAATTCTTCGATGGCTTCCGCAATATCCTCTGTTTGCGGTAATACTTTCTCTTCTAAAAACCAATTGTATGGCACCGGCGAATCTTTCGTAGCAACTCGACGTATCGGCCCGTCCAATAATTCAAAAAATTTGTCTCCGATTAGAGCAGAAATTTCCGCACCCGGGCCGTTGGTCAAATTATCTTCATACACAATTAATGCTTTGCCAGTTTTTTCTAATGATGCTTCAATAGTATCCATATCCAAAGGATTCAATGTTCTGAGGTCTATGATTTCAACCATTCCATCCGGAAGTCCCAAAGATTTTACACCTTCGATGGATTTTTGAACCATGGCACCCCATGTGATAATGGACAATGCCTCTCCTTTTGACACAATTCTCGCATTACCAAAGGGTAGAATGTAATCTTCTCCAGGCTCTTCCGTGGCGGCATAGCCTTGTCGGTACAATCCTTTATGTTCCATAAATATCACAGGATCATTCATGCGACACGCCATTTTTAAAAGTCCTTTCGCATCGGCAGCATTAGATGGGTAGGCCAAATAAATTCCCGGCAAATGAATAAAATATCCATCGATAGATTGGCTATGATACAAAGCGCCATGAATGTATCCACCTACAGGCACACGTACAACCATGGGACAAGTCCAATCATTGTTGGAGCGATATCGCATAGTAGCCACTTCATTTCGAAGTTGCATCATGGCTGTCCAAATGTAATCGCCAAATTGGATTTCTACCACAGGTTTATATCCGGTGACTGCCATCCCAACTGCCGTTCCAATGATGGAAGATTCCGCCAAAGGTGAATTGAAGACACGATCATTGCCAAATGCTTCAGAGAGTCCCTTGGTGGCTGTAAAAACGCCACCCTTCGGGTCCGCAATATCTTGACCATAAATCAACATTTTATCATTTCTCGTCATTTCTTCTTTGAGGGCATGATTGATAGCATCCACAATCACTACTTTATCGGCCATGGCATTAAAATCAGGTTCATCCATTTCAGCATCATCACTATATATATGATCTAAGGCAGTATCCAAATCGGGGTGATCTTGCGCTTCGGCCCACTTCGTATCTTCATCCACTTGGATTTCAATATCAGATCTGATTTTTTCAAACTCTTTTGTGGAGATGAATTTTTCTTTCACACATTCATCTTCTAAGATGGTCAATGGATCCCGTTTTCTGTCTTCCGCTAAATCATCTTCTGTCCGATATTTCCGTTGATCATCAGAGCTGGAATGAGGAAGCAACCTAACCACATTAGATACAATTAAAGATGGACCTTTCCCTTTTCGAGCGCGTTCAACCGCTTGTTTAAATGCCAGATTTGTTTCAAAAAAGTTGGTCCCATCCACATCATATCTGGACAAATTTTTATAACCAGCAGCCATGGCATAAACCGAGTCTGCAGTTTGTTCTGACTTATGTGTAGAAATAGCATATTCATTATCTTGAATATGGAAAATCACTGGCGCTTTTGCGTTACTTGCCCAATTCAATGCTTCATGGAAATCACCTTGGCTGGTTGTCCCTTCGCCAGAAGAGACATAAACCACATCTTTTGTTTTGTCCATCTTCCGCGCAATGCCACAGCCAACAGCTTGTAAGAATTGGGTGCCCGTCGGACTGGACTGACTAACGATTCTCAAATCTTTATGGCCATAATGCTGAGGCATTTGACGTCCACCGGAATTGGGGTCATCCGCTTTGGCTAAAAAACAAAGAAGCTGTTCCCTGCTTGTCATACCAAGCCCAATACACAGCGCCGCATCCCGATAATATGGATACGCCCAATCTTCACCGGGACGCATGGCGGTGGCTGCCGCCAATTGAGCGGCTTCATGGCCTGAAGCACCAATATGGAAAAAACTTTTTCCCTGTTTCAGAAGGATAAGCATCTTTTCATCCAAACGACGAGACAATGCCATTTTACAATAAACATCTAAAATTTGTTTTTTTGTAAATCCATGGAGCCGAGCCATCAGTACTCTCCTTTTTGAAATAAGTAATTAAATATTTTTATGACTGTATCTTTAACATCATTCATATTTTGATTTTTTTTTAATAGTTTTTCCATGGAAGTAACACCATGATCAAAAATACCGCAGGGAATAATCCCATCATAAAATGATAAATCAGGATTCACATTTAGTGCAAATCCATGCATGGTCACCCATCGACTAATACGGACTCCTTGGGCTGCAATTTTTTCATCACCAACCCAAACACCGGTTAGGCCTTCAATCCTTTTTGCATTAATCCCAAATTCTGCCAATACATCAATAGTGAGTTGCTCTAAGGTCCGCATATACCAGCTCACACTTTTTTTATATTTGGATAAATCCAAAATGGGATAGCCCACCAATTGTCCCGGGCCATGAAACGTAATATCCCCACCGCGCTCAATGTTAAACACATCCACAGATTCATCCCGACTTTGGAGCAAATGATTTTCGTCTGCATTTTTCCCCAAGGTATAAACAGGTTCATGCTCCACCAGAATCAAGGTATCATCAATATCACCATTGATTCGTTGTTTCTGCATCTCTTTTTGGAGATCCCAAACTTCTTGATAAGGGCGATGACCCAAGTCATTAATAATGATTTCGTTTGTAAGAGTTTCAATCATTTAATTAATTATCTGCAGCGAAGCGCACTTAGTGCCAAATAACTTTTACTGGTGTATGGCTGAACCAAATGCATCTAATGCTGCTTCCATAATTGCTTCCGATAACGTGGGATGAGCATGAATCGTCATGGCAATATCTTCCCATGTTGTTTCCAATGCTTTTGCCACACCCAATTCTGCAATAAGTTCTGTCGCCTCCGACCCTACAATGTGTGCTCCCAAGAGTTCACCATATTTGGCATCAAAGACCAATTTCACAAAACCGGTTGTATCTCCCACTGCCATGGCTTTCCCACTGGCTTGAAACAAAAATTTCCCAACTTTCACATCATGTCCTGCTTCCTTCGCCTTAGCTTCCGTGAGTCCCAATGAGCCCACTTGTGGTTGACAATAGGTACAGCCAGGAATGTTGGTATAATCCACCGGTTTCACAGAATGTCCTGCCGCATGATCTGCAGCTACATGCCCCTGCGCCGAAGCAACATGAGCCAACCAAGGTGGGCCCGACACATCACCAATGGCGTAAATATTCTGAATGTTGGTTTGATTGAATTCGTTGATAACGATAGCACCTTGGTCTATATTGATGCCCACTTTTTCTAAACCAATATTTTCTATATTTCCTGTGACGCCTACAGCAAGCAAGGCAATATCCCCTTCCAGAATTTCTTCTTTCCCATTTTTTTCTGTATGGACTTTCACTTTGGTTTTGAGCGATTCAATTTTTGAAACTTTCGTTCCGGTTGAAATTTTGATACCGGATTTTTTAAAACTTTTCGCCACTTCTTTGGATACATCCGCATCTTCCACGGGCAGAATCCGATCCATCATTTCAATCAAATGGACCTCTGTTCCAAATTCATTATAATAATAAGCAAATTCACTTCCGATAGCGCCGGACCCAATGATAATCATTTTTTTCGGTGGTGCATCCAACGTCATGGCTTCTTTATAACTGATGACCCTTTTGCCGTCCAGTTCCATTCCCGGGAAAGTGCGCGGACGGGCACCAGTTGCAAGAATGATTTTCTCCGCATCAATCTTTTCTTTCTTTTTTCCATTTTGCAATTCAATGGTTGTATTTGATGTCAGTTTCCCCGTGCCAACAATATGAGTCACCTTATTCTTCTTCATTAAAAATTCGATACCCTTGCTCAAGCGGTTAGACACATCTCGGCTGCGTTTAATATTCTTTTTAAAATCAACAGTAACTTTCCCGACATTGATCCCATACGTGTCAGCATTTTTAATATGATGATACACTTCCGCATTTTTCAACAATGCTTTGGTTGGGATACATCCCCAATTCAAACAAATGCCACCCAACTTATCTTTGTCAACGACACACGTTTTGAGTCCAAGTTGTGTTGCACGAATGGCTGCCACATACCCACCTGGGCCGCCGCCCAAAACTGCTAAATCATATTTTGCCATAAATCTATTATTTGCTAATAATGCTTAAAAATTCTGCTCTTGTTTCTGCAGATTTACGAAATTGGCCCAACATGGAACTGGTTGATGCAAAACTGTTTTGTTTTTCTACACCGCGCATTTGCATACACATGTGAACGCCTTCCATCACAACTGCTACTCCCAAAGGTTCCAATACTTCCTGAATTGCTTCAGCAATCTGATGCGTCAATCTTTCTTGAACTTGCAGCCTCCGGGAGAACATATCAATAATTCTTGGAATTTTTGATAGACCAATCACTTTTCCATTTGGGATATATCCCACATGTGCTTTCCCGAAAAAGGGGAGCAAATGATGTTCGCAGAGTGAGAAAAATTCCACATCACGAACAATAACCATATCTTTGGCATCTTCTGAGAAAACAGCGTTATTAATAATTTCCTTTAAGTTTTGACTATAACCTTTTGAGAAAAAGTCCCAAGATTTTGCAACACGTTCCGGAGTTTTTAATAATCCCTCTCTTTTCGGGTTTTCTCCAATCTCTTCTAATAAAGATTGTGTCAGTTTTTTTATGTTTTCATGATTTTTCATTAACTAATCCTTCTTTGTAAGGCGCAATATCAATTTTCCCTTTTAATGCATATATCACACCATAAATGATGGGTGTGTCTAAAAAGGCCACAATTACCTTGAATAAAAATCCATTTTCCAGCAGCGTCCAAAATCGACTCCATTCAATAGCGCCGGCTGAACACAATAATAATAAAACGGTTGCTGTGTCCACCAACTGACTCACCATGGTTGATCCATTATTTCTGAGCCAAAGATGCTTTCCTTTGGTGAGTTTTTTCCAAAAGTGAAATACTCGAATATCAATAAACTGAGCTGTGAGATAGGCAATCATAGAGGCAAATACCGCCGGGCCATACAATCCAAAAACAGTGTGAAATGTTTCATTCTTCACTGGAGACCATTCTGTGCTGGTGACTGCATCTGCAATTAAAATTATTCCCATAACAAATACGCTGGAAATCAAACCTGCAATGACAACTTGGTCTGCTTTCTTTTTTCCATATAACTCAGAAATTAAATCTGTGACCAAAAAGGTAATGGGATAAGGCAAAATGCCTACAGAAATTTCAAACGTGTACAATCCAAATGGGGTCCATGTGAAAAATTTCTGAAATATCAAATTGCAACTCACCAAAGATGCAATAAAGATCCCAGCAAGGATCAAATATAGTTTATCTTTAAAATTCATTCAGCACTTGGACCATAATAATCGGTATGAATGGAATGCGTTTCTACCAAGCGCAACCGGTGCAATTTCCCTTGTTCGAGTCGTGGGGCAATTTCTTCCCAAGCCCAAACTAAAATATTTTCGGAAGAAGGTTGTTTCCCTTTAAACCAATCTATGTCTTCTTCAATCTGGGAATGGTCCAAAACATTGACTACATGTGCTTTAACAATATTACCAAGTTTCTTTAAATCTACCAACCAACCTGAACCGGGATCAATAGGTCCTGTGACAGATACTTCTAACACATAATTGTGACCATGATTATTATAATCTTTCCCAAAGACTTCTAGGTTTTTTTCTTCAGACCAATCAGGATTCCCGTACTTATGAGATGCGCAAAAATGATATTTTTTTGTAATAATAGGATATGACATACTTGTATGTTGCAAATAATAATTGAGTTAAAAATTACCGCCCATTTTTGACGGAACAAAAGGAATAGAGGGATAAGGAAATAAGATTAGGACTTGCCCGCCTTTGGCGGGGAAGGAATTTGGAATATGCCTAAACTTGAGACGAAGGGCATAAATCAACTAAGATGCATTCACTACATTGGGGCCGTCTTGCAATGCAAACTGCTCTACCATGGTCTATCACCATGTGTGTTAAATTCACCCAATCTTTCTCTTCAAAAATATCCATCATTCCAAGTTCAATCTTTTTGGCATCTTTTGTTTTCGTAAAGCCCAACAATCCCATAATGCGAACCATGTGTGTATCAATCACCATGGATGGCACATTATAAATTTCGCCTAAAACGCAATTAGCTGTTTTCCGTCCTACGCCGGGAAGTTTGATTAATTCTTCCAAAGTATCCGGGACATTTCTATCATGCTCTTCTACTATTTTTAAACTGGCACCTTGGATACTCTTCGATTTTTGATTGTGGTATCCACAGGAATGAATATCTTTTGATAATTCGCCCAAATGACAATAAGCAAAATCTTCAGGTTTGGTATATTTCTTAAACAAATCTTTTGTAACAATATTGACACGATGATCCGTACACTGCGCAGATAAAATGGTTGCCACCAACAATTCATGAGCTGATTTGTAATTCAAAGAACATTTTGAATCGGGATATTCCACTTTAAGCCGTGATACAATTTCAGCAGCAAGAGCTCGTTTTTTTGCTTTGGATTCTCTCAATCGATTAATTCGTCAATAAGGGTTGGTAATGTTTTTACCAAACTGGCTCGCGGAAGTATAATATCGCAACCTGCGGACCGGAGTTTTGATTGATCTCTGTTATTGATCTTTTTCATAGTACCAACAACTTTTAAACCTTTCCGCTTTAGTTCTGCCACGAGTCCCACAGATGAGAACACTTTTTCATCCATATCCACTACAGCTAGTTTCACTGTTTCCGGAAATGATTTAGGATTTGAATTTTCATCAGAAAATTCAACCTGTTTATCCACATCCACACAGGAGGATGAAAGTTTTGATCCCAATTCAAAATCTTTTACAAATAATAAAATGTCTGCCATAGTTACTCCAATGTTGGCACAACGTCCCAATCAAACTCTTCCGGATTTTCCAATCCGTCATAAGTGAGTCGCACCATTTCCATTTGATTTAATAATGTGGTTACTTGGATGCCGCGATGGACACCTTTAAAGTCCTGAAATTTTTCTTTTGATTTTCTTAAAAGATTTTTTGCACCAATCATATTGCCATTTCCCAAGTGAACAAAGCTCACAGCCAATTGAATGAGCCCTTGAATGAATTTCCGATCTTCATTATAAAAATCTGACCATAAATCTTCCCAAACTTCATGTGCTTCGAAGAAATCCATTGCTTTGTACTGACGCATCCCTTCTCGAAACAATGCTTCCTTTTTTTCTTCTTCACTCACTGATAACGATCGACTCTTTCATTTTGAAATGTTTCCCATCTTGGTGAATGGTGCATGCTTGAACATTTGGATCATGTTCAAAAAATAGAATCCAATTTTCATCCACCATTTTGGGAAGCAATTTTTCTTTTTCCTGAACTGTTGTAACGGGATTGATATCATAAGCCATGACCCACGGCACTGGAATATGAGCCGCCATGGGAAAAATGTCAGCACCATAAAATATGGATTTGTTTCCATCACTCACAATTGGATGCATGAGTCCTGTGGTGTGTCCATAAGTCAGGTATGTTTCAATCCCATCAATGAATGATTCTTTTCCATCCACTATTTGAATCATGCCATTTTTCGCCAACACTGTCCAATCAATATCCATAAAACTGCCTGAATCTTTTTGGCTTGGATGATTTGCTAAATCCCAATTTTCTTGTGACACCCAATAAGTAGCATTTGGAAAAGTGGGAATGATTTTCCCATTTTCGAATTTTGTATTTCCGCCCACATGATCAAAATGGAGATGAGTGCAAATCACATCGGTAATATCTTCAGCGGAAAATCCATACTTTGCCAGTGATGCTTCAATACTGTATCGACTGGTATCGATGTTATAAATCTTTTTGAATTTTTCTTCCCACTTCGTGCCGTTCCCTGTATCTATAAGAATCTTTTTCTCATCACTCACCAATAGCAAGGATCGTGTTACCATGCCAATACGATTCATTTCATCGGCTGGCGCTTGTTTTTCCCAAAGAGGTTTTGGGATGATGCCAAACATGGCACCACCATCCAATCCGAATTCGGAAGTTTCAATGCTGTAAAGTGTAAATGGACCAATCTTCATAAATGTGCATCCAATCGTGCAGCTAAAATATGTTTTTGTTCAAGGGAAGCCTTTCGAGATAAAGCTCTCACCGATTCTAAAATTACGATTTTATCTGCACGGTCTGATTTTGGATTGTTTGCAGAAACAATTTTTTCTGTAGCTTCAATAAATTTAGTTGGCTCGTCAGAATTCAGCCAATGGTTTTCAATAGGCTCGACATCTTGTTCTAAGCTGACGGCTTGGCTTAAACCATAACTCAATTCTCTTTGATAACTCCGAATGCGAACATAATCCCCTTCCCACAAACGAGCCACAGCACCAAACCAATTTAGGTCGCCACCCTTCACTATATTATCAAAAATATTTTCCGGTTGTATAGGTACTTCATCATGTGGCACCGGTAATGTACTCTGTTGCATCCAATCAAAAACGCATGCGGTATAAGCCCAATTATCTTCTTTCAATTCTTGGAATTGGTAAGCTCGCAGAAAATGAAAAATAAATAAGGAATTTCTCTTTGAATCTTGGAGTGCCAATTCACAAAGAGAATCCATGACGCCTCGAGAACTATCCGAGGCGAGAAATGTTTTCGCTGTTATCAATTCTGCTTCGTTTCGCTTCCCTTGTTGACATGCATCTTCTAAATCACCCAAAAATGCAGTGAGTCCAATACCGTCTTTTGCTGCTACATCTAAACTGGATTGATCGTTTTCTCTGAAATCAAATTCCATTAAATAATTCATTCCAAATTCTAAAAGAGTAATGGAAGGATCATTCCTATCATCTCCCAGAATATTTTTAATAGAATTCAATACACAAACAGGGTGCAATGTCATGTTAGGTGATTGATTTACCTTGATGGAGGTAAACAACAAATCATTCAAAATTGGAATCAGATTTTCCTGAAGATTAATTGCATGGAGGTGTGCTTTGGCTTTTTGAAAATCTTTAGAAAGTAAAAAAGACCGAAACGGAGAATCAGCCATTATTTATAATTATTTTTTCTTCTTTTTGGTTGGTCCCAAATACATAAACAATTGAAACGACATTCCTGTGGACCGGGAAAATTCTGAGGGAAACCCTTCAAACTTGTGTGGGTATTGTTTATAACTGGAGCCATATTTATTGATGATGGTCGTATCGGCCGGATCCCAATTTGCTGTAAAGACTTTTGAAAAAGGCATGGATTTGAAATCATGGAAATAGCCAACTTCCACGCCCCATTTTGTACTGAAGCGCCTTCCGTAAAGCATGCCAAACCTGACACTTTGTCCGCCAGAGACTCCCTTGGGAATAAGCATGCAGCGGTAGCCTGTCCAAGCGGCGCCAAATGGGTTTTTGGGGTTAGCTCTTTTGTCTCCTTTGAACTTGTAATAGGTAAAATCAAAACTGGAATTAGGCGCCAGGTTATACGACACATTCACCACGTCCCATTTCCGATCTCGTTTATACAGCACTCGATTCAAATCAATCCCCGTACCGGATAACGGAATGCCTGCCCGCAGTCCCAAGTCTGTGTATCTGCCCAATCCGTGGCGGTACCAAATCACCGGGATCAAATTTTCAGCAGAAAAAGTGAAGCCCATATTGGTTTCCCCTTTTTTGGGCATTTGCGGAAAAACCGGCGGATGGGAGGCGCAACCATTTACCCAAAGGATGATTGCAAAACTGAGAAGGCATAAATTCCGTTTCATCATACAGGCGAGGAAAATACAGAAATCTGCACAGAGAATAAAACGGAAAAGGAGAGAGTTATTTCAAATAGATCATTTTACGGCTGAAGGTCGTAGGCGGACGATTATCAACCTGAGCATGGATCGTAAAAAAGTAAATCCCTGTAGATCGTCCTTCACCATTCCAGTTGTAATGATATGTACCAGATGTGGTGAATTCACCTTCCATAAATTTATCGTGGATACGGCCTGTAGCATCTGTGATGTAAAGGGAAACGATGGCATCCTCCAGCAGATCAAACGTAATGCGAGTCATGCCGTTGAATGGATTAGGGTAATTCTGATAAAGTACAAACAATTCCGGCAATAAGTCCGTTTCAAAAGATTCCCGGACCGGCTCATTGGAAATTCCTAACGTGGTTGATTCCGCATAATGCCAGGGCCCGCCATCGGGCATACGGCTGATGGCAACTGGTAATGAATCCAAAACTAAATGTTCAATGGTGACCAATTCCTCTTTCACCATTTTCTTAAAAGAAATGATAATCGGGTATTCAAATTCTTCCTGTAAGGCTAAGGTAGAATCCTGATATTGGACTTCAAACCCGGGATTGGATTCCACCTCCCAAAGTGGCTCATCCTGAATTAAAATAGAATATTGATCTTCAAATTCTGGATTCCCTGCTACCTCGAGTTGAATGGTCTTTGAATATGGGTTCCAGGTTAATTCATTCATCCAAAGTGTGGACTCAGGCCGCCCCACCTTCAGATTCAATTCCTCCACCGGAATAAAATCACCGTCCAAAGTAAAACAAATTGATTCATTAAAAATGAGAGGACTAGATTGGATAAAAATATCATCCATCATCAAATCAACCATTTGCCATTGTTCCGGGAGGATGACTGTGAATCGGGAATTATTTTCAATCAAGTATTCACCTAAGTTGACATACTCATCGCCTGAAAGGAGAAATATTTCAGAAGAGGTAATTTGTTCAGGATGAAAAATATGCAGCATCAATTCCTTTTGATCTTCTTCCGTGATTCGATATCCAATCATGCGTATGGGTGCAGTTGTTTCAAATCTTTCCAAGGCTTTTGGGTATTCTGTCATTAACTGCTCCCAATAAATTTGAACATCAAGAAGCATTTTTTCAACGTTAGTCAGCCACGTTTCAGGACTTATTAAAAACAGATTGCGGTAAAGTGTTTCCTCCGCCAGAATTTCCTCCATCAGCATCGGATCTAAAATACAAGTTTCAAGGATTTGAAAAATGGGTTCTGCAGATTTAAGCTTTTCAATGGGATAATTTTCAAACCAAATCGAGTTGATGGGTTTATTCAAATTGATTAGATCTAAAATAGGATCATACACTTGATATGGATCTATTTCATTCGCTTTGGCCAAGATTTTGGCCAGGATTAAATCCTGAACGGATACAATGGTGGAATCGTAGGCTGTGGAATCTTCAATTAAAAGACAAGTGCCAAAAGCCGGGGTGAGCGTATCGCTGGTGAATATGTTTCCAAAGGTATCTTCCAATTCAATTTTATAAAAATAGCGCACATCCTTTTCGCACATATAATCCAGATAAAATGTCTGATGGGGCGGCAATTCAGACAATAACTTAAAATCAACTTCGCCGGATTCATGGACGAAAATTCGAAACTGGTTTGCAAGAATAGAATCGGGATATGTCCAATGGATCAATAGGGATCCTTGTCCGTCAAATACAGAAACATCGACTGGGAAAGGATGGATTTTCTCTGTTTGCGGCTCAGTGGCCCCAACAAAACAGAAAACGAGAGTGGCTTTCAGTGCGATGAATTGTAGTATGCGTCTCATGAAGAAATCGCTAAGGCGAGACGCAATTTCGAGGAAATATTAAATGGAGGCAAGTAATTCCTCCACCGAAGAGAAAATTATTTCAGGTAAGTTATTTTTTGGAATTGGGATGTACCGTTCACTACAGTACGAATCAAATAGATTCCGGCTGCATTATTGTCCGGAAACCAAGTAACCCTTTGTTCGGACCGGAAAAGGGTTCCTTCATATAATTCAGCAATCTTTTGACCGGATAAAGAAAATATGTCCACTGTAAGGTCCGAACCGGGAACACCTGAAACTTGAATGGTTACGGATGGATTAAACGGATTTGGGTAGGCTTTTGTTATATGAAACTTGTAGGGCAAATCATCGGAATCATCAACAACAGTTGAGGTCTCATAAGTTAATGCAGCAGCAGCATCCATGATGCCATAACCATAGTTATTATCAGGCAATTCCGCTTGGGATGCGGTCATTATGACTGATTCCCTCACGTCCATTGCTGACCATTCCGGCTTTGCCTGGCGAATCAATGCAACAGCGCCTCCCACTAATGGACAAGCTAAAGAGGTCCCGCTTAAGTTGGAATAATCTGTGGTGCTGTTCGGGTTAATACAAACGGTGGAAACACCTCGGGCACATACTTCCGGTTTTATTCGTCCATCATACGTTGGGCCATGAGAACTGAACCCGGCAATCTGACCATTTTCTCTGACAGCGCCCACAGCAATGACAGAATCTGCATCAGCCGGTGCAATAATGTAATACCAAGAACTATTCCCAGAGTTTCCCGCAGCGGTCACACATACCATCCCAAGCCCTACAGCAATATCTACTCCAATAGTCGTTACTGCGGTATTCCCATCCATATCTTCGTAAGCGTACCAGTCTAAGTAACCAAGACTCGTAGTAACTACATCGGCCCCGTTGGCTTCGCCCCATTCTAATCCGGCCACATAATTATCTTCTTCCTGTTGGACTTCCTGAGTCACATCTTCTGTTTTGGCTAACAGGAATTCCGCATCAAAGGCTACACCGATCAAATTCCCCGGGGCATAGGCAGCAATGGTAGATAAAACCGCTGTGCCGTGATAATCCTGGCCTTCATCATGTTCCGTGGATGTTTCATTGGCTGTTTCATTATCATCATTAATCACGTCCCATTGGGCAACCACATTTATATTGTCCATGGCAGTGTGGGTTAGGTCAAATCCAGTATCCATGACCAAAATTCGAACGCCGGCCCCAGTGTAACCTGCGTTATGCAATTCATGAACATTAATTTGCTCAATCTGTGCTTGGGAGTCGCCATAATCATCATCTCGGGTGTTAGCGTTATTTGTCTCCGGAAACTTTGGTTTTTTATAGCCAATCACCGGTTCAATTTTTTTGACACAGGGTAATTCTGAAATATTCTTTAAATCATCTTTCGCACAGATCACAGACACTGCATTGAGCCACCGGCTTTCATTTTTGATGGTGAGTCCCATTTCCATAATTTCATTTTTATATGTAGAAGATACATTCAAGTCATACCAGAGATGAGCAGAGTGGATGCCACTCTTCGCTCGGCGGTCAAATGATTTGGGAGATATTTCAGTCCTTTCAGAGTCTGCTTTATCTTTAAAATAAATCCAAACGCGATAGGTATCGCCCCGGTTGCCTAATTCTATTTTTTCGGAATGATATTTCTCACCAAAAACAAATGTTGTTAGAAAAATAAAAAGAATTTTTTTCATATTTAAAATCCAAGGATCTGGTTTACAAGTAATAATGCATCAATAATGTCCAAATCACCATCATGATTTAAATCGCAAAAATTTTGTTGATAAGATGTGGGAATAACATTGTTAGCAATTAATTCTATCAAACCGAATATATCTAAAATATCCACAGAATTGTCTGCATTAAAATCACCAAATAGATAACCGGTGACACCCAGAATTGAGAAATCATCAACAATGAAACCGTCTTCCTCTACATAGTTGTCAGAGGTTTGGATAAAACGAAATCCAAAAATCCTGGCATCACCTAATTGGTCTAAATGAATACTTTCCGTCACCCATTCTTCCTGGAAACCATCATATCCCGACTCGCCTGACGGTTGTGCCGGTTGGCCGCTCCCGGGTTCAGTATAGAGCCCTTCCAAACTGACCCAGCCTTCTCCTTCCACATCCGCTTGAAACCGAACAAAATCATAGTTGGATTCGATTTCCCATTTCGCTTTGAATTCCACCATGGCGACGGAATAGTAAGCCAGGTTCAATTCCATTTCAAATTCAGCAACAGTTTCCTGTGCTTCATCGTATTCTCCATTGGGACTGTCAGATAAAGCATAATTTCCGCTAGATGCATCATTGGTTAAACCCCAATCACCGGTCACATACCAAAAATCAAGTCCATTTTCAAAATCGTCAAAAAATACGGTTTCGGGTTCACCAACCATGAACCGAATTGTATCCTGTCTAACAAAACTGGATTCATTCGCAAGGGTGATTACTGCACCCACATAAATACCATCAACCGTTTCATCATCAACAAGAAAATTCGTAGAAATAGTTTGGGAATTCCTAGCATCCAATCCCGTAAAAGTGAATGATGTATCAGAAATATCTGCCCATTCATTTAAAGACGAAAGTTCGATTAAAATTTCATCATTTAAATCTGTCAGACCTCGGTTTTGGATCGCAATCTGGATGCCAATTTCATCACCGGGATTAATCACTTCCTGTGTTAATTCATAATTGTGAACCACCAAGTCCGGACCCGCAACAAAAGCAAAAATCTTATTGGGATGAACTTGGGCTTCACACAACGGAATTACATCACTTTCTGAGGGCCAAAAGCCTTGGGAAGAAGAACCCACTTCCGGTGTAAATGCCACCAATTCTTGATCACCGTACGACCAATCCACTGCATCACCATTAACGGTGTAACCAATTGTTTCATATCCTGTACCAGCGGGATAACCATTAAACCGTGCCATTTCTTGTCCAATCTCCCTGTGGGTGGTCAGGTCTGGCTCATCCGGCAAAGAAGCATCGCCAAAGGCATGGATATACACATTGGAATAGGTGTGATAATGAAGCACATTCTTGAATTCCCACTCCATCATAAAATCCCGGACAGTTTGAGTTTCAGGCTCAGAAAAAGCAGACGGACCGCGATAGGTTGTTGCACAGGGATTGGGGGATGATCCTGTATCATTAGCACCCCAGCCAAAACCGTAATTTCGGTTTAGGTCAACTCCCCGTCCCGTGCCGCTGCCACAATTGGTGTCTTGCCGGTTTTTGCGGTGCATACCACCACCATTGGGTTGGATGGACTCGTTAAATACATAGCCGTCCGGGTTGATTACAGGGATGAACCACATTTCCCGCTCGTTTACAATGTATGTTAACTCAGGATCATTCCCATATTCTTCACCCAAACGTTGGACAAAATAAAACAAGTTCATCATCCCTACCGGCTCACGAGCGTGGGTCAAGGAGGTGTACAAAACTTCCGGTTCATCCTCATCATCTTCCGGATTATCCGACACCTTAAAAGCCCAAATATCACGTCCTTCAACCGATTCTCCAATGACAACCCTCTGTGATATGATTGAAGAATATTCTGCCTGAAGTTCGTCAAATCTGTCGTTCAATTCATCCCAGGTATAATTCCCCATCATGGATCCTAATGGAAAATCTCGTGATTCTGCGGGACGGTTTCTTTCTAAATAATGTGCCGTCATATCGGCAATTCTCACCTCCGGGTTTAGCCCTAGTGACATGAGTTCTATAGTTTGTTCATCCGTCACGGTGAGATCAATATAAACGCCTTTTTTCCCGGTGATGTGATCCATGGGAATTCCAGCTTGAGCAATCATGTCCAATCTTGATGGAGAAGGATCAAGGATGCGTACCGATTGATAAACCTCAGCAGCAATCATGAAATGGGTTAAAAAAATGATTCCGGATAAAAGGCCAGTTATTTTCTTCATAAGAATTATATGTTTTGTTTGATCCAATCGGTGGTTACCGATTTCGGGCGAGTGATTGGAATGCCTAACGCCCGCTCCCAAACCATTTGGGAAATCATGCCCATGGTGCGGGAAATACTAAACAGGACTGTGTAAAAATTGAATTCTTTAAATCCGTAAAAATACAGCAAAGAACCGGAAGCCGCGTCCACATTTGGCCAGGGATTCTTGGCTTTTCCTTGCTCTTGCAGCACATCGGGAACCACATTGAATAAACGTTCTACGATGGAAAAGACCTCATCATCCTTGATGTGTGCTTTTCCAAAATCAATAAAGGCAGAAAAGCGGGGATCGGGGCAGCGCAAGACGGCGTGGCCATAACCTGGAATCACACGGCCACTATTCAATCGATTCCAGCAATATTGCTTTAATTCTTCCTCACTTGGCGCACCTTTGAATTCATCCCGAATACTTAATACAAATTTCAAGCATTCCTGATTTGCTAATCCATGAAGGGGGCCGGCCAATCCATTGAGACCTGCCGAAACCGCATAATAGGGATCGGACAAAGCTGAGGCAACGGTGTGGGAAGCGAAGGCGCTGACATTCCCACCCTCATGGTCACAATGGAGCATAAAGTAAAGCTGCATGAGTTTGTGGAAATCACCTGTCTCATCCTCCAACCCGGTCATGTGGAGAAAATTCCCTGCCCAGTCTTGTTTTGGATCCGGAGCGATGCGTTCACCTTTATTATACCGCATGCGATAAATCCCTGCGCCCAAAGCTGGGAGTTTTGCTAAAAGCCGGATCCCATCCTCTAGGATGGCTTCCCAGAATTCTGTCTTGGGCATGCCGCCATCATATTTCTCACGGAAAACACTTTCGCCCTGCATAGCCAAAATCCCGGTATTGAACAAGGTCATTGGATGGGCATCATTTGGCATTTCACTTAACACATTCCAAACATAATCCGGTACCTCCAAGTGGGATGAAAAATCTTTTTGCAAATCAGCAACTTCATCTTCGTTGGGCAGACGGGCAGTTAAAAGTAAAAAGAAGACTTCTTCAGGTAAAATATGAGTGATATTCAATAGCGGCATGCCGCGGATGATTAATCCTTTATCTGCGGAAACTGAGGAGGTGTCGCATACAAATGCTTTGATTCCACGCAATCCTGAGTATGCTTGCGACACCGTTACATCACTGATTTTTTGGTCGCCCTTTTCAGCAATCAGTTGTTTAATTTCATTCTGTACGTTCGGTATTTGTTTCCGTAATTCTTGTTTCAGCAGGCTCATGCTGTCCACCTTAATAAATTAGATTAAAAAATGTTTGGCTGAATTTACTCAATCAAGCTCTTCCAAAAAACGAATCACATGGTCAAATGACTCAATCACATGATCGGCTTTTTTTACCACGGTTGGCCGTGTCACATTCTCCGTAAATGCAAAAAAAGTGACATGGTTTCCTAATTCTTTCAATTCTGCGTCTGTATTGCCATCCCCCACCATAACTACTTTCCCTGAGAAGTTCATAGATTTCGCTTTTTCCAGTTTACCACCGGATCGGCTGAAAGGATTGGAATTGTAAACACCTTCAATAAGCCCCAACTCAGAATAAATAAAATCATTGGCAAAAACGTGGTCACGATGAAGTCCTAATGATTCTGCCACCTGAAATATTGTTTCTCTGAATCCGCCCGAAAAAATGAAAATTTTGTCTGCATGTCTTTCCAGCCAATTTGAATTCTTTTTGAATGAGGGTGTAATGGTAGAAACAAGTTTTTCACTTAATTGCCGAACGTGGCTCCTATTCCCTTCCAAAAGTGATAATCGTTTTTGGAGAGATTGTTGAAAGGTGATTTCCCCTTCCATTCCCAGAATAGTCAATTCTTTGATTCGGGAAGTGATTGCAGATTGACTCATATGATTCTGCAGGGCGATTTCTGCTAAGACATCCAATGATTCGACCCGGACAACTGTACTGTCAAAATCCAGGATCAGCGTCCAATTCTGTTTCATAATCCTTTAGAACAATTCTCGGGCGGATTCCAAATCTTCAATGAAATCAATCTCTAAACAGGGATATTCTGAAACATCCTCATAATGGACATTTGTTTTTTCCAACAAGGGTTGGATTCCTGCTTCGAAATAATCATTTACGCCACCGGCATCAATCAAGTCTTCCAGGGATTCAGAAAAAAGACCGGTGAATTCCTTAGACAATTTTGCAACGCCGATGAATTCACCCAAACACTGGGTTTCGATCAAATCCTTGCCAATGGCTACAATTTTATTTTCACCACCATCAATGACTTTTACTTCCTCTCTACCACAAGCTTTCGCATCTACTGCCAATGCAGTGGTGAATTTAGAATTCACAGTTTTTTCCAATAATGCCTTGGGATAAACCACATCTGCATTCATGAGCACATGATCATCAGCGCTCAAAATATCCCGACCTAAATAAACGGAATAGGCTGTGTTCGTTTCAAAATAATGATGATTGGTTAAAAAATTGAAATTCAGGTTTGGGAAATTGGATGCTACATGCTCCATGAGCATCTCACGATGGTAGCCAACAATTATTGTTACATCAGTAATTCCTAAATTTTCCAAGGCTTCCAACTGGTAATGGATAATGGGTTTTCCCCCAACATCCAATAGACATTTTGGCGTGTTGTAGGTATGTGGATAAAGCCGACGAGAAACGCCGGCAGCTAAAATAAATGCTTTCATAACGGGGGCGAAATTAAGGATTCAATTCAAAAAAATTGATAGCAATATTTATATCTTTCTGGGATATTTCCTTAAAACACAAAAGAGGATCTTCCCTATTAAAACATTGGTTCTTCCGACACGGACTGCAATGAACGTGCTTATCAATAATGCCAGATTGAGTGCCATTGGGTTTTGTGATGTCGCTGTCTCCGGCGCCAAACAAGGAAATGGTCGGAATTCCTAAGCCTCCAGCTATATGCCCCAAACCGCTATCTGCTGCCAAAGCAAATTGACACCGGGAAATGAGTGCCATGGATTCCCGCATGGAATATTGGCCACATAAATTGATCAAGTTTAGAAAGGGACATTCATTGATGAGTACTGAAGCTCGCTCCGCATCAGCACCGGAGCCAAATATGAAATAGAGATGACTTGAGCCTGAGAGCCATTCCTTAATTTTGCTATTTGGGATAGATCTTGATGAAGCAACGCTAAATGGAAAAAGTGCCACGGGATTTTCATGTCCCATTTTTTCCAATTCTTCTTTTGCCCAAAGTTTTTCATTTTCTGTTAAATGAATTCCGGGTGAATCCGATGTCCTTTTTTCAGGATCCAAGAGGCATAAATATTTTTGAGATCTGTGCATTTTCTTTTTTGGGATCTCAATGGCTTCCGTTAATAATAGCGACCGCATTTGAGATTTAAATCCGATTCGCTTTTGTGCTCCACTCCACCACATAATTGCGGCGCTCCGGAAAGAATCCGTTAAGGTATAAAAAACATCTAAATTTTCAGATTGCAGTGATTTTCCCGTTTTCCGCGTTCCTGAAAATCCATCTATATCATCTTTTGAAACCGGAATTATTTTTGAAGCAGCCGGATGGTTTTCATACATATCAGCCACCCAATCTTTACAAATAATGATGATTTCAGCCTGTGGAAATGTCTCTTTTAATCCTGAAATAAAAGGCAAAGCCATGACTGCATCGCCAATCCAGTTGGGACTGTAAACACCAATTTTCATTTTAATTTTTCTTCAATGGCATCCACCAGCCGTTTTGACGCTTTTCCGTCTGTTTTATATAAAAATTGATCATGTGCTTCCTGTCGTTGTAATGACATTTCGTCCGGAATATCCAAAGCAAATTGGATTCGGCTTGCAAGTTCCGCGGGGGTTGAGATTATATAAGTAAAATCCATATTCTGCATTCTGTCCACATCTAATTTTTTCCAAAAACGACCGGAAAAAATTTTGTGTTTTAAACGAAGAGTAAAGCAGTTGGCCTGGATGATGGGCTTGTTCAGGGGCAAAAATTCAAACAGCGTGGAAGAAATATCGCTCACCAAAATATCTGCGATTTGAAAATAGGGAGTCACATCAAAAATATCACCACTAAGGAGGTGAATATTTTTACATCGTTCAGACATGTCAGTTGCCAGTTGACTTTGATATTTATACCGCTTTTGATGCCAACTGAAATGATGCAGTTTAATGATAATGTTATACATAGTCGATAAAAATTCAAATTCAGGGAAAAGTTTTTCGATGGAACTGGGGTAAAAACTGGGTGCATAGAGAATTGTTTTTTTATGGGGATCCAGGTTCAGCTTTTTATGCATGTCCGGAATGTCTGATTCTTGCTGATGAAATAAAGGATCCAATTTGGAAAAACCCGTCAATACCAGATTTTGGTGCCCCGCGGCTTGGAGTTCATCGAACCGATCTTGCGATTCAACAGCACGCAGATTGATCCTGTCATCCATATCACGATAATATGATTGTTTGAGACCAATACCATGATACACCATCACTGCTAAAGTTTTCTCGGAGGTAATTTGTTTGAGTTGGCCAACATTCCCTACAATGATGATATCAAATTTTTTCTTTTTTATTTGAGATGTCCGCTCTTGTTCATCTGAAGCCATCATGACCTTAATTGTAAGTTTTTTGCATGCTTCATAAAAAAGTTCCCTTTCCTTCTTAGGCATGGTTTGGGGAATAGATGCAACAATATCATAATCACCCCTGTTTTTCAATTCCTGTATTATAGGTGAGAAATTGGGTAAATAGTAAAGATGGTGTGTTTCAAATAGGATGGAATACATAAAATTAAACTCTGTCCCGGGCTTTCAGGCGGCCTAAAATCGCATCCCTCACCCGTTCCGATGCTTTACCGTCAAGTTTAAATAACATTTTAGCCTGATATTCTTTCACAATATCCAAGCGATAATGGTTTTCGGTGAATGCTTTTTCAAGGGTTTTGGGGAGGTGTCGCGCTCGTTTCATCTCAAAACAAAAGTTGCCGATATCCCGATCCATTTCCTTGCTCAGTCTTTTTTTGAATAAACGATAACGAAACAGTTTATGGGATAATTTTAGCTTGAAAAATCGGTTCACAATCACAGGTTTATCCAAGGCGATCATTTCATAAATCGTACTCGAGGCTTCCGTTAGAAGAACATCTGCAATTTTGTAAAAAGGTGTAATATTATATACATCCGGACCTAAAACTTTAATATGGTCAAATTTTTCCGCCAGTTCAAAGACCAGATGTCGCTGTGGTATTAAATTAACTTCGCCGAATTTGTCAAGAAAATATGTCCACATATGAGGTTTTAAAATCAGGTTATAATCCCGGGTATAATCTCCAAGTTTTAATCCAAATCGTTCAATGGAACTGGGATAAAAGGTGGGTGCGAACAGAATTGTTTTTTTCGTTGGATCCAAGCCTATGGATTGAATCAGATCTTCGTCTGAATGATTGTTGAAATTGAATAACGGATCCAATTTCGTGAATCCCGTGAGAGCTAAATCTGTTTCTATGCCGTGACTTCTTAATTGGTCTATGCGATATTGGCCTTCCGCAAATCTTAGGTTTAAGCGGTAATGATTGTCCCGCCAGTAAGATGGTTTAACGCCGATTCCGTGGTAGATCATTCCTGCCAGTGTTTTTTCCGGCATATAATTCTGCAATTCATAACGTGACCACCCGCAAATGAAAACATCCAAATCCAATTCTTTGATCTTTTGTGCTCTTTCTTTTTCTTTGTCTTCGTAAATAACCGTGCCGGGCTTTGAGTCTAAAATTGAAAGACAAAGTTCTTTTTCTTCTTTTTTATTTAATGCAGCAGTCGAATGGTAAATCTCAAATCTATCGTCTTGAGATAGAAGATCAATAACCGGATCAAATTGTGGAAGATGATATAAATGATAACTGTCAAACAGAATGGAGAATTTTTCAGCCATATCCCTATTTTGATATCATATTTTCATACAATTGGGAATAGAGTCCTCCGCTTTGAATGAGGGTTGAATGAATCCCCGATTCAACAACTAGGCCATTTTCCAAAACAATAATTGCATCTGCCCGCTGAATTGTTGAAAGACGATGTGCAATAACAAGCGTTGTGCGGTCTTGCATGAGATTTTCCAGGGCTACTTGTACTTTCTTCTCTGATTCCGTATCCAATGAAGATGTGGCTTCATCCAGGATCAGGATAGGTGGATTACGCAGAATGGCCCGGGCAATGGCAAGTCGTTGTCGCTGTCCACCGGATAATTTGATTCCTTTTTCACCAATAATGGTTTGAAATCCTCGGGGCTGTTCCCGGATAAAGTCCAGCGCATTAGCCGCTTCCGCAGCAACGGTTAAATCTTCTTCAGAAACGCCATCAATTCCGTAGGTAATATTGAACTCAATGGTATCATCAAACAAAATTGTCTCTTGAGTGACGATACCCATTTTATCCCTGAGGGAAGATAATTTGATGTCCCGTATATTATGTCCATCCATCAGGATTTGGCCGGATTTTACATCATAAAAGCGAGGAATAAGATCAGCGATGGTTGATTTTCCTGCACCGCTGGGTCCCACAACAGCCACCAACTCACCTTTTGGGATGGAAAATGAAATCCCATCCAAAACCGATTCTCCTTTTTCATATTTGAATCCCACATTTTGAAATTCAATTTTATCGGAAAATGATTTCAAGTTGATAGCATTAGGATTATCAACAATTTCCGGTGGTGTATCAAGGATTTTGAAAAC